>DATHSW010000199.1:0-34477 GCA_035463855.1 Candidatus Deferrimicrobiaceae bacterium | reverse complement strand
CTCACCGACCACATCCTGACCCAGGACGCCATCCGCTTCGACGCCGCCGGGGAGAACGTCAACGCCACTCCCGCGCTGCTGCAGGTGCAGGGCGGCAAGCCGGTGGTGGTGGGGCCCGCGCGCTTCGTCGAGGCCAAGCCGGTGTTCCCCGTCCCCAAGTGGAAGGGCTAGTCGCCGCGAGGTGACCTGGCTCTTCTACCAGGCCGTCGTCAGCGGCCTGTTGCTCGGCGGCGTCTACGGGCTCGTGGCGAGCGGGCTCTCGCTGATCTTCGGCGTCCTCCGCATCATCAACTTCGCCCACGGGGCGGTGATGATGCTCGGGATGTACACCTCCTACTGGCTCTTCGTGCTGCTGGGCCTGGATCCGTATCTCTCGATCCTCGTCACCGGTCCGCTCTTCTTCGGCATCGGGGTCCTGATCCAGCGCATCGTCATCGAGCCCAATCGGGCCGCCGCCGAGCACAACCAGCTCCTGCTCACCCTGGGCCTGGCGCTGTTCTTCGAGAACCTGGCCCTCGTGCTCTGGCAGGGCGACTTCCGCACCGTGCGCGTCGCCTACTCGGGGGCGTCCTTCATGGTGAGCGACGTGCTCGTGGAGGTGCCGCGGCTGATCGCGGCGGGCGGGGCGGTGCTGATCGCGCTCGCCCTCTGGGCATTTCTCAGAATGACCGACGCGGGCAAGGCCATCCGGGCGCTCTCGGAGGAAGCGGAAGGCGCGATGCTCGTCGGCATCGACGTCTCGCGCATCCGGGGCGTGGCCTTCGGCATCGGCTCGGCGTGCGTGGCGGTGGCGGGCGCGCTGGTGACCCCGTTCTTCTACGTGGCCCCCGACGTGGGCGAGAGCTTCAACATCATGGCCTTCGTGGTGGTGGTGCTGGGGGGCATGGGCAATTTCCTGGGCGCCCTCCTGGGCGGCTTCATCGTGGGCCTGGCCGAGTCGCTGGGGGCCGCCTTCCTGCCCGGCTCGCTCAAGCAGCTCGTCGTCTTCGGGCTCTTCGTGATCGTGCTGCTCCTGCGTCCGGAGGGCCTCTTCGGAGCGCGCCGTGGCCGCTAGGCTCGCGATCGTCCTCGGGCTGGCCCTGCTCGCGGCGGTGCCGCCGCTCCTGCCCAAGTACGCCCTCGAGGTGCTGATCAGCATCCTCTTCTTCGGCTATCTCGGCGCGTGCTGGAATGTTCTGGGGGGCTACGGCGGGCAGTTCTCGTTCGGCCACGCCGCCTTCTTCGGCATCGGGGCCTATACCTCGACCCTGCTCTTCCTCCACCTGGGCCTCACGCCCTGGCTCGGCATGCTGGTGGGAGGCACGCTCGCGGCCGGCTTCGGCCTCTTCGCGGGCTACCTGTCCTTCCGCTACGGGCTCCGCGGGCCGTACTTCTCGCTGGTGACCCTGGCGTTCGCGGAGATGCTGCGGGTGGTGGCGGTGAACTGGAAGGCGGTGGGCTCCTCGCTCGGCCTCGTGGTGCCGAGCCGGGGGGGCTCGGCCCCCCTGCAGTTCCTCTTCGCGGGCAAGCTGCCGTACTACTACGTGATCCTGGGGATGGTGCTGGGCGCGCTCCTGATCTGCCGGGCGATCGAGCGATCGCGCATGGGCTACGCGCTGGCCGCGATCCGCGAAAACGAGGACGCGGCGGAGGCGGCCGGGGTGAACGCGCTCGCCACCAAGCTCTCCGCGATGGCGGTGTCGTCGTTCCTCACCGCGCTCGGGGGGACCTTCTACGCGCAGTACTTCGCCTACATCGATCCGAGCCTGACCTTCGGGCCCGCCATCTCCATCGGGGGCCTCCTGCCCGCCATCGTGGGCGGGGCGGGCACGGTGGCCGGCCCGCTGCTCGGGTCCTTCGTGCTCACCCCGATCTCCGAGATCACCCGCGCGGTGCTGCGCGGGCGGGCGGGGGCGGACATCATGCTCTACGGGCTGATCCTGATCCTGGTCATCTCGTTCCTGCCGAACGGGCTCATGGGTTGGCTGCGGAGCCGCCGGGCGGGCGCGGCATGAGCGCCGGTCTGGAAGTCCGCGGGCTGAGCAAGCGCTTCGGCGGGCTCCAGGCCGTCAGCCGGTTCGACCTCACCGTCGCGCCGGGCGAGATCGTGGGGCTCATCGGGCCCAACGGCGCCGGCAAGACCACCGTGTTCCACCTCATCGCCGGGTTCCACCCGCCGAGCGACGGCGCGATCCGCTTCGAGGGCGTTTCCCTGGTCGGGCTCAAGCCCCACGCCATCTGCCGGCTCGGGCTCGCGCGGACGTTCCAGCTCGTGCAGCCCTTCGCCGGCCTCACCACGCTCGAGAACGTGATGGTGGGCGCCTTCAACCGCGCCCGCGACGTCGCGGCGGCCCGGCGGCAGGCCGCGGAGATCGTGGACTTCGTCGGGCTGGGGCCGCGCCGCGACGTGGCCGCCCGCAACCTCACCCTCGCCGACCGCAAGCGGCTCGAGGTGGCCCGCGGGCTCGCCACCGGGCCCCGGCTGCTGCTGCTGGACGAGGTCATGGCGGGGCTGAACCCGACCGAGATCGAGGCGATCATCGGTCTCATCCGCCGCATTCACGAGCGTGGCGTGAGCCTGCTGATCATCGAGCACGTGATGCGCGCGATCCTGGCCCTCTCCCACCGCCTCGTGGTCCTGCACCACGGCGAGAAGATCGCGGAGGGGGCCCCCGCGGCGGTGGCGCGCGACCCGCGGGTGGTGGAGGCCTATCTGGGCGAGCCGGTGGAGGTACGGCGATGAGCCTGCTCACGCTCCGCGGGGTGGACGTGGCCTACGGCGATCTGCCCGCGCTGCGCGGGGTCGATCTCGACATCGAGCCCGGGGAGATCCTCTCGGTGGTCGGCGCCAACGGCGCCGGGAAGACCACCATGCTGCGCGCGATCTCGGGGCTCCTGCGCCCGCGGGCGGGGGAGATCCGGCTCGACGGCGCGCGCCTCGACCGGCTGCCCTGTCACGCGGTGGTGGAGCAGGGGGTGGTGCAGGTGCCGGAGGGACGGAAGATCTTCCCGAGCCTCACCGTCCTCGAGAACCTCGAGCTGGGCTCCTACACCCGCGCGGCCCGTCTCCACCGGCGCGAGAGCCTGGACCGCGTGCTCGGGCTCTTCCCGATCCTGGCCGAGCGGCGGCGCCAGGCCGCCGGCACCATGTCGGGCGGCCAGCAGCAGATGCTGGCCATCGGCCGGGCGTTGATGGCGCGGCCGCGGCTGCTGATGCTCGACGAGCCCTCCCTGGGCCTCGCGCCCAAGATCGTGCAGGAGATCTTCGCGATCGTGGCCGAGATCAATCGCGCGGGCACCACCGTGCTGCTGGTCGAGCAGAACACGCGCCAGGCGCTGGGCCTGGCCGGGCGCGGCTACGTGCTCGAGAACGGTCGGGTGGTGCTCTCGGGCGCGGGCCGCGACCTGCTCGACAACGAGCACGTGCAGCGCGCCTACCTGGGGATGTGAGGGATGGACGACGTGCTCTTCGGGCCGATCAGCGAGCTGGCCGCCGCGGTGCGGGCCGGTCGGATCTCCCCCGTCGAGCTGACCCGGGGGTATCTCGACCGCATCGCGAAGCTCGACGGTACGCTGCGCGCCTTCATCACGGTGGACGGAGACGGCGCGCTGGCCGCGGCCCGGACGCTCGAGCGCGAGGCGGCGGCGGGCGCCTGGCGCGGCCCGCTCCACGGCGTGCCCCTCGCCCACAAGGACCTCTGCCGGATCGAGGGTCTGCCCACGTCGTGCGGCACCCGCACCGCCGACTATTTCGTGGGCGGCCCGCCCTGCACCGCGGTGACGCGGCTCGTGGCGGGCGGCGCGGTGACACTGGGCAAGCTCAACATGAGCGAGCTGGCCCTGGGGCCCTTCGGCGACAATGCCCATCACGGCGACGTGCAGAACCCGTGGCGGCTCGGCCACGTCTCGGGCGGCTCGAGCAGCGGGTCCGGCGCGGCGGTGGCGGCGGCCCTGGCCGCGGGCGCGCTCGGCACCGACACCGGGGGCTCCATCCGGCTGCCCGCGGCGTGCTGCGGCGTGGTGGGGCTCAAGCCCACCTATGGACGGGTGAGCCGCGCGGGCGTCATGCCCCTGTCGTGGTCCTACGATCACGTGGGGCCGCTCGCCCGTACCACCCGGGACGCCGCGCTCCTGCTGAGCCTGATCGCCGGGCCGGATCCGCTCGACGCCACCTCGAGCCACGCGGCGGTGCCGGACTACCTCGCCGCGCTGAGCGGCGACGCCCGAGGCCTTCGCGTCGGCGTGGCCGGCGGCTTCTACGCGGAGGGCCTCGACGCGGCGGTGACGCGCGCGCTCGCGGAGGCGGTCGCGGTGCTCGGGGACCGCGGGGCCACCGTCGAGCCGGTGACGGTGCCGGACCCCATGCCGATGACGGAGGCGTGCAACAATCCGATGGTGCGCGCGGAGAGCGCGGCGGTCCACGCGCGCCTCCTCAAGGAGCGGCCGGACGAGCTCCAGCCGGCGGTGCGCGATCGGCTGGCCCCGGGGCTCACCGTGAGCGCGTACGAGTACCTTCAGGGCCAGCGTCTCCGCGCCCGGTTCACGCGCGAGTTCATCGACTCGGTCTTCTCCCGGATCGATGTCCTGGTCACCCCGACCATCCCCGAGCCGGCGCCCGCGCTGGCGGACGCCAAGGCGGGCGCCTCCGCGGCCGTCGTCGCGCGCATGGGGCGCTTCTCACGGCTCACGCGACCGTTCAACGCGCTCGGCCTCCCCGCGCTCTCCCTCCCCTGCGGGGCGGCGGCCGACGGGCGCCCGCTCGCGATGCAGCTCGTCGGGCGCCCCTTCGAGGAGGCGACGCTGCTCCGGCTGGGCGACGCCTACGAGCGGGCGACCGCGTGGCGGCGGCGCCGGCCGGCGCTGCCGTGAGCGAGCGTTGACGGCCGCGCGTCACCTGGGCTAGGCTCCCCTCGTGCTCGATCTCGTGATCCGCAACGGGCAGGTCATCACCCCGCAGGGCGTCGGCCTCTGGGACGTGGGGGTCCAGGGCGAGCGGATCGCGGTGATCGCGGCGCCCGGCACGCTCCCCGCCGACGGCGCCCGCGTCATCGACGCGGCGGGCCGGATCGTCTCGCCCGGCGGCGTCGAGCCGCACGCCCATCTGGCCCACGGGATCATGTCCCATCCCGAGGAGCCCGCGATCACCCTCGGTCCCGAGGAGGACACGAAGGGGATGGCGTGCGGCGGCACCACCACCCACATCGATTTCGCCTACGTGCGGCCGGGCAGCGACATCCAACCGGCGATCGAGCAGCGCGCGGCGCGGTGGAAGGGCAACTCCTACGTGGACTACGCCTTCCACCTCACGCTCGCGGGGGCGTTGCCGATCCGCGTCTTCGACCAGATCGGGGAAGCGGTCCAGGCGGGGTACCCGAGCTTCAAGGTCTTCACCACCAACGTGCTCCCGCCCCATCCCAAGCGCGCGGGCAACCGCATCGACTTCGGGCGCATCCACTTCGCCATGGAAAAGGTCGCGAAGGCGGGCGGCATCATGGTCGTGCACGGGGAGGACGAGGACCTCGTGCAGTTCAACTACGAGCGCTTCCGCGAGGAGGGGCGGATGGAGGGGAGCAACCTCCACCTCGTCCACACCAAGCTCTCCGAGCTGCTGGCGTTCCACCGGACCATCGCGCTCGCCAAGGCGAGCGGAGCCGGCGTCTACTTCGTCCACGTCTCCGCCCGCGAGGGCGTGGAGTCGGTGGCGGAGGCCCGGGCCCAGGGGCTGCCGGTCTACGGCGAGACCCTGCACCAGTACGCCTGCTTCACCGCCGAGTACTACAAGACCCCGCGCGGGTTCTGCTCGCACACCTACCCGTCGCTCAAGTTCCCCGAGGACCAGCAGGCGCTCTGGGACGGCCTCGTGCGCGACGGGCTCTCCACCCTCGCCACCGACGAGTACCCGACGAGCCTCGAGCTCAAGCTCAAGGGCCGCACCATCGAGGACGTCACCGGCGGCAACGTGGGAGCGGAAGCCCGCATCGGCATCGGCTACACCGAGGGCGTGGTCAAGCGCGGCATGTCGCTGACGCGCTTCGCCGACGTCACCGCGACCAATGCCGCGAAGATCCTGGGGCTCTATCCCAAGAAGGGCGTCATCGCCCCGGGCAGCGACGCCGACCTCGTGCTGATCGACCCCACGATTCGCAAGACGCTCACGAGAGACGACTTCCACGTGACGGACTACAGCCCGTGGGAAGGCTGGGCGGTGTCGGGCTGGCCGGTCATGACCCTGCTCCGCGGCAAGGTCATCGCGGAGCGCGGCCGGCTGCTCGGGAGCGCGAGCGACGGCCAGTGGGTGTCCCGCCGGATCGACCCGGCCGTGCTTCGGCGTCCGGCCTGCTAGATTCCCGCGTCATGCCCGATGTCGCCGACTACGCGCAGCAGTTCAATCCGGGGTTCCGGCTCGATCCGGCGAAGGTGGCGCTGGTGGTGGTGGACATGCAGTACGCGAGCGGCTCGCGCCACGAGGGCCTGGGCCGCCTCCTGAAGGACCAGGGTCGGGAGGCGCAGGGCACAGCGCGCTTCGACCGCATCGAGACGGTGCTGGTGCCGACCATCCAGTGCCTGCTCGAGGCGTTTCGCGCGCGCGGCCTTCGCGTGGTGTTTCTCACGGTGGGCTCGGAGCTGCCCGACTACAGCGACCTGCCGCCCCACATGCGGCCGATGGCGGAGGCGGTGGGCAATACGCGGGGTCGGCGGGAGCACGAGATCCTGGACGCGCTGGCGCCCCGGCCGCACGAGCCGGTGCTCAACAAGACCACCATGAGCGCGTTCCACTCCTCGGGCTTCGAGCGGCTCATCCGGGCCTGGGGCGTGGAGCAGCTCGTCTTCACCGGGGTGTCCACCAACTCGTGCGTGGAAGGAACCGCGCGGGACGCGGCGGACCGCGGTTTCCGCTGCCTGCTCGTGGAGGACGGCTGCGGAGCGGCCAGCCAGGAGCTCCACGCCGCCGCGTGCCAGAACTTCCGACGGTTGCTGGGGCGGGTCGATTCGAGCGCCCGGGTGATCGCCGAGCTGGACGCCGCCCGCCTCCCCGCGGGCTGAGCCGGCCCGCGGGCACCCCACCCGACCGGAGGCGACGATGCCGGGCAAACTGTTCGAGGAGCTCGAGCCGGGGCAGGTCTACCGGCATCAGCCGGGCCGCACCATCACCGAGTCCGACAACGTCTTCTTCACCTGCCTCACCATGAATCCGCAGCCACTGCACATCGACTTCCACGCCGCCCAGAAGGCCGAGTTCGGCAAGCCGCTCGTCAACAGCCTGCTCACCCTGGGCATCGCGGTGGGGCTGAGCGTGGGCGAGACCACCCTCGGCACCACGGTGGGCAACCTGGGCTTCGAGAAGGTCGAGTTTCCGAAGCCGGTCTTCCACGGCGACACCATCTACTCGGAGACCGAGGTCGTGGAGAAGCGGGAGTCGAAGTCGCGGCCGCAGTGGGGCATCGTGATCTTCGAGCACCGGGCGCGCAATCAGCACGGCGACGTGGTGATGACCTGCCGCCGCGCCGCCATGATGCGGCGCCGGGGCGCCTGAGGGCGCGGATCCTCCGCATGCGGCGCTCGCTCCACTTCGTGCCGGGCGGCAACGAGAAGATGATCGCGAAGGCCCTCACCCTGCCCGCCGACGGCCTGATCCTGGACCTGGAGGACGCGGTGACGCCCGATCGCAAGGCGGCGACCCGGCCCATCGTGCGGCGCTGGCTCGAGACGCTCGATTTCGGCGGCCGCGAGCGCTGGATCCGGATGAATCCGGTCTTCACCGACCACGCGGAGGCGGACCTCGCCGAGACCATCGCGGGGCGCCCCGACGGCTACGTGGTGCCGAAGCCGCGCCGCGCCGAGGACGTCCGCCGGGTCGCCGCCATGCTCGACGCGCTCGAGCAGCGCCACCGGCTGCCCTTCGGCTCCACGCGGCTGGTCCTGATCGCCACCGAGACGCCGGAGGGTCTGCTCAACATCAAGGAGATCGCCGCCACGAGCCCGCGCATCGCCGCCGTCTCCTGGGGGATCGAGGATCTGTCGGCGGCGATGGGGCTGCCCCGGACGCGCGACGAGCAGGGCCGCTATCTCGACATCCCGCGCTACGCCCGCGTGATGTGCGCGGTGGCCGCCTCGGCGGCGGGGGTGGAGGCGCTCGATACGGTCTACACCGACATTCCCGACCTGGACGGGCTGCGCCGCGAATGCCGGGAAGGGGTCGCGATGGGCTTCAGCGGCAAGATCTCGATCCATCCGGGCCAGATCGAGGTGATCAACGCCGAGTTCACGCCGTCGAAGGCGGACGCGGAAGAGGCGGTCGCCCTCATCGCCGCCTTCGAGGAGCAGGCCCGGCGCGGGGCGGGGGCCTTCGCCTGGAAGGGGCAGATGATGGACATGCCACATCTCACGCGCGCCCGGAAGATCGCGGAGCGGGCTCGGCAGGCGGGGGTGCTCTGAGCCGCGCCCGGGCGGCGGCGCTCACCGCGCTGCTGCTCCTGTCGGCCCTCGCGGTGTTCGCCTTGCCGATCGGCCGCCGGCCGCTCGCCAACCAGGACGAGGCGCGCTTCGCCTTGCTCGCCCGGGAGGCGGTCGAGCATCACCAGTGGCTGCTCCCCCGCGTACGCGGCGTGATCTATCTGAACAAGCCACCGCTCTACTTCTGGACGGTGGCGCTCCTGGCCAAGCCGTTCGGCGTGGTGAACGAGGTCACCGCGCCGCTGGCCTCTCTCCTCTCCGCGCTCGCGGCCCTGCTCGCGGTCATCGCGGTGGGCTCGCGGCTCTGGGACTCGCGCGTCGGGCTCGCCGCCGCCCTCGTGCTCGCCACCGCGCCCTTCTTTTACTTCATGTCGCACCAGGTGTTCTCCGACATGATGATGACGGCGTGGCTCACGTGGGCGCTCTACTTCCTGCTCACCGCGCGTCTCGCCCCGGCCCCCGGGCCGCGGCTGGTCGGCTTCTACCTCTGCGTGGCGGGGGCGCTGGCCGCGAAGGGGCCGGCGGCCCTGCTGGCGCTGCCGGCCGCGCTCGCGGTCGTGGTGGTGGAGGACGGCTGGCGGCGCGGCCTCCGGTGGCTGCGGCTGCCCCTCGGGCTCGGGATCCTCGCGCTCGCGAGCCTGCCGTGGCTCCTGCCCTACCTCTTCCAGACCGAGCGGAGCTACGTGGGCGGAGTCGTGGTGGGCCACTACGGTGACTGGTACTTCCGGGAGAAGACCGGCTCGCGCCTCGAGGAGCTGCTGCAGAATTTCGTCCGCTTCCTGCCGTGGACGGTCTTCCTGATCGCGGGCGGCTGGTGGTGGTGGCGGGACCGGGATCCGCGCCGGCGCCCGCTGCTGGTGTGGACCGTGATGACCGCGGTGGCGGTGAGCCTCTCCGGCGAGCAGCGCGCCCGCTACTTCCTGCCGGTGCTGCCGCCGCTCGCGCTGCTGGTCGGCGAGCTGTTGGTGCGCGCGCCGCTCGAGCCGGCCCGCCGCGGGCGGTGGGTGCTGCTCGCGTCGCTCGCCGGGACCGCCCTCCTGACGCTCGGGGCCGCGGTGGTCCTGCTCCAGATCCCCGCCGCCGGCGAGACCTTCGTGCCGCCGCCGGGCTGGCCGCGCGCGGTGGTGGCCGCGCTCGCGGTGGCCGGTCCGGCGGCCGCGCTGGGGCTGCTGGCCGCCCGGGGCTCGGGTGCCGCCGCGACCGTGGCGCTGGCGCTGGCCCTCGGCGGTATCCTGATCGTCGAGGGATGGACCTATCCGGTGCGCTATGCCGAGCGAAGCAATATCCGCGGCTTCACCGCGGCGGTGGCCGAGCGCCTGCCGCCCGATGCCCGCATCGTGACGCATCTCGACGCGGGGCTCGCGTATGACTTCTACCTGCGGCGGCCGGTCCACGAGATGCTCCGCCTGGCGGATCTGGACGCGCTGCTGGCGGCGCCCGCGCCCGGGGACGTGGTGCTGATGCGCGAGGAGCGCTGGGCGAAGATGCGCGAGGCCAATGAAGGGCGCTGGCAGGTGCTCCTGGCCGACCGCGTGGGCCGCGACCGGATGGTGCTGCTGGGGCCGCGGCGGTGAGCGCGGCGCCGCCGGAGCTGTCGGTGCTGCTGCCCGCCTTCAACGAGGCGGAGAGCCTGCCCGAGCTATGGTCGGAGCTCGGTCCGGTGCTCGACGCCCTCGCGCGGCCGGCCGAGGTCATCGTCGTGGACGACGGCAGCACCGACGCCACGCCCGCGATCACCCGGGCCCTTCACGCAGGCGACGCGCGCGTACGGCTGGTCCGCCTGGCGGCGAACCGCGGGCTCTCCGCGGCGCTGGACGCCGGCTTCGCGCGGGCGCGCGGCCGCATCGTCGTCACCATGGACAGCGACCTGCAGAACGATCCGCGCGACATTCCGCGGATGCTCGCGCACCTCGAGGGCTACGACGCGGTGACCGGGTGGCGCCAGCGGCGGGACGATCCCTGGCTCAAGCGCACCTCCTCGCGCGTCGCCAACGCGGTGCGGAACGCGATTACCCGCGAGGACGTGCACGACAGCGCCTGCACGCTGCGGGTGATGCGGCGGGGCTGCCTCGCGTGCCTGCCGCGCTTCCGGGGCTTCCATCGCTTCGTGCCCACCCTGCTCCGGATGGCGGGATGCCGCGTGCTCGAGCTGCCGGTGAGCCATCGCGCGCGGCGCTTCGGCGTGTCGCACTACGGGATCCGCAACCGGGCGTTCGTCGCGTTCGAGGATCTCCTCGCGGTGCGGTGGATGCAGTCGCACCGGCTGCGCTACGACGCTTCCGAGGAGCCCTAGCTCGGCGGGCGGCGCGGGCGGGGGCGGCGGGGGGCGCCCGGGGACACGCTGAGTCGCGGGCTCCTTGCGCCGTCTCGATCGGGCCACGAGACGGGTCGGTCGTGGCTTCGATGACCCGCAGAAGACACGGTCCCCGGGCGCCCCCCGCCGCCCCCGCCCGCGCCTATGACGTCTGGTCGTCCCTTCCGAGCATCGAGCGAAGCCTCAAGCTCAGAGTTTCTTCGAAGGGGGGAGGTTGCTCATCTTGGCGATGACGTCGAAGACGACGGCGAAGTCGTACTGGGCCAAGCCCAGGCCCTTGGCCGCGGTCATGAGCTCGTGGGTGAGGGCGACGGTCGGCAGCGTGACGCCGGAGGCGTGGGCCATGTCCAGCGCGAGGCGCAGGTCCTTCTGGATCATGTCCACGTCGAACCAGGCCTCCCGCGGCATGCCGAGCACGAAGGGGCCGCGGTACTTCACCATCGGAGAGGCCACCACGCTCTTGAGCAGCACCTCCACCGCGCGGGTCCGATCGATGCCGGCCTTCTCGGCCAGCAGCACCGCCTCCGAGAAGGCGAGCATCTGGACCGCGAGGCCCTGGTTGACCGCGATCTTCATGCTCTTGGCGAGCCCGACCGCGCCGACGTGAGTGATGGTGGGGCCGACCGCCTCGAGGTAGGGCCGAACACGCTCGAGGACGGCCGGGTCGCCGCCGACCATGAACGAGAGCTGGCCCGCGTCCAGCGTGGCGGGGCTGCCGGACACCGGCGCGTCGAGGAGCGCCCCGCCGCGCGCCGCGACCGCGCCGGCGAGCCGCTCGATCACCGCCGGGCTCACCGTGCTCATCTCGATGAGGACGGCGCCGCGGCGCCAGCCCGCCAGCAGGCCGTCGGGCGGCTGCGTCACCGCCTCGAGCGCGGCGTCGTCGGTCACCATGGTGAAGACCGCGTCCGCGCGCTCGGCGACCTCGCGCGGCGAGGCGGCGAGCGTCATGCCGGCGCGGACGAGCTCGGCCGCCTTCGCGGCCGTGCGGTTGTAGCCGCACACTGCGTACCCGGCGTCGAGCAGGCGCCGGGCCATGCGGCCACCCATCGCGCCCAGGCCGACGAACCCGAGCGCGGTCGTCATGTCCGGCGCGGGCGCTTCTTGAGCCTCACCGGGCCACGGCTGCGGGCATCCCGCGTGGGTGCATCGTCTGTCACCGCGATGACGCTGATCTCGACCTTGCAGTTGGCGTGGGTGGCCAGCCGCGAGACCTCGACGGTGGTGGTGGTGGGGCGGTGGGAGCCCAGGTACTCTCCCCAGACCGCGTTGAGATCGTCCTGCTCGGCGACGTCGGTGAGATAGCGCGTGGCCGACACCACGTCGGCGAGCGTGCAGCCGGCGGCAGCCAGTGTGGTCTTGAGGTTCTCCATCAAGAGCACGGCCTGCTCCCGCATCCGGGGCGGCAGGTCGAACTCCTCCTCGCGGTGGGGATGGCTGTGGTAGACCGGGGCCGCGGTGAGGCCGGAGAGGAACAGCAGGCTCCCGCGCCGCACCAGGAGCGCCGGAGCGTACGGCATCTCCACGTGCCGCTTGTCCGGGTGGTGCACCGCGCGGACGTCTCGGGCCATGACAGGGCATGATTGCGGCTCCCCCGCTCGGCGTCAAGCGGCAAGCGCCCCGGAACCTTGACACTCCCGGGCATGTTTGCTAGAACAAAGGCCCATTCCGGCCTTGCCCTATCCGCTCGACACTGTCCCGAGGAGGACTCACATGACGATGGCATCCTGGAAACGTCTGGCCCCGGCGGCCCTCGCCGGCGTCGTGTTCGCGTCGCTCCCGCTGCCCGCCGCCGCGCAGACCCCCATCAAGATCGGCGCGTCGATGTCGGTCACCGGCACCTACGCCAAGCCCGGCACCTACCAGAAGCAGGGCTACGACGTCTGCATCGACGAGCTGAACGCCAAGGGCGGCATCCTCGGGCGCAAGGTCGAGCTGGTGATCTACGACGACCAGTCGCAGCCCGCCACCGCGGTGCGCCTCTACGAGAAGCTGATCACCGAGGACAAGGTGGACGCGGTCATGGGGCCCTACTCCTCGGCGGTGAGCGAGGCGGTGGCCAACGTCACCGAGAAGTACAAGAAGGTCATGGTGGCGCCGCTCGCGGCCACCACCTCCATCTTCAAGAAGGGCCGCAAGTACATCTTCATGGTGATCACCCCCGCCGAGAACTACCTGGAGGGGCTGATCGACATGGCGGCCAAGCGGGGCCTCAAGACGGTGGCGATCATCAACGAGGACACGCTCTTCCCCAAGGCGTCGGCGTCCGGCACCGTGGAGGCGGCCAAGAAGCGGGGCATGCAGGTGGTGCTGCAGGAGGCCTACCCGAAGGGCAATACCGACTTCTCGGCGCTGCTGGTGAAGATCAAGGCGGCCAATCCGGACGTGCTCGCGGCCGGCACCTACTTCGACGACGCGGTGGCGATCACCCGGCAGATGAAGGAGCTGAACGTGAACCCGAAGATGTTCGGGCTCACGGTGGGCGGCGACCTGCCCGAGTTCTACAACCTGCTCAAGCAGAACGCGGAGTACGTCTACGGCTCCACCCAGTGGGACGATTCGCTGCCGTATCCCGGCCAGAAGGAGTTCCTGGCCGCCTACAAGGCCAGGTTCAAGGGGCAGGAGCCGTCGTACCACACCGCGGCGGGCTACGCGGGCTGCCTGATCTACGCGGAGGCGGTCAAGCGGGCGGGAACGCTCGACGCGGACAAGGTCCGCGACCAGCTCCTCAAGATGGAGATCAAGACCGCGTTCGGGGAATACAAGGTCGAGCCCGACGGCTTCCAGATCGCTCACAAGATGGTCATGCTCCAGTGGCAGGACGGCAAGCGGATCGTGGTGTGGCCGGACGATCTGGCGAACGGCAAGATGCGCTTCCCGACGCCGGAGTGGAGCAAGCGGTAGCCGGATCTCCGTTGCCGACCCGTCTCCCCCGCCGCGCCCGCCGGACCTCCGGCGGGCGCGGGCGCGCTCCGGAGGGCCCGTGGGCGTCCTGATCACGCCGAGCATGATCGGCCAGGTGGTCATCTCGGGCCTCCTCGCCGGTTCCCTCTACGCGATGGTGGCCCTGGGCCTGGGGCTGATCTTCGGGGTGATGCGGGTGCTCAACGTCGCCCACGGCCCGCTCATGATGATGGGGGCCTACACGACGTACTGGCTCTTCCAGTGGCTCGGTTTCAACCCCTACCTCTCCCTGCTGATCTCGATGCCGCTCCTCTTCCTGGTCGGCGTCGTGCTGCAGCGCTTCCTGGTGCGCCGGGTGGTGGACGCGCCCGAGCTGTCCTCGCTCCTGCTGACCTTCGGCATCTCGATCGCGCTGGTGAACCTGGCCCAGCTCGCCTTCACCTCCGACCTGCGCGCGGTGGAGTACCTGACCGGCTCCTTCGCGGTGGGCCCCTTCGCGCTGTCCAAGCCGCGGCTCGCCGCCTGCGGCTTCGCGATCGCGATCACGCTAGGCGCCTTCGTGTTCCTCCGGTCGACCCGCCTCGGCAAGGCGATCCGCGCGGTGTCCCAGAGCCGCGAGGTCGCCCAGGTGTGCGGCATCGACGTGCAGCGCATCCACCTGATCACGTTCGGGCTCGGCTCGGCGCTCGCCGCCGCGGGCGGCTCGCTGGTCGCGGTCATGGTGGCGATCCAGCCCGAGATGGGCCAGGTCTACACCTTCAAGTCGTTCCTGGTCATCGTGCTGGGCGGCGCCGGCAACTACCCGGGCGCGCTGCTGGGCGGCCTGCTCCTGGGGCTCGTGGAGCAGCTCGCGTCGCTCTTCCTCACCGCCCAGGTCAACGAGGCGGTCGCCTACGTGCTGCTGGTGCTGGTACTCCTGATCCGGCCCACCGGCCTGCTGAAGGGGCGCGTGTGAAGCGCTGGTTCCCCGCCGGCCTCGCGCTGCTCGCGGTGGCGCTCGCGCTCTACCCGCTGCAGGCCACCGGCTACGGGGTGCGGGTGATGCTCCAGCTCTTCATGTGGATCGCGCTCGCCCAGTCCTGGAACCTGATCTCGGGGCTCACCGGCTACGTGTCCTTCGGGCACGTGGTCTTCTTCGGCACCGGGGCCTACGCCTCGAGCGTGCTGATCGTGACGCTGGGCTGGGCGTGGCCGCTCGCCTGCCTCGGCGGCGGCGTGGCCGCGGCGGTGCTTGCGCTGCTCATCGGCTGGCCGTGCCTGCGGCTGAAGGGGCCCTACTTCGCGATCGCCACCCTCGGCCTCAACGAGGTCATGCGGGTGGTGGTCTCCTACTACGAGGGGCTGACCGGGGGGGGAAACGGGCTCTCGCTGCCCACGCTGCATGCGAGCGTGGAGATCTACTACGCGATGGGCATCGTGGCGGTGGTGGTGACCGCGGTCACGTACGTCATCGTCACCTCCCGCTTCGGGCTGCGGCTCATGACCATCCGCGAGGACGAGGTCGCCGCGGAGGCGATGGGGATCGACACCCTGCGCTACAAGCTCTACGCCTTCCTGCTCTCCGCGGCGGCGCCCGGGATCGTGGGCGGCCTCTCCGCGCGCGACCAGGGCTACATCGAGCCCCTGTCGGTGTTCCCCCTCATCATGACCATCACCATGATCGTGATGGCGCTGTTCGGCGGCAAGGGCACGATCTGGGGGCCGGTGCTCGGGGCCGCGCTGCTCTTCGCCTTCCAGGAGGTGGTGTGGGCGCGCTTCATCTACCTCCACCAGCTCCTCTTCGGCGCGATCATCGTGGGGGTGGTGCTCCTGATGCCCCGCGGGATCCTGGGCGTGCTCCAGCAGAAGTACAACCTGCCGCGGACCATCTAGCCCCGTGGCGCCCATCCTCGAGCTTCGCGGCGTGGTCAAGCGCTTCGGCGGGGTGGCCGCGGTCAACGGGGTGTCGCTCGCGCTGGAGCCGGGACGCATCTACGGGCTCATCGGTCCCAACGGCTCCGGCAAGACCACGCTCTTCAACTGCATCACCGGGGTGGACCAGGCCGACGAGGGCCAGATCCTCTTCAAGGGCCGCCGGATCGATCGCCTCAAGCCGCACCAGATCTTCCATCTGGGCGTGGGCCGCACCTTCCAGGTGATCCGGGTCTTCCCCGAGCTGACCGCGCTCGAGAACCTGCTGGTGGTGACGACCACCGGCTACGCGGAGGCGCGGCGCCGCGCCCAGGAGCTGCTCGCGCTCGTCAAGCTAGAGCGGCTCGCGGGCGAGTTCGCGGGCAATCTCTCGTACGGCCAGCAGAAGCTCGTGGAGTTCATCCGCGTGCTGATGACCGATCCGGAGCTGATCCTGCTCGACGAGCCGGCCGCCGGCGTCAACCGCACCCTGCTCAACGAGCTGCTCGACGCGGTCCGCCGGCTGCGCGACCAGGGCAAGACGGTGCTCCTGGTCGAGCACGACATGAAGGTGGTCATGGGGCTCTGCGAGACGGTGTTCGTGCTCGATCACGGTGAGAAGCTGGCCGAGGGGGCGCCCGGCGTCATCCAGGCCGACGAGCGGGTCATTGAAGCCTATTTCGGCCGCTAGCGCGCTGCTCCTCGCGTACCTGGTCTGGGGCTCACGCGGGTGGCCCCTGATCCACGACGCGCCGCTGATGCACTACGTCGCGTGGCTGATCACCCAGGGGGGCGTCCCATATCGCGACGCCTTCGACATGAACCTGCCCGGTGTCTACCTCCTGCACGTGGCTGTCCTGCGGGTGGGCGGCCCGGGGGATCTCGCGTGGCGGTTCTTCGACCTGGCCTGGCTCGGTGCCACCGGCGCGCTGCTCTGGGCCTACTGCCGGCCCATGAGCGACGCGGTCGCGGCCGCCGCGGGCGCGGTGCTGTTCGGGCTGTACCACCTGAGCGGGGGCGCCTGGCGCGCCGGCCAGCGCGATTTCCTGCTCTGCCTGTTCCTCCTCGCGGGCGCCTACGGGGTCGCGCGCGGCCTCGAGCTGCCCGCCGGGCGCCTGGCCCTGTTCGCGGGCGGGCTGGCGCTCGGGGCCGGCATGACCGTCAAGCCGCACGCGGGCCTGTTCTGGCTGCTGTGCGCCGCCGTCGCCGTGGGGGCCGCCTGGCGCGCCGGGCGCTCCGCCTGGCGCCCGGCGGCGCTCGTGCTGGGCGGCGGGCTGGTGGTGCCCGCGCTCGTGTTCGGCTGGCTCGCCGGGCGCGGCGGGCTCGCGCCGTTCCTGGCCGTCCTCACCGGCTACGTGCTACCGCTCTACAGCCAGGTCGGGCGCGTGTCGGTGCTCGCCGCCACCACCCGCTGGCATGCGTGGGGCCGCGCCCTCCTGGGCCTGCTCACGGGTCTCGGGCTGCTCGGCGTGCTCGGGGCGCCGCGGCCGTGGTCGCCGCGCGTCGTGCTGGCGTCGCTCGGCGCCCTCTACGGCGCCGCGCACTTCGCGCTGCAGGGCAAGGGCTGGGAGTACCAGCTTTATCCGGTTGCGCTCTTCCTCTGCGCGCTGGCCCCGGCCGCGATCGCCCCCGGGCCCGCCCTCCGCCCGCGCGGGCTCGAGAGGTGGGGTGGCCGCCGTGCGATCGCGCTCGCGGCCTGGGTGCTGCTCGTGCTCGTGCTGGGGGCCAAGGGTGTCGAGGCCCGCGAGCCCGACTGGATCGCGGAGAAGGTCCGCCGGGTGGCCGCGCTGACCCGCGACCTGGCGCCGCTCGTCCCGCCGGGCGCGACGGTGCAGGTCCTCGATACGACGTCGGGCGGTATCCACGCGCTCCTGCGCCTGGGCCTGCGGCAGCCCACGCGCTTCCTCTACGACTTCCATTTCTTCCACCATGCCGGCGACCCGCGCATCCGCGCGCTCCGCGCCGAGCTGGTGGCGGGCCTCGCGGCCCGACGCCCCGCCGCGGTGGTGGTGCTCGAGGAGAGCTGGCCCGAGATCGGCTACGACCGCCTGGCCGCGTTCCCCGAGCTGGCGCAGGTGCTCGAGCGCTCGTTCACCCTGGCCGTGACCGGCCCCGGCTACCGGATCCATGCGCAGCGCCGCGATTCGTAGCGTCATCCGCGCCTACGACGACCCGATCGTGCGCGCCTACTGCTGGGGGCGCTTCTGGATCCTGCGCCAGCGCTTCCTCGACGAGATCGGCCAGTACCTGCCCCAACGGGGCCGCGTGCTCGACCTGGGCTGCGGCTTCGGCCTCTTCTCGCTCTACTACGCGAGCGCCCGTCCCGCGCTCGCGGTCGAGGGCTTCGATCTCAACCCGCGGCGCATCGGGATGGCCCGGGCGGCCGCGCGGCGGCTCGGTCTGGCGAACGTCCACTACGAGGTCGGCGACGTCATGGACTACCCGGGCGGCGAGCGCTTCGCCGCCGCCTACATGCTGGACATCGTGCACCACATCCCGGAGGAGGCGGTGCGGCCCTTGCTCGAGCGGGTGGCCAAGACGCTGCCGGAGGGGGGCCGACTGCTCGTCAAGGACGTGGATCGCCACCCCGCGTACAAGCGCTGGTTCACCCACGCCCTCGACAAGCTGATGGATCCGGCCACGCCCGTCCGGTACTGGGGTGCCGAGGAGCTGCAGGCCCTGCTGGAGGACGTGGGATTCGAGGTGCACCGGCACCTGATGGTGGACGTCCTGCCCTATCCCCACGTGCTCTATATCGGACGGCGGCGGTCATGAGCGCCCCGACCAGCCCGGTCCTTCTGCGCGCGGAGAGCCTGACCGCCGGCTACGGCAAGATGGCCATTCTCCACGACGTGACCCTCGACGTGCGCGCGGGCGAGATGGTGAGCGTGATTGGCCCGAACGGCGCCGGCAAGTCCACCGCCTTCAAGACCATCGTGGGCTTCCTGCGCCCGACCAGCGGGCGGGTCCTCTTCGACGGCCAGGACATCACGGGCCTCCGGCCCGATCAGGTGCTGCACCGCGGCCTGGCCTACGTGCCCCAGGGTCGCATCGTCTTTCCCCAGATGACGGTGCTGGAGAATCTCGAGATGGGCGCCTACATCGAGCGGGACGGCCGCCGCATCCAGGAGGCGCTCGAGCGCGTCTACCGGCTGTTCCCGATCCTGGCCGCGCGGCGGGCCCAGAAGGCGGGGACCATGTCGGGCGGCGAGCAGCAGATGGTCGCCATCGGGCGGGCCCTCATGACCACGCCCAAGCTGATCCTGCTGGACGAGCCGTCCCTGGGCCTGGCGCCGAAGTTCGTCTCGCTGATCTTCGACAAGCTCACCGAGATGAAGCAGGCCGGGTTCACCATGATGGTCGTGGAGCAGAATGCGGCCAAGGCCCTCGCGGTGGCGGACCGGGGCTACGTGCTCGAGCTGGGCCGGAACCGTTTCGAGGGGCCGGGCCGGACCCTGCTGGAAGACCCCGAGGTCAAGCGGCTCTACCTGGGCGGCTGACCGGCCACGGCGATTCGGGTAGAATGAGCCCGTGAAGCACCGGCCGGCGCTCCTCCTGCCGATCCTGCTCTACGTCACGCTCGACCTGTCGCTCCCCGCGATGCCGGGGGCCTTCGTGTTCGACTCGGCGGACTCGGTCGAGAGCACCCAGATTCGCGCCCGCGCCGCGGTCGAGATCGTCGTGCTGCCCGCTCCGGTGCGCGACGCGTTCGTCCCGCCCCGCCCGCCGCTCGGCGTCAAGAATCGGCTCACGCCGGCCGGAACGGCCCCGCGTGAAAGAGGGCCCGTTCTGAGCTGGCGATCACGGGCCCTGCACGATCCCGCGCCGCCTTCCGAAGACCCGCACTAGCTCCTCCGCCTCGGTGTGGTGCAAGACGGCCCCATGGCGGGGCCCGTCTGTCTCCATCACGCTCGATCCGGCGCGGAGGACCAGCCATGAAGCAGGGCTATGAAGGGATTGCCATCAGTGGCAGCATGCTCGTGATCGCGTTCGCGCTCATCGCCGCGGCCAAGTGGCTGTTCTGAGGACCGGCGATGCCGAGAGTGGGGCGGATCGTCACGGATCCTCGAGCTGGCGCATATTGTCAGGTCACACTCGACGGCGGCGAGAAGATCATCGTCCATCACGAGAAGGGCGGCTTCAACGGGGGCCTGCTCACGATCGAGGTCTCGAAGTTCATGGGCTTCGCCTCGGACCGCATCTTCGCGTGTAACCTGGATAGCCCGGCGGGCCGGCCGGTGCTCGTCTGGCTGACCCGGGGCGCCGAGCCTGGCAGCTTCGCGGCCACCCCGCTGGGCGCCGCGGTCGCATTCGTCAAGGACGCGGGAACGCTCGCCGAGCTCCGGATGAGATGCGCGGCCCTGATGTCGAGCCGCTAGGCCGGAGCCTGCCGCGGAGGCGCCGTGGAGTTTCGTGAGCTGCTGCTCGGCCTCGTCCTCGTCTGGCTCGCCGCCAAGGTGGCGGGCGAGGGGATGGAGCGGATCGGCCAGACCGCGGTGCTCGGCGAGCTGCTGGCCGGCGTGCTCATCGGTCCCGGCGTCCTCGGGCTCGTGCACGAGTCGGAGGCGCTGCACGCCCTGGCCGAGCTCGGCGTCCTGATCCTGCTGTTCGAGGTGGGCCTCGAGTCCGACCTGGACGAGCTGCTCAAGGCCGGGTTGCAGGCCTCGCTGGTCGCGGTCGTCGGCGTGATCCTGCCGTTCGCGGCCGGCTACGCGGTCATGCACTGGTTCGGGTATCCGCCCCTGGTGGCCGTCTTCGTCGGGGCCACCTTCACCGCGACCAGCGTCGGCATCACCGCCCGCGTGCTCGCCGACCTGGGGCGACTGCAAGATCCGGCCGCCAACGTCGTTCTCGGCGCCGCGGTGGTGGACGACATCCTCGGCCTGATCATCCTCGCGGTCGTGACCGGGGCCGCGCAGACCGGCAGCGTCTCGCCCGGGTCGGTGGCCCTCCTCACCGGCAAGGCCGTTGTCTTCCTGGTGGTCGCGCTCCTGGTGGGGCTCCGCCTGGCTCCCACGCTCATCGGATGGATCGGACGGCTGCGGGCGCGCGGCACCCTGGTCGTCTACTCCGTCGTGTTCGCGATGGCCCTGGCCGCGGTGGCGGACCTCATCGGCCTGGCCACCATCATCGGTGCGTTCGCGGCGGGCCTGATCCTGGCCAAGACCGATCGGCGCGCGCACATCGAAGAGCGCATCAAGCCGGTCGCCGACCTGTTCGTCCCCGTCTTCTTCGTCACGGTGGGCATGAAGGTGGAGCCGGCGATGCTCGATCCCTTCGCCGCGAACGCGCAGCTCGGTCTCGCCCTGCTGCTGACGGGGCTCGCGGTGGCCTCGAAGCTCGCCGCCGGGCTCGCGGTGTACCAGACGGGTGTGCGCCGCTGGCCCGTCGGGGTCGGCATGGTGCCCCGCGGAGAGGTCGGCCTGATCTTCGCGGGGACCGGGCTGGCGGTGGGGGTCATCGCGGCCGACCTCTATTCCGCCCTCGTCGTCGCGGTGATGCTCACCACCTTCGTGGCCCCGCCGTGGCTCAAGGCGCTGTACCGGGGCCGGGGAGGCCCCTAGAATTTCTGGCTAGGATTCGGGCGGCGTCTTGAGTATATTCGGTGGGGTTTTTCCAGGGAGACAGGCCGAACCTCATGCGCGTCCCACGCTCCGCTGTCGCCGGTAGTGCGGCCATCGCGGCCGTCCTGATCGGCATCCTCATCGGCTTCCCCATCTCCGCCGCCAAGTCCGCCACCGGACCGGGCCAGGAGGCCGCGGCCCCGGGCCACGGGGCCGGAGGCGTGGACCCCCGGATCCTCGAGCGCGGCAAGCAGACGTTCGGGCTCTACTGCGCCAACTGTCATGGCGTGGACGGCAAGGGCGACGGCGTCGCCGGGCAGAACTTGCCCATCAAGCCCCAGAACCTGACCGAAGGGCGCATCCTCAACGCCCTGCCGGACCATTTCCTCTTCAGCGTCATCGCGCACGGGGGACAGGAAGTCGGCCTCTCCCCGCTGATGCCGAATTTCAAGCCGTTCCTGTCGGACGTGCAGATCCGAGAGGTGATCGCGTACGTCCGGACCCTGGCCGAGCCCGCGTTCGATCCGGCGAAGGTGCTGCCGGTCGCCACCAAGCGGCAGGGGCCGGTGCAGCCGATCTTCTTCAGCCACGTGATCCATTCCGGCTCCTACCAGATCGCCTGCCAGTACTGCCACGCGGGCGCGCGGCGCAGCAGCGCGGCGGGACTGCCGTCGGTGGAGCGCTGCATGGGCTGCCACAAGATCGTGGCGGCGCAGGGCAACCCGGAAGTCCAGAAGCTGCTCGGCTACTGGGAGCGCAAGGAGCCCATCCCCTGGGTCCGCATCTTCAAGGTGCCCGAGCACGCCCAGTTCGCCCACAAGCAGCACGTGCAGGCGGGCATGCAGTGCCAGACCTGCCACGGCCGCGTCGAGGCCATGGAGCGCGTGTACGCCGAGACCGGGCAAAACATCATCAACGACTTGCTGAACCTCGCGCTGGTCTCCGCCAAGCCGCCCAAGCTCACCATGGGTTGGTGCGTGGAGTGCCATCGCACCGTCAACGCCAAGGGCGTGCAGGGTGTGCAGACCGCGGCGGACGCGCCGATCCCGTCGGTGCACGTGCAGCCGGGCACCGAGAGCGCCCGCCGCAACGCCCCCCTCGAGTGCGTGACCTGCCACCACTAGCCTGAGCTGATCTCCCTCTCCCCGTCGGGGAGAGGGCAGGGTGAGGGGTCGGGCCAGCCATGCGGGTGATCACCACCACCCTTCTCTTCTATGGCGCCGCCGTCGCGGCGGTGTTCGGGCTGCAGCTCGTGGCGGTGACCGCGCTGGTGACGCGCCGGTCGGGGGCGTTCGACCTCGAGCGGGACGGGCTCCCCGCGCTCCTCGTGGGTGTGCCGGCCTCCTCGCTGGCGCTCATCGCCGTCGCGTGGCTCGCGGCGGGCCACCCGCGGCGCGAGCGGCTGCGCCTGCTCCCGAGCCCGCTGCCCGCGGGCGCCCTCGCCGCGATGATCGTGGGGACGCTGGCCCTGAGCCAGGCGCTCGAGTCGCTGACTCAGCTTCTGGGGGTGGGGCCTGGGGCCAATCTCGACTGGATCGCCCGGACCCTCGCCGGAGCCGGGCCGCTGGGCCTCCTGCTGGCGGTGCTCGTCATCGGCGGCCTCGCGCCGGTCGGGGAGGAGCTGTTCTTCCGCGGCTTCATGCTGACCCGGCTGCGGCAGGTCTGGAGCCCCGGGCCGGCCGTCCTGATGACCGCGCTCGCCTTCGGGGTGATTCACGGCGAGTGGGTGCACGGCGTGCTGGCCACCGGCCTCGGGCTCTACCTGGGGCTGGTCGCGGAGCGGTCCACCAGCGTGATCCCGCCGGTGATCTGCCACGTGGCCAACAACACGGTGTCGGTGCTGCTGTCGGCTGCGATCGGCTCGCCGCAGGGGCGTGGGGTGAACGCGGCGCTGGCCGTGGTGAGCGCGGTGGTCTTCGCCGGATCGCTCCGATGGCTGCCCCCACCGGCGCCCGCGGAGGCGCGCTGAGGGGACGCGGCCGCGCTCAGCGGCCGGGATCGAGGATCGCGGTCAGGCTCCGCAGATCGGGGCAGGCGTCGAGAGACTCGACGATCTGGGCCACCGAGTCCACGCGGTCGGCCGGGAGCACGACCCCGGCGCACTCCGTGAATTTCTCCCGCAGCGCCTCGAGCGTCAGCGGATTGCCGGGATGACCCGGCACCGGCCGGGGGCCGATGCTGGCCGATCGGCCACCCTTCAGGCGGACGGTCATGCGGGTCCACATGTGGCGCTCGAGATCGGTGGGGATCGCCGGGTCCACGACCACCCGGATCCGTTCCATCAGGCGTCGCAGGCCCGGATCCTGCGCGCGGTCGTCCTGGAAGGTGGCCATGCCGACGCGCCCGTCGATCAGCGCGGCCGCCGCCGAGAACTCGGCGGAGAACTTCGCCTCGAGCCCGGTGCGCGGGCGCGAGTGGATCAGGATGCGCGGAACGCCCGCGGCCACGCCGACCGTCACCTCCTCGACCTCGTCGGGCCGGATGCCCTCGACCCGTCTGAGCTCGAGCGCGCTATCGATGATCGAGTGCGTGCAGGCGCAGGAGGGGTAGGGCTTCACCGCCACGCCGGTGGTCAGGATCTTCCACGGCGCGCCGAGCGTCCCGAGCGGCTCCAGCGCGCGCTGGCCCGCGCCCAGCACGTTGAAGAAGCCCTGGGGGCCTTCCAGCGCGCGCTCCGACGCGGTCCAGCCTTCGCGCGCCATCAGGGCCGACAGGACGCCGCTGCGCGCGGCGTGCCCGGCGTGGAACGGCTTGGTCATGGTGCCGAAGTTCTCCTTCAGCCCCGAGGACTGCGAGGCGGCGACCGCCAGCGCGTGGCGGGTCTGCGTGCCGTCGAGCCCGAGCAGCCGCGCCGCGGCCGCCGCCGCGCCCAGCGTGCCGAGCGTACAGGTGGCGTGCCAGCCGTGCGCGTAGTGCGCCGGGTTGATCACCTCGGCCAGCGTGGTCTCGACCTCGAAGCCCAGGAGGAAGGCGTGCAGCACCGCGCGGCCGTCGGCCAGCGCCAGCTCGCCCGCGGCCAGCGCCGCCGCCAGGACCGGCGCCGAGGGGTGGCCCATCAGGGCGAAGTTGGTGTCGTCGAAGTCGAGCGCGTGGGCCGCGGTGCCGTTGCACAGCGCGGCCCATACCGCGCCGGTGCGGTGGCCGGTGCCGACCACCGTGGCCAGCGGGGCCCCGCCTTCCGCCCGGGCCACCTGCTGGAGGATCCGCGCGGCCGGCTCGACCGAGCCGGCCAGCATGACCCCCAGGCAGTCGAGGATGGCCCGGCGGGCGGCCTCGAGCGCGGCTTCGGGGCAGCTCTCGGGACGACTCTTCGTGACGAACTCGGCCAGCAGCGCGGTGGCGTTCATGGGCGCGAGCCTATCACACGGCCGGCCCGCCGCCAGTCCCGGCAGTACTTGAGCACGAGGCCGCTCACGAGCAGGAGTTCCCGGCCTGGCATGGCCGCCGCAGGGTGGGTATGATCGGGCTCCGTCCATGCGCCGGCTTGCCTCGTCTCTCGCGGTCTTCGGGCTTCTCCTGGCTCCCGCTTCCGTCCAGGCGCAGCTCTTCCTCGCGTCGCGGCCGGAGCCGCCGTTCACGGTGGGGCCGCTGATGGTTCGGGCGACGGTGCGCGAAGCACCGGGCACGGTGCCGGTGGTGGTGACGTGGAGCCTGCGGGTGCCCCCGGAGCGCCGGGCCGCCGACGTGGCCCAGGACATCTACCTGCTCTGGCCGGGCGAGGTGCGCAACGACGTGCCCGACGGCAAGCCCGACGCGGCACTGGCCCGCTACGTGACCGAGCAGGGGTTCGACGTGGTCGGCGAAGGGCGCGCGGGGCTGCGGCGCGCGGGCTCGCCGACGGCGCGACCGAGGTCCGGGCCGGCGGGGCGCCGTTCGTCACCTTCGTGCAGACCGGCGCGCTGGGGCTGAGCCCGCCGGCCACCTTCATCCGGATCCCCTGGACGCCCCGGCTCGCCGATCGGAACTGGCTCATGGAGCTCACGCTGCACGCGGCCGGGCTCGTGAAGCCCCAGAAGGTCGGCTGGGCGGAAGCGCTCGTCCGCGGCGGCCACTCGCGGGTGGCCATCGGCTTCAATGAGGTGCGGGACCGGCCGCTCTTCCCCATGTACCTCGCCCATCGCGACCGCGTCGTGCATCTGGCCGACGCGCCGGCCGAGCTGGTCGTGCAGTTCCCCCAGTCCGACCGGCTCAAGATCGACGACACCTCGTGCCGGAGGCCCGTCGCATCTTCGGCTGGCTCTCCACCGTGCGGCACTGGGACGTGGAGCGGCACGAGGTGCGGATCGAGGTGGAGGGCGACACGGTCCGCGACGTGCGCGCCGACATCCGCCGCTATCGTCTGGGTCCCGAGGAGCCGCGCTGAGCCCGCCGAGCCGTCGCCGCGCGCGGCCCCCGGCCCTTGACCCCCCGGGGGGGAGGGGCTACTCTTGCCCAACGATCGTCTGGGCGTCGACCCCCCGAGGAGGGCCGAGGTGAAGTGTCCCCGCTGCCAGTCCCAGAACCGTGAAGGCGTGCGGTTCTGCGAGGAGTGCGGCGCGCGCCTGGTGATGAGCTGTCCGAGCTGTGGCGCCGAGCTGCTCCCGGACAAGCGGTTCTGCGGCTCGTGCGGCTCGCCGACGACCCCCGAGCCGGTCGAGCGCCAGCCCGCCCCGCAGGGCTACACGCCGAAGCACCTCGCCGAGAAGATCCTGACCTCGCGGCACGCCCTGGAGGGCGAGCGCAAGCAGGTCACCGTGCTCTTCGCCGACCTCAAGGGCTCGATGGAGCTGCTGGCCGACCAGGATCCGGAAGAGGCGCGGCGGCTCCTCGACCCCGTGCTCGAGCGCATGATGGAGGCGGTGCACCGCTACGAGGGCACCGTGAACCAGGTGATGGGCGACGGCATCATGGCGCTCTTCGGCGCCCCGCTCGCCCACGAGGACCACGCGGTGCGCGCCTGCCACGCCGCGCTCCGCATGCAGCAGACGGTCGGCTGGTACGCGGAGGAGCTGCGCCGCGGGCGGGGCGTGGACGTGCAGATCCGCATCGGGCTGAACTCGGGCGAGGTGGTCGTGCGCGCCATCGACAGCGACCTGCACATGGACTACTCGGCGATCGGCCAGACCACGCACCTGGCCGCGCGCATGGAGCAGCTCGCCCGCCCCGGCACGACGCTGATCTCCCGCGAGACGCTGCGGCTGGCCGAGGGCTACGTGGAGGTCAAGCCGCTGGGCCCGGTGCCGGTGAAGGGCATGCCGGACCCCGTGGAGGTCTTCGAGCTGATTCGCTCCGAGCAGGTGCACTCCCGGCTCGAGGCGAGCGCCGCGCGCGGCCTCACGCCGTTCGTGGGCCGCGAGGCCGAGGTGGACGCGCTGCACCAGGCGATGGCGCGCGCGGCGGCCGGCCACGGCCAGGTGGTGGCGGTCTCGGGCGAGCCCGGGGTGGGCAAGTCGCGCCTGTTCTGGGAGTTCACCCACTCCCACCGCGCCCACGGGTGGCTCATGATGGAGGCGCAGGCCACCTCCTACGGCAAGAACACCTCGTATCTCACGGTGAAGGAGCTCCTGCAGAACTACTTCCATCTCGAGGAGCGGGACGACCCGAGGCGCATCCGCGAGAAGGTCACCGGCAAGCTCCTGACCCTCGACGAGAGCCTGCGGCCCACCCTGCCCGCGTTCCTGCAGCTCCTCGACGTGCCGGTGGACGACGCGGAGTGGCAGACCCCCGACCTGCCGCAGCGCCGCCAGCGCATGCTCGACGCGGTCAAGCGGCTCATCCTGCGAGAGGGCCAGGTCCAGCCGGTCCTCGCGGTGTTCGAGAACCTGCACTGGCTGGACTCCGAGAGCCAGGCGTTCCTGGACAGCCTCGTGGACAGCCTGCCGCTGGCCCGGGCGCTCGTGCTCGTGAGCTACCGGCCCGAATACCAGCACGCCTGGGCCCGCAAGAGCTACTACACCCAGTTCCGGATCGACCCGTTGCCGCCGCAGAGCTCGGAGGAGCTGCTGCGGGCGCTGGTGGGCGACGATCCCGGACTCGACCCGCTCAAGCAGCTCCTGATCGAGCGCACCGAGGGTAATCCGTTCTTCCTCGAGGAGAGCGTGCGCACGCTGGCCGAGACCAAGGTGCTCGCGGGCAATCCCGGCCACTACCGGCTGACGCGAGAGGTGCAGAAGGTCCAGGTCCCCGCCACCGTGCAGGCGGTGCTCGCCGCGCGCATCGATCGGCTTCCGATCGAGAGCAAGCGCCTGCTCCAGGCGGCCGCGGTCGTCGGCAAGGACGTCCCGATGGCGCTGCTGCAGGAGATCGCCGATCTCTCCGAGGAGACGGTGCGGCGCAACCTGACCCTGTTGCAGGCCGGGGAGTTCCTGTACGAGATCAGCCTGTTCCCGAGCGTGGAATACACGTTCCGCCACGCCCTCACCCACGAGGTGGCCTACGGGAGCCTGCTGCAGGATCGCCGGCGTGCGCTGCACGGCCGCGTGGTGCAGGCGATGGAGCAGCTCTACGCCGACCGCCTGCCCGAGCACTTCGAGCGGCTGGCCCACCACGCGGTGCGGGGCGAGGTGTGGACGAAGGCGGTGGCCTATCTCCGCCAGGCGGGCGCGAAGGCGGCCGCGCGCTCCGCCAATCGGGAGGCGGTGATCTTCTTCGAGCAGGCCCTGAGCGCGCTCGCGCGGCTGCCCGAGGGCCGGCCCGCCACCGAGCAGGCCATCGACCTGCGCCTGGATCTGCGCTCGCCGCTGCTCCAGCTCGGCCAGCTCGAGCGGGTGCTGACCCTCTCGCAGGAAGCGGAGGCGATGGCCGAGAAGCTCGGCGACGAGCAGCGGCTGGCGCGCGTCTACACGTACCTGATCAACTACCACTATCTCAAGGGCGAGCCGGACCTCGCGATCGAGTACGGTGAGCGGTGCCTGCGCATCGGCGACGCGGCCGGCGACGCGGGGCTGCAGGCGCTCGCCCGCGGTTACCTGGGCTACAGCTGCCACGCGCAGGGCCAGTACCGGCGCGCCCATTCGATCCTGCGCGAGAACGTGGAGGCCCTCGAGCTGGTGCAGGGGGAGTCCCCGGGCGGCCAGGCCGGCGTCTCCTACGTCACCTCGAGCGGCTGGCTGGCCTTCACGCTGGCGGAGCTCGGCGAGTTCGACGCGGCCGCCCTGTCGCTTGACAAGGCGCAGCGCGCCGGCGAGGCGAGCGGCCACGCCTATACGCAGACCATCGCGCGCACCATGGCCGGGCTGGCCTGGCTCCGACGCGGGCAGCTCGAGCGCGCGCTCCCCGCGCTGCAGCGCAGCCTCGACGCCTGCCGCGAGAAGAGCCTCGACGTCTGGCGGCCGATCCCCTCGTCGCTCCTCGGGCTCACCCTCGTGCTGCTCGGCCGCCGGGAGGAAGGGCTGCGACTCCTCGAGGACGGGGTGTCGCTGACCGAGGAGCTGGGCGTGCGCGCGTACCTCGCGCTCTGGACGACCAACCTGGGCGAGGGGCTCGCCGCCGCCGGGCAGCTCGAGCGCGCGCGGAGCGTGTCCCAGCGCGCGCTCGAGCTGGCGCTTCGGCACAAGGAACGCGGCCACCAGGCGGGGGCGCTGCGGCTGATGGGCGAGCTGTCCGCGCTGAGCGAGCCACCCGCGGTGGGCGAGGCGGAAGGCTACTTCGGCCAGGCGCTGGCCCTGGCCGAGGAGCTCGAGATGCGCCCGCTCCAGGCGCGCACGCACCTGGGCCTCGGCCGTCTCCTGCGCCTGTCGGGTGACCGCGATCGCGCCGAGGATCACCTGGCCAAGGCCCTCGGGCTCCTGCGCGAGATGGACATGCGCTTCTGGCTGTCGCGGGCCGCCGAGGAGCTGCTGCACCTGGGGCATCTCTTCGTGGTGGCGCGTCACAATATCCAGCTCTACGACTACCTCAAGCGCGAGTACGCGGGCGAGCCGGTCACCGTGATCCTCGACCGGCGTCACGGCGAGCGTCGGGAGCGCGCGGAGGCGACGGCCACCGAGCGGCGCGCCGCCGAGCGGCGCCGGCAGGTCCAGGTGGATGAGGCCATTCGCACGCGCGGCTTCGCGGTCGTTCCCGAGATCATCGGAGGGGCCTGACCCCGGCCGCCGGCGCCTCGCGTCCGAGGGACGTGAGGCCCCGGCCCACCAGCCGCACCTCCGCGGCGCGCTTGCCGTCGGCGCGCGGCTCGGGCTCGAACGAGACGCGCTCGCCGACCCGGAGTGACGCCCCCCGCCCATCCCGCCCCCGGACGACGTAGAGATCCTGATCGTCGCCCACGATCAGGCCCCACGCGGTGGGCCGGTCGTAGAACTCGATGCGCCCCGTCTTGATCACGTCCGGATGCTACGGCGCCGCGCGCGGCCGGCACAATGTCCAGAATCTCGGACACGGGTGCACTAGAATATCGGCGGTCCAAGGAGGCCCATCATGACCGTCAGCCAGAGCGACAAGGCCGCCCGCTTCCGTGCCCTCCACGAGGCGCCCGGCGCCTTCGTGATTCCCAACCCGTGGGACGGCGGCTCGGCGCGCATCCTCGCCGCGCTCGGCTTCCAGGCCCTCGCCACCTCCAGCGGCGCCTCCGCGGGCGTCCTCGGCCGCCGCGACGGCAAGGTCACGCGCGAGGAGGCGCTCGCCCACGCGCGCGCGATCGTCGAGGCGACCGATCTGCCGGTGAGCGCCGATCTCGAGAAGTGCTTCGCCGACGCCCCGGCGCCGGCGGCGGAGACCATCCGGCTCGCCGCCGCGGTGGGGCTGGTGGGTGGATCGATCGAGGACGCGACCGGCGACAAGCAGAAGCCGCTCTTCGACCTCGCGACCGCGACCGAGCGGGTGGCCGCCGCGGTGGCGGCCGCGCGCGCGGTGGGCTTTCCGTTCACGCTCACCGCGCGCACCGAGAGCTTCCTGCGGGGCAATCCGGACCTGGACGACGTGATCCGGCGGCTGCAGGCCTTCGAGAAGGCGGGGGCGGACGTGCTGATGGCCCCTGGTCTGCCCGATCTTGCCGCGGTGCGGGCGGTGTGCGCCGCGGTGAAGAAGCCGGTCAACTTCATGGTGGGCATCAAGGGCAAGTCGTTCACGATGGCGGAGCTGACCGCGGCGGGCGTGAAGCGCATCAGCCTCGCGACCTCGCTCTACCGGACCGCCATGAGCGGCCTGATCGACGCCGCGCGCGAGGTGAAGGACCGGGGCACCTTCGGTTACGTCGACCGCGGGGTCTCCTCCGCGGAGCTCGCCGGCTTCATGGAGGGCTGACCGCCGCGGTCACGGCGCGACGCCGGCGGCGATCAGCTTCTCCAGGCGCCGGAGCTGATCGCCCGTGCCCAGCGCGAGCAGATGGTCGCCGGCGGCCAGGGCCAGGTCGCCGGGCGGGCTCACCAGAGGATTGCCGTCACGCAGGACGGCCAGCACGGTGGCGCCGGTCGTGCGGCGGACGTCGAGGCCGTCCAGCGTCTTGCCCAGGCTCGGGCTGTCGGCCGCCAGGGCGAGATCCTCGATGTTGAGCGCGTCGTTGCCGCGGCGGAGCGCGGTCTCGAAGAAGTCCACCACCGCGGGGCTCAGCATCAGGTGGGCGAGCCGGTGGCCCCCGATGGCGTACGGGCTCACCGCCCGGTTGGCGCCGGCGCGGGCGAGCTTGGTGACGCCGGCCTCGTCGGCCGCGCGCGCGACGATGTAGAGATCGGGGCTGAGCACGCGCGCCGACAGGACCACGTACATGTTGGTGGCGTCGTTCGCGGTGGTGACGATGAGGCCGCGGGCCCGTGCGATCCCCACCCGTTGCAGCACCTCGTCCTCGGTGGCATCGCCCAGGAGCGCCAGGTACCCGCGCTCGGCAGCGTGGCGAATGGCCGGCTCGCTGGGATCCACCACCACGAAGGGCGCGCCGGCTTGGTGGAGCTCGAGCGCCGCCTGCCGCCCCACGCGCCCCATCCCTGCCACGATCACATGCCCGGTGAGCTCCCCGATACGACGCTCCATGCGACGCCTCCCCATGGGATCGGCCAGGCGGACACTGACCAGATACTCCATGACCACGCCCAGCGTGTAGAACAGGCTGCCGATGCCGGTGAACGAGAGAACGATCGTGAACAGGCGGCCGGCGGTGGTGAGGGGCTTGATCTCGCCGTAGCCGATGGTGGTGATCGTGGTCACGGTCATGAAGAGGGCGTCCATCCACGTCCCTCCCGCCTCGCGCCACAGCCACCGATAGCCGAGCGTCCCGATGGCGACGACCGCGAGCACGAGGGTCAGGGGCAGGAGCAGCCGCACTTTCAGGGACCGGAGCGCGGGAGTGTCGGCCGGCATTCGCCGCTACGCTAACACACCCGGGATCGTGCGCCGTGCCGCTTCACCGGCTTGCGCGCCTTCGTCCCCGGCGGCGCTCGCCGGCATCGAGACGGCCAGCTGCCTCGTCCACTCGCTCGGTGACGCGAGCGGGTTCGATGCGCGCGAGAAGGCGGGGGCGGGCGGGTTCGGCTCCGGCGAGCTGCGGGCTGTTCGTCGAGCTGTGGGTGCCGCCGGTAGGCGGGGAAGCAAGCGCGGGGCTACGGATGATTCCGTAGCCCCGCGTCAGATTTTGGTGGAGCTGAGGGGGCTCGAACCCCTGACCCCAAGACTGCCAGCCTTGTGCTCTCCCAACTGAGCTACAGCCCCACCGCGTCGCCCAGCTTACTGAGCGAGCGCGCTTTTGTCAAGATTGGCCGATACTTGCGCCTTGCTCAGGCGCCGGCGGCCTGCCGGGCCGCGTTGAGCGCGGCGTCGTAGTTGGGCTCGGTGGTGATCTCTCGGACGTACTCCGCGTGCTTGACCTTGCCGTCCTTGCCCACCACGAAGACGGCGCGCGCGGTGAGCCCGGCGAGCGGGCCTTCCTTCACGAGCACGCCGTAGCTCTGGGCGAACGACCGCTCGCGGAAATCGGAGAGGGTCTTCACCGCGGTGGCGCCGGCCGCCCCGCACCAGCGCTTCTGGGCGAAGGGCAGGTCCATGCTCACCGTCCACACTTCCACGTTGGCGCCCAGCTTGCCCGCTTCCTGGTTGAACTTCCGCGTCTCGGTGTCGCACACCGGGGTATCGAGCGACGGCACCGCGCTGAGCACGATGACCTTGCCCCTGGCCTGGCTCAGCTTCACCGGCTGGAGCCCGTTGTCCACCGCGGTGAAATCGGGCGCGTCGCTCCCCGGCTTGATCTCGGGACCACCCAGCGTGATCGGATTGCCCTTGAACATCACCGCGCCTGATCTATCGGCCATAGGTCACCTCCGGCTTGGTAGGGATGAGGCGGTCGTCCGTTCCCGCGGCCCACAGTATACCGACGCCGGTTGTCGTATCATAGGCAGGCGCCGGAGTGGCGAAACTGGCATACGCGCCGCACTCAAAATGCGGTGTCCGCAAGGGCCTGCGGGTTCGAGTCCCGCCTCCGGCACCACCCCCTTCCTCGAGGTGAGCGAGCATGACCACCGCGACGCGTAGTGCGCTCCACACGCCGCTCTGCGAGCGCCTCGGCATCCGCTATCCGATCTGCCAGGCCGGCATGGCCTTCGTGGCCCGGGCCCGACTCGCGGCCGCGGTCTCCGCGGCGGGCGGGCTCGGGGTCATCGCGGCCGCGCACGGGACCGCCGCCGATCTGCGGGACGAGATCCGGCGCGTGCGCGATCTCACCGACAGACCGTTCGGGGTGGACATTCTCTTCGCGACGGTGCGCTCGGCCGGGAAGGAAGCCGAGCGCTTCACCGATGCGGTGAAGGGCTGGATCGACGTGACGCTCGAGGAGCGCGTGCCGGTGCTGATCGCGGGGCTGGGTAATCCGGGGCCGGTGACCGCGGAGGCGCACCGGCTCGGCCTCACCGTGATGGCCCTCTGCGGCAACGTGAAGCAGGCGCGCGATCACGCGGCCAACGACGTGGACGTGATCATCGCCCAGGGACATGAGGGCGGCGGCCATACCGGGCGGGTGGGCGGCGTCGTGCTCACTCCCGCGGTGGTGGACGCGGTGGCGCCTCGCCTGGTGGTCGCGGCGGGCGGCCTGGCCGACGGGCGCGGGCTCGTGGCCGCGCTGGCGCTGGGCGCGGCGGGGGTCTGGATGGGCACGCGCTTCATCGCGACCCGGGAGGCCCACGGCCACGACAACTACAAGAACAAGATCGCGGCCATCGACGAGGAAGGCACGGTGGTGACCCGCGCGGTGTCCGGCAAGCCCAACCGCCAGATCCGGAACCGCTTCACGCAGGAGTGGGAGAGCCGCCAGGCCGAGATCCAGCCCTTTCCCGTGCAGTACGAGCGCGTCGGCAAGCCGGCCTCGATCCGCGCGCGGGAAGAGGGCGACGTCGAGAACGGCAGCGCGGCGGCCGGTCAGTCGGCCGGGCTCATCCACGACGTGCGGCCCGTCGCTCACGTGATGGCGTCCATCGTGGAGGAGGCGGAGGCCATTCTCGACCGGCTCGGGCGGCGGGGCGGCGGATGAACCGGCCCCTCGACGGGCGGGTGGCCGTCGTCACCGGCGGCTCGCGCGGCATCGGCCGCGGCATCGCGCTCCGGCTCGCCCGCGACGGCGCCCACTGCGTCATCACGTATCGCAAGGACGCCGACACGGCCGCCCAGACGGTGGCCGCGCTCGAGGCGCTCGGCGTGCGCGCGCTCGCGGAGCGGCTCGAGCTCGCCGAGCCCGAGCAGGTCGGGCCCACCTTCGAGCGCATCGCGGCCGCGTTCGGCCGCGTGGACGTGCTGGTGGCGAACGCGGCGGCGACCGCGTTCCGCCCGGTGCTGGAGCAGAAGCTACACAACGTGCGCCGCACCTTCGCGATCTCGGTGGATGCCTTCGTGGCGATGGCGCAGGCGGCGGTCCCGCTCATGGCGGGGCGGCCCGGGCGCATCGTGCTGATCTCCGGCATCGACAGCTTCCAGGCCATGGGCGGCCACAGCGTGCTGGGCGCGGCCAAGGCCGCCGCGGAGGGCCTGGTCCGCGGGCTGGCCCTGGAGCTGGGCCCCCTCGGTGTCACGGTGAACGCGGTGACGCCGGGCTTCGTCAAGACCGACTCGTCCACCTACTACGTCATCCAGGGCCTGGGCCTCGACTACGAGCGCGCGACCGCGCGCCTGCTCGCGGCCACGCCCGTGCGCCGGCACGGCACGCCCGAGGACGTGGCGGCCCTGGTGGCCTATCTGGCCTCGGACTCCGCCTCGTTCCTGACCGGCCAGTGCATCGTGATCGACGGTGGGCTCACGATCACCTCGCCCCTGGCGCGCATGGAGGACGGGCCGTGATCGTGTAGACTGGCTGTCATGTCAGCGTCCTGGTTCGAGCCGCTCCCGGCCCGGGCGACCTATCAGGCGGAGGCCCAGGCGGAGCGCCGCGCCGCGCTCGTCGAGGCGGCCGCGGCCGCGTGCGCGCGCACCGCGGCCGCGTTGCTCA
>DATHSW010000198.1:0-4536 GCA_035463855.1 Candidatus Deferrimicrobiaceae bacterium | reverse complement strand
TCGCTGAGCCCCGGATTGATGGCGACCCGGTTGAAGGTCATGGTGACCGTGTTCTGGAACTGGTCGTAGAGCACCGCCTGCCGGACCACGTAGTCCTTGGGATCCACCGTGATCACCAGGCGGGTGAGGAGCGGGGTCGGCTGCTTGGGCGTGAGGTCGAGCACCGGCCGGCCCGCGCCGTCGCGCGGATTGGCCGGATTGAGGAAGCGCACCGTGAACTCCTCGCGCAGCTTGCCGAGGCCGGAGAGGAAGCTGCCCGCCGGTCCTGCCAGGGCCTTGGGCGCGTTGCCCTTGTTGACCTGGTTCAGCTCGGGCGTGTAGACCCAAAGCGAGGTACCGTCCGAGACGATCTGCTGGGGCGCCGGGCTCTTGTAGTCCCAGCGCATCTTGCCGCCCTTCTTGAGCAGCACGGTGCCCTCGGCCTTGATGTCCTGGCCCAGGCTCTTGTTGCGCGCGGTCTGGGTGAACTCGGCGCGGAGGTCCACGATCTTGCCGTAGGTGGCCTCGACGCCGGTGACCACCTCGTCGAGGGGCTGGGCGGGCGCGGAGGCGGGCGCGAGCAGGAGGAAGACCAGCAGATACAGGTTTGGGAGGACGAGCCGACCCGCTCTTCTCTTCATATTGCTCGCCTCGCCTTCGGCTTCAGCTCGCACTGCTACTTGCCTCTTTTCGCGAGGTACTCGGGACCGACGAGGATCTCGCGCGGCTTGGCCCCCTGGCCGGGCCCGATGATGCGGTCCTGCTCCATCATGTCGATGAAGCGCGCGGCCTTGGGATAGCCCAGGCCGAGCCGCCGCTGCAGGAACGAGATGGAGGCGGCCCGCTGCGCGACCACGAGGTTCACCGCGTCCCAGTAGATATCGTCGCGGTCCTCCCCGCCTCCCGCCGCGCCGGCCTCCTCGGACGGCAGCTCCACCGTCTCGTAGACGGCAGAGCCTTGCGTGCGCAGGAACTCGCAGATCGCCTTGACCTCCTTGTCGGAGACCCAGGAGCCGTGCACACGCATCTGCCGGCTGGCGCCCGGCGGCACGTAGATCATGTCGCCGCGCCCCAGGAGCTGCTCGGCGCCGTTGCCGTCGAGCACGGTCCGGGAGTCCACTTTCGAGGCCACCTGGAAGGCGATGCGCGTGGGAAAGTTGGCCTTGATGAGGCCGGTCACCACGTCCACCGACGGCCGCTGGGTGGCGACGATCAGGTGGATGCCGACCGCGCGGGCGATCTGGGCCAGGCGGATCAGCGAGTTCTGCACCTCGCCGGCCGAAACCATCATGAGGTCGGCCAGCTCGTCGACCACCACCACCCAGTACGGCAGTCGCTCCTCCGGCGGCACTTCCTTGTTGTAGCCCTCGATGTTGCGCACCGCCTTGGTCTGGAGCTGCTTGTAGCGCGCGTCCATCTTGCCCACGATCCACTTGAGCCGCGCCGAGGCCTCCTTGGCGTCGGTGACCACCGGCGCGAGCAGGTGCGGGATCTTCTCGTAGACGCCGAGCTCGAGGCGCTTCGGGTCGATCAAGAGGAACCGGACATCCGCGGGCGTGGCCTTGTAGAGCAGCGAGCAGATCATGGTGTTGAGCCCGACCGACTTGCCGCTGCCGGTGGAGCCGGCGATGAGCAGGTGCGGCATCGCGGCCAGGTCGGCGATCACCGGGTTGCCGGTGGTGTCCTTGCCCAGCGCGAGCGGCAGCCGGCCCTTGGTGGCGACGAACTCCGGGCTCACCAGGATCTCGCGGAGGTAGACGGTGGCCGTCTCCGGGTTCGGCACCTCCACCGCGACCGTGCCGCGCCCCGGGATCGGCCCGATGATGCGCACCGCCGCCACCTTCATCGCCAGCGCCAGATCGTCGGCGAGGTTCACCACCTGGCTGACCTTCACGCCCGCCGCCGGCTCGAACTCGTAGGACGTGATCACCGGCCCCGGGCTCGCCTGCACGATGTGGCCGTCCACCCCGAAGTCGTGGAGCTTCTTCTTGAGGGTTTGCGCGTTGTTCTCCAGCTCCTCGCGCGTGCGCGAGAGCGACGACGCCGGCGGCGGGGCGAGCAGGCCGACCGCGGGCAGCTTGAACGCCTCCGCGCCGCCCTTGCCGAAGTCGAACGTCTCCTGCCAGGCGAGGCCCTTGTCCGCGAGCCCCGACTTGGCTTTGGGCGGCTCCTTCACCACGAGCGGCGGCGCGGCCGCCTGGCCCGCGGCCGGCCAGCCGCCCGGCGGCGCGGCGGCCATCAGCGGCAGCTCGGTCTGGGCCTGGCTCTGGCTGCGCCCCTTCCTGGCCTCGGGGCGCCGCCCGAAGCGGGCCCGCAGCGCGCGGGAGAGCACGCTGTACGGGATGCGCGTGACGAACAGCACGCCGACCGGGATGAGCGCGAGCACGACGATCCAGGTGCCCACCGTGCCGATCGAGACCATGAGCGCTTCGGAGACCGCCCAGCCCACCACGCCGCCCTTGTGCAGCCGGTACTCGGCCAGGGTGTCGGAGGCGCGGGCCAGGATGCCGGTGGCGCTCACCAGGAGAATCAGCAGCCCCACCCCGGCCTGCCAGCCGTGGGCCACGCGGGGCCGCACGAAGGCCGAGACCCCGTAGAGGGCCAGCAGAACCGGGAAGAGATAGCCGGCATAGCCGAAGGCGTGGAAGGAGGCCCAGCCGAGCCAGGCCCCGACGGGCCCCACCGGGCTGGACTGGTCGAGCGGATGGATCGTCGGATCGTAGGCGTAGAGCGCGACTACGCCGAAGCCGGCCAGGGCCAGGGCGAGAATGCCCTTGGCCTCGCGCACCCACCGGCCGGGCTCGCTCCTGGCCTTGCGGGGCAGGCGGCGCTTCGGCGCGCCGTCGCGCGGGCCCTCGCGGAGATCGCGGGGGCCGTGGCCGTTCGCGCCCGGGGCCTTCTCGGGCAGCACCTTCTCGATCGTCACCTTCTCCGCCATCACACCTCCAGGATCACGGGCAGCACCACCGGCTTGCGCTGGAACCGCTGGTTGATGAACCGGCGCGCCGCGCTCCGCACCATCGCCCCCACCAGCTCGCGGTCGAAGACCTCCGGCTCCTGCCGGCCGGCCAGGGCGTCCCGCACCGCGGTCTTGACCTCCTCCATCAGCGCGTCGGCCTCCTTCATGTAGACGAACCCGCGCGAGACGATCTCGGGTCCCGCCACGATCGACCCGGTGCTGCGGTCGATGGTGAGCGCGATCACGAGCATGCCCGCCTCGGCCAGGAGCTGGCGGTCACGGAGCACCACGCTGCCCACGTCGCCCACGCCCTTGCCGTCCACGAGCACCGGCCCGGCCGGGTAGCCCCCGAGCACGCGCGTGCCGGAGGCGGTCACCTCGAGCCCGAGGCCGTCCTCGATGAGGAAGATGCGGTCCTTGGGAACGCCCACGCCCTCGGCCAGCCGCGCGTGCTGCAGCAGGTGCCGGAACTCGCCGTGCACCGGCACGAAGTAGCGCGGGCGCGTGAGGGCCAGCATCTGCTTGAGGTCCTCCTGGCTCGCGTGCCCCGAGACGTGCACGAAGGCCACGTCCTCCCAGAGCACCTCCGCGCCGCGGCGCAGGAGCGCGTTGATCACGCGGCCGATCACGCGCTCGTTCCCGGGGATCACCCGGGAGGAAAAGATCACCAGGTCGCCCGGCCCCGCCTGCACGTACTTGTGCTCGCCCGCCGCGATCAGCGAGAGCGCCGAGTTGGGCTCCCCCTGGCTCCCCGTCGAGAGGATCACCTGGCGCTGGGCGGGCAGCTCGGCCAGGTCCTCGAGCGGCCCGATCAGGCCGTCGGGCACCGTGAGGTAGCCGAGCTCCTGCGCGACCGTCACGTTGGTCATCATGCTCTTGCCGAGCAGCGCGACGCGACGGTGGCACCGGGCCGCCAGGTCGAGCACCTGCTGGATGCGGTGGATGTGCGAGGCGAAGGTGGCCACGACGATGCGGCCCGGCGCCTGCGCGAAGCGGCCGGCGAGCGCCGCGCCCACCTCGGTCTCGGAGCCGGTGCGTCCGGGCCGGCCCACGTTGGTCGAATCCGAGCAGAGCACGAGCACGCCGCGCTCGCCCAGCGCGGCGAAGCGCGAGTAGTCCGGCTGCTGATGGTCCACCGGACGCGGATCGAGCTTGAAGTCGCCGGTGTGGACCACGGTGCCGAGCGGGGTCTCGATGGCGAGGCCGCTGCCGTCGGCGATCGAGTGCGTCACCCGGATCGGCTCCACCGTGAAGCCGCCGATGACGAGGCGATCGCCGGGCGCGTAGGCGCGCAGGTCGGCCTGGTCGAGCACACCGTTCTCGGCCAGGCGGTGCCGGGCCACCGCCAGGGTCAGCGGCGTGCCGTAGACCGGGACCGGGAACTCCCGGAGCAGGTAGGACAGGGCGCCGATGTGGTCCTCGTGGCCGTGCGTGAGCACGACGCCGCGGAACGCATCGCGCCGCTCGCGGAGGTAGGCCCAGTCCGGGATCGCGAAGTCCACCCCGGGCATCTCGTCGTCCGGGAAGAGCAGGCCGCAGTCCACCGCCAAGATGTCGGGCCCGCACTCGATCAACATCATGTTGAGGCCGATCTCGCC
>DATHSW010000197.1:0-8334 GCA_035463855.1 Candidatus Deferrimicrobiaceae bacterium | reverse complement strand
CTGCGGATCGGCGCTGAGCCGGACGCGGATGGCCGTCTCCTCGCCGCGCAGGGAGCGCAGCAGCATCCGGGGGGCGGCGGGCGAGGCCCAGGCGAAGGAATGGCCGGGGGCGATGATGCCGGCGTTGCCGGCGCTGGCCTCGAGGCCCAGGGCGTCCTTCTCCTCGAGGATCGTGACCTCGTGCCCGGCCCGCGCCAGGAAGTACGCGGTGGTCACCCCCACCACGCCGCCGCCCAGGACGAGGACGTTCATCAGGACCCCTCACCCTGCCCTCTCCCCAGAGGGGAGAGGCTGAGAAGGAGCCCGGTCCCCGGTGGGGGGAGGGTGAGCCCGGGATGCATCAGGCGATCGGGCGCGGGGTCAGGTCCGGGACGGCCGTGCGCCGGCGGGCCGCCCGCTCCCGGAAGCGCTCGAGGTAGAGGTAGATCACCGGGGTGATGTAGAGCGTCAGGAGCTGCGAGAGGATCAGGCCGCCGACCACCGCCAGGCCGAGCGAGCGCCGCGCGTCGGCGCCCGCGCCGATGCCGATCGCGATGGGCAGCGTGCCCACCAGCGCGGCCATCGTGGTCATCATGATCGGGCGGAAGCGCAGGAGGCAGCCCTGGTAGATCGCCTCGGCGGCGGGCCGGCCCTTGCGCTGGGCGTCGATGGCGAAGTCGATCATCATGATGGCGTTCTTCTTCACGATGCCGACCAGCATGATGATCCCGACGAAGCCGTAGAGGTTCAGCTCCTGATTGAAGAGCATCAGGGTGAGGAGCGCCCCCACCCCCGCCGACGGCAGCCCGGACAGGATCGTGAGCGGGTGGATGAAGCTCTCGTAGAGGATGCCCAGGATCAGGTAGATCACCAGCACCGCGGCCAGGAGCAGCAGGCCGAGCCCCTGCAGCGAGCGCTGGAAGGCCTGCACCGTGCCCTGGAAGCTCGTGTTCAGGGTGGCGGGCAGGCGCAGGTCCCGCTCCACCTCCTGGATGCGCGTGACCGCGTCGCCCAGCGCCACCCCCGGCCCCAGGTTGAACGAGACGGTCACCGCGGGGAGCTGGCCCAGGTGGTTCACGGTGAGCGGGCCCACGGTGGGGGTCAGCTTGGCCACGGTGCCGAGGGGCACCAGCTTGCCGGTGGACGAGCGGATGTAGAGCAGCGAGAGCGCGGCGGGATCGCGCTGGTACTGCGGCAGCAGCTCCATCATCACCCAGTACTGGTTGGTCGGGGTGTAGATGGTCGAGACCTGCGGCGCCCCGTAGGCGTTGTTGAGCGCGGCCTCGATCTGCAGCGCGGTCACCCCGAGCGCGGAGGCCTTCTCGCGGTCGATCTCCACCAGCACCTGCGGGCTCTTGATCTGCAGGTCCAGGTTGACGTCCAGGAACCCCGGCAGGTCCTTCATCCGATCGAACAGGATCGGGGCCCAGTGGTAGAGCGCCTGGAGATCCGCGTCCTGCAGCGTGTACTGGTACTGCCCCTTGGTGAGCTGGCCGCCGATCCGGATGGTGGGCAGCACCTGCGGGTAGACGTTGATGCCGGGGATGCCGGTGAGCTTCTTCCGGAGGTCCTGCACGATCTCGTCGGCGGTGGGCCGTTCGGCGTGGGGCTTGAGACGCATGAAGATGCGGCCGGTGTTCATGACCACGCTGGGGCCGCTGGCCCCGATGGCCGAGAAGAACTGCTGCACGTACGGCTGCTCGCCGACGATCTGGGCCACCTTCAGCTGGTGCTCCATCATGCCCTCGAAGGAGATGTCCTGGGAGGTCTCGGTGAACGCGAAGACCTGGCCGGTGTCCTCGTTGGGGATGAAGCCCTTGGGAATGATCACGAAGAGGTAGCCGGTCAGCCCGACCGTGGCCAGGAAGACGCCGAAGGTGACGCGCGGGTGGCGGAGCACGACCTGCAGCGAGCGCTCGTACAGCCAGAGCATGCCGGTGAAGACGCGCTCCGAGGCCGCGTAGACCCGCCCGCGCGACTCGCGCGGCGGCCGCAGGAAGCGGCTGCACGCCATCGGGGTGAGGGTCAGCGAGACGATCCCGGACACGATCACCGCGGCCGCGATGACCACCGCGAACTCGTGGAGCAGGCGGCCGACGATGCCACCCATGAACAGCACGGGCAGGAACACCGCGGCGAGCGAGGCGGTCATGGAGACGATGGTGAACCCGATCTCCCGCGCCCCCACCAGCGCCGCCTCCATCCGCCCCTTGCCCTCCTCGAGGTGGCGCACGATGTTCTCGAGCATCACGATGGCGTCGTCCACCACGAAGCCCACCGCCAGGGTCAGCGCCATCAGCGAGAGGTTGTCGATCGAGTACCCGAGCACGTACATGACCATGAACGTGCCGACGATGGACATCGGGAGCGCGAGGCTCGGGATGATGGTGGCCGACAGGTTGCGCAGGAACAGGAAGATGACGAGCACCACGAGGGCGATGGCCAGGATCAGGGTGAACTGCACCTCGTGGACCGAGCCCCGGATCGAGGCCGACCGGTCGTAGAGCGTGTTCAGGTTCACCGAGGCCGGCAGCTGCGCCCGGAACGCGGGCATCATGCGGTTGATCGAGTCCACCACCTCGATGGTGTTGGTGCCCGGCTGCTTCTGGATGGCGAGCACCACCGCCCGCTCGCGGTTGTACCAGGACGCCACCTTGTCGGTCTGCACCCCGTCGATGACGCGCCCGAGCTGCTCGAGCCGCACCGGCGAGCCGTTGCGATAGGCCACGATCAGGGGCCGGTAGGCCGCGGCGGTCGTGAGCTGGCCGGTGGCCTGGATGCTGAAGGCCTGGTTCGGCCCCCACAGGGTGCCGGTCGGCAGGTTGACGTTGCTGTCGGCCAGGGCCCGCTGCACCTCGTCGAAGCCGATGCCGAGGGTGGCCATCGCGCTGGGATCGAGCTGGGCCCGCACCGCGTACTTCTGCGAGCCGAAGATCCCCACCTGGGCCACGCCGGGGGCGGTGGAGATGCGCTGGGCCATCGTCGTCTGCGCGTACTCGTCCACCACGTAGAGCGGCTGGGTGGGCGAGCTGAGCGCCAGGTAGAGGATCGGCTGATCCGCCGGGTTCACCTTCTTGTACGAGGGCGGCGTGGGCATGCCGGCCGGCATCTGGGGCTGGGCGGCCGCGATCGCCGCCTGCACGTCCTGGGCGGCCGCGTCGATGTTGCGCTCGAGCGTGAACTGGATCGTGATCTGGGTGTTGCCGAGCGCGCTCGTCGAGGTCATCGAGTCGATGCCCGCGATGGTCGAGAACTGCTTCTCGAGCGGCGTCGCCACCGCGGAGGCCATGGTGTCGGGGCTGGCCCCCGGCAGGCTCGCGGTGACCTGGATGGTCGGGAAGTCGATGTTGGGCAGATCGCTCACCGGCAGGAGCCGGTAGGCCATGATGCCGAAGGCGAGGATGGCGCCCATCAGCAGGGTGGTCATCACCGGCCGGCGGATGAAGAGATCGGTGGTCACTGGAGTGTCTTGGCGCCCGCCTTCGTATCGGCCGCCGCCGCCGGCTTGACGTCCACCCGCGCGCCCGGCACCAGCCGGAGCTGCCCGTCGATCACCACGCGCTCCCCCGCGGTGAGCCCGCTCGTGATCACGAGGTCACGGCCGTCGGCCGCGCCCGCCACCACCGGCCGCGCCTCCACCGTCTGGTCCGGCTTGACCACGTACAGGTACTGCCCCTTCTGACCGCTCTGCACGGCCTGCGACGGCACCACCACCGCGCCGATCTGCCTGGTGAGGGTGAGCGCCACGTTGACGAACTGGCCGGGCCAGAGGGCGTTCTCGGTGTTCTCGAACGTGGCCTTGAGCTGGATCGTCCCGGTGCTCGGGTCCACCGTGTTGTTCACGAAGGTGAGCCGGCCGCGCACGACGCCGCCCGGGGCTCCGGCCGCCGGGACCTCCACCACCAGCTCCCCGGCGGCCCGGTAGCGCCTGATCGCCTCGAGCTGCGCCTCCGGCACCGAGAAGGCCACGTAGATGGGGTGGACGCGGTTGAGCACCACCATCGGATTGCCCACGTCGTTGGCCTTGACCACGTTGCCCTGGTTCAGCAGCAGGTTGCCGGTGCGGCCGCCGATGGGGGCGCGGATCTCCGTGTAGCCGAGCTGCACCCGCACGTTCTCCACCGCCGCCTCGGTGGCCCGCACCTGCGCCTTCGCGGTGTCGACGGCGGCGCGATCGGCCTCGATGGTGGCGGCGAGCGTCAGCTCGCGGGTGCGGATCTGGTCGTACTGCTCGCGCGCGACGAAGCCGCCCTCGACCAGCTTGCGGTAGCGCTGCTCCTCCACCCGCGCGTTCTCGAGCTGCGCCATGTCGCGGGCCAGGTTGGCCTCGGCCTGCTTCACCGCGGCCTGGTGCTGCGCGAGCGTGGCCTGCGCCTGCAGCAGGGCGGCCTGGAGCTGACGCGGGTCGATGGTGAACAGCAGGGCGCCCGCCGGCACCTCCTGCCCCTCGGCGAAGTGCACCTTCATCACCTCGCCGTTGATCATGGACAGCACCCCGACGGTGGCCAGCGCCTGCACGTTGCCGATGGCGCGGATCTGCACGGGCACGTCGCGCTGCGCCGCCTCCGCGACCGTGACCGCCACCGCGGGCGGCGCGCCCTTGCCGGTCGCGCCATCCGCCCCCTTCTCGCAGCCCGCGAGCAGGGGCCCGGCCAGCAGCAGCGCGGCCAGGACGTGGCGCCGGATGCCGGGCCTGGACGGGGTCATGCCCGCCCACCCGCCCCGGGCCGCTTCGGGCCCAGGGCCTCGGAGAAGCGCTGGAGGAACTCCGCCCGCTCCTTGCGGAACCCCGGATCGGACGCGCTCCGTCCCGCGACCATCCGGGTCACCTGCGGGAACGCCAGCGGATAGGTGATCAGGCCGAGGATCGCCAGCAGCAGGTGGCCCGCGTCCAGATCCTCGGGCAGGAGGCCGCGCCGCTGGCGGTCGCGCAGGTCGTCGAGCGCCCGTGAGAGCGACGCCCGTCGCTCGGCCTCCTGGATGACCGGTCCCTCCCCGGGACCGAGCGCCTCCCACTGGGTCAGCCGGATCCAGTCGCTGTCCTCGCACGCCATCGCGAACCAGTAGCGGAGGCTCGCGCCCAGGTCGGCGGGCGCCTCGGTGACCCAGCCCGCGCGCTCGCGCAGCTTGCGATCGAAGATCTCGCGGAAGAGATCCTCCTTGTTGCCGAAGTAGTGGTAGAGCATCCGCTTGTTGACGCGCGCGCGCCGGGCGATGCGCGCCACGCGCGCTCCCGCGAAGCCCTGCGCGGAGAACTCGGCCAGCGCGGCGGCCAGGATGCGGTCGCGCGTCCGCTGGGGGTCGCGAGCGTGCGATGCGGGGAGGCGCTTGGCAGGGACGGCGGTCGGCATGGCCCGGGTACCCGCATAGTAACCGTCCGGATACTTCGGGTCAACTCCCCCGGGGCGAAGGGGCGGGATCCTACCGGTGGCGGAAGGACGTCTGACCGCGGCGCCGCGTCAGCGCCATGGCCGCGCCGCCGAGCGCGGTGAGCAGGACCAGCGCCAGGGTGCCGGGCTCGGCCACGGAGGTGGGCCCTGACCCGACCCCCACCTCGTCCAGCGCCAGCGCCGCCGGGGTGGGGCCGGATAGCAGGCCGGCGAACGTCACCGCCTGGAGGTCATGCCACGTGCTCGGCACCAGGAAGTGGCCGAAGCTCGGCAGATCGCTCAGCGTGTAGGAGGCGTGGAGGAGGCCCCCGCCGACCCGGAGGCCGAGCAGGGCCACCCGCTGGGCGTTCGGGGCGCCGACCGGCGCCGAGATGAAAAGGCCCGCGGCGTCGAACTCGTACAGAGCGAACGCCCCGCCGTCGCTTCGGGTCACGGTGATGCCGGCCGCCCCGGACTCCTGACCCAGGTACACCGCCGAGCCATTGCTCACGAAGATCCCGCCCGGCGCGTCGATGGTCCGGAAGGCACCCGCGAAGCGATAGCCCTGCGTCTCGAGCTCCGTCACGAGCGGGTTGCCGACGCTCGTCACGTCGTCGAAGGTGATATCGAGCGCGACGGCCGACGACGACCACGCCATCGCGAGCATTGCAGCCAGCGTGCATGTAAACACTTTCATGTCGGCCTCCTCGATCGAGCGCTCTCCTCCGAGGCAAGCCCCTTGCCACGAATCGAGCGGCGGAACCGACCGCCGCGCAAGCGCGCGCGCGATGCGCGCCGTGCGACCGAGCGTCCGATCGACGCGGGCGGGCGTGACACTGTCAGCGCGCGCCACGTGCGGACACGGCGCCGTCTTTCGTCACCGGGGCGCCACGCGGGGGGCGGCCAGAAGGCCCGGCCTGGGCAAAATGGACGAATTCGCCTAGACTTAGCCATGGCCCTGGACTTGCACCCCTGAACTCACGTGCCCAACCAGCCGCGACGCGATTCCACGCCCCGCCCCGCCCGCCGGCCCACGCCGCCGGCGCTCAACCTCTCGGGCATCGAGGCAGCGAGCCTGGTCAAGTTCGCCTACTTCACCGATCAGGCGCCCGCGCCGGGCACGCTGCTCTACACCGCCTTCCGGCGCAACATGCCGCCCGGAGTCAAAGAGTTCACGGTCCGGAATCCGGTGACGTTCTTCTACGGCATCCAGCAGACCGGCGGCCTGCTGAACATCCAGGTCCGGTGGATCAGTCCCGACGGCGTCGTGGCGCGGACCAGCGATCAGCCCATGGATCAGTCGCGGGAAGGCGCCCTCTGGACCTGGCAGGTGGATCGGCTCGAGAAGCGCGACCTGGCCCAGGCCGGTGTCTGGGTGGTCGAGCTCCTGATCTCGGGCCACCGGGTGGGCCGCTACCCGCTCCTGGTGAGGCCGGCCGGTAAATAGCGTGTCGCGAGCTTTGCGGCGCGGCAGGCCTTTGCTAGACTCCCTGAGGATTCCAACCGTGCCGATGCCCCGCTACCGCGCGCACCAGACCGAGGAAGGGCGATGACGGGACGAGCGATCGTCCTGATCGTCGAGGATGAGCCCGATGTCCGCGAGCTCATCGCCGACGTGCTGGCCGAGACCGGCTACGAGATCGAGGTGGCGTCCGACGGGGCCGCCGCGCTCCAGCTCTCCGACCAGCGGCGCTACGATCTCATCCTGAGCGACCTGCGGATGCCGAAGATGGACGGGGCCGCGCTCTACTGGGCGCTGCAGCTCCGCCACGGCGCCGCGATGCCCCGGATGATCTACGTGACGGGCCAGGCCCATTCGCTCGACTACGCGGGCTTCCTCGCCGCCTCCCGGGTGCCCGTGCTCTCGAAGCCGTTCAGCCCCGAAGACCTCCGCCAGGCCGTCCGCCAGGCCCTCGCCGGCAACAGCTAGGCCTCACCCAGCTGAGGAAAGTTACAGGAAGCCGTCGGACTGGTACTCGCAGTAACCGCCCGGCAACCCGTCCGGGTGCCACCAGCCGCCGTGGCGCTCGCACATCGCCTTCAGTTCATCCTGGCTATATGTCGGCGGGATCGGGACGCTGCTGCATCCGGTCAGGATGGTCACGGCGACCACGAACAGGGCCGCCACTGCCTCGTCAATCCAGGCGGGCGCGTTCACGCAGTCGGCTCGGTGGTCGCGGCTTCCAGGATCTCGGCAACCAGCGCGTCGAGGTTCTTTCCCTCGCTGATGGCCCGGGCCGTGAGCCGATCGGCCTGGGCGCGGCTGATGGTGACCCCGAGCGTCAGCTTGACCTTGCCGCCGGGTTCGGCCTGCCCCTCATGGGCAACGGCCGCGTGGGCGATGCTCGCGGGTGAGCGGGGCGGCCGAGGCTTGGCGGGCTTGGGCGCGGGCCGGGCTCGCTTCGCGGCGCTCATGGGCATCCTCCTTGATTTGAACCCGGCAAGAGAGGCCGTTGCGAAACTGAAGAATGGTGAGCCGTGGTGGGATCGAACCACCGACCCCCTGATTAAAAGTCAGGTGCTCTGCCAACTGAGCTAACGGCTCACGTCCGCATCATACTCGGAAGCGAGTCCCCCCGCGCCGCCTAGTGCGGCGGCAGCGAGGAGCGCAAGCCCGGGATCCAGCGGGCCAGCGTCGAGTCGTGAACCAGGATCGTCTCGTCGCGCACCGGGCCGGTCGAGACCAGTGAGATGCCCACGCCGCAGAGCTCGGACAGCCGCGCCAGGTACTCGCGGGCTTTGGTCGGCAGGTCCTCGTAGTCGCGCAGCCCCGCGGTCGAGGTCTTCCACCCCGAGAGCTCTTCGTACACGGGCTCGGCCTCGTGCCAGATGCGCTCCTCCTCGGGGAAGTCGGTGAGCACGTCGCCCCGGAACCGGTAGCCGACGCACACCTTCACCGTCTCGCAGGCATCGAGCACGTCGATCTTGGTCAGGGCGATGGTGTCGAACCCGTTGATCCGCGCCGCGTAGCGGAGGGCGACGGCGT
>DATHSW010000196.1:0-7030 GCA_035463855.1 Candidatus Deferrimicrobiaceae bacterium | reverse complement strand
AGAGGGCGAGCGTGTAGCGCATCAGCGTGCCTGCGGGGAGCTCTGACGTCCGTCCTCATCTCCTGAGCCTAGTCGGCCAGGTCCGGGCGGCAATAGTGGACCTTGGTCCATAGGGACATCGCGGCGGGTTCCCCACGTGCGCCCGAAGGGACCCCTGACGCCCCACTCACTGACGGGAGTCAGCAGACGCGGCGCGCATCACGCCGATCGGACGACCTCCCCGATGACGTCGAGCTGCGACACGGCCCAGCGGAAGTCCACCTGCCGCAGCCCCTGCGCCGGGATGGTTACTGTCCGACTGAGCGGTTGCCCGTCAGAGGTGGCCCTGATGGTGTACGTCCCCGGAGCCAGCCTGGCCAGGAGAATCGGTCCCTCCATCGTGGTGTCGAGCACCTGCTCCTTCCTGCCTGACTCGATCACGATCTGCACGCCCGCCAGGTAATCGCCGGATTTCTCTGCGACGACGATCTTGAGGTTGTACTCCTTCTCCTTGGCAAGGAGCTCTTCTCGCATGTCCGCGCCGACTCCGCCGGAAATGTAAGACACCTCGGCGGCTCCAACCCCCATACCGAGCGTGAGGAGGACGATCGCTATCGTGGCGAGCACACTGATGTACCTGTCCATCGCGTTGCCTCCTTCAGCCATGGCGAGGGCTCGGCCCCTCTGTGGGAGAAGCGTCCAACTTGACTGCGACACCTTCGGTCACGCGAACTAGTGGGACTCGCGGACGGACTGCACTGCGCGCCCTTGCGACCGACTCGTCCGATCCCCTGACGTCGCTCCGCTTCGGGGATCGACGATCACAGAAGAGGAAGCGACAGAAACTCCTCATCCGAGCCGATCACTTAGTCGGCTTCACTCTAGCGGCCTGAATCCAGCTCTCCAAGGGGACCTTGGTCCAATAGGAGGCAAGATCATCATCCGTCGCTTGCGTGCCGCCGCCGCTCCCGCTTGAAGGGCGGCGAGCAGTTGCTCACGCACGAGACGGCGCGGGCACGTGAGTACCTCGTCGTATCATTGGGCCGCTTCTTCCGCCACGTATGGCAAGGGATGAATCGTCCGGGCAGCGTGTGAGTTGTGCGCATCGGCTGAGGAAGTGCCGTGTCGGGACGCGCCCGACCGAACCGGGGCCCTGGGTCCTGCATCACGCCCCCGTCGCGCAGCCTTTGTGCTCCCTCGCGGCTGGTTGGGGGCCTTTGGCTGGACCAAGGTCCAATGGGCAAGTCCCATGATGGGGACTACCTTCAGGGTGCTCAAGATTGCCGTTGGAAGAAGATTGGATGAACCGGTTCTGCCTTTCAATGTTGGCAGTCACAACGGCCGCACTCATCATTGCCTCGGTGGGTCCTGCCCGCGTAGGGTGCGAGCACGCCTTCGAGGGCCGAGCGGACAAACCCTGACCATCGAGGTCGGTGACGCGGTGCCCGCCTCCACAGCGGCCTACCGGCTGCAGGACGCCGAGGTCCACCCGCTCCTGGCCGCCCTCGCCGAGGGCGCGGCCGCGGGGAGCCGGATATGAGGTTCCAGCTCCGGCTGGTGGCGGCGCTCTGGATCGCCTCCCTCGTGGTGGTGGGCACGTTCGGGTACTTCCAGTTCATCGACGAGCGCCAGCGGCTGGCCGGCGAGCTGGACCGCCGCGCCGCGCTCCTCAGCGACGGCCTCAAAGAGGTGCTCGAGCCCGCGCTCGCCCGGAGCGGTAGCAAGCCGCAGATCGATCGGCTGATCAAGAAGTTCAGCAAGCCGGACCAGGGGCTCGCCGTCTACGATCGCGTCGCGTCGCAGATCGCGGCCACACCCGACGTGGCCAAGCAGCTCGAGAACCCGCCGCCGGAGGTCACGTGGGCCCTCACTTCGGGCGCAGTGAAGACCGGCTTCCGCGTGATGTCCGGCAAGACCATGTACGTCTACGCCGACCCGATTCTGCGCGACGACAAGCCGGCGGGTGCGCTGGCCGTGTTCCTCGACGCCTCCGCTCTCAAGACGGCGGAGTGGGCGCTGTGGCGGATCACCGCCATCCGCTTCCTCGTGCTGGCGGTGGTGCTGGCCCTGATGGCGCTGTTGGTCGTCCGCATGAGCCTGACCCAGCCGCTGGCCAAGATGGCGCGCTGGACCAAGGCGGTGCGGCGCGGGCACACGATCGACCCGCCCGAGTTGCCGGACGGGAGCCTCTTCGGTCCCATCATGCGCGAGGTCTCGGTGCTCGCCAAGAACCTCCTGCGGGCGCGCGCCGCCGCGGAGGAGGAAGCCGCGCTGCGGTTCATCGGCCAGACCCGGTGGACCGAGGAGCGGCTCAAGCAGTTCGCCAAGATCCGGCTCGCGGAGCGGCCACTCGTGGTGGTCTCCAACCGCGAGCCAGTGAGCCACGTTTGGAACGACGGCGCGATCCAGGCCCTGACGCCGGCGAGCGGCCTCGTGACCGCCATGGACCCTGTGATGCGCGCCTGCGGCGGGGTCTGGGTGGCCCAGGCCAGCGGCGACGCTGACCGCGACACCGCGGATGCGCGGGGCCGTCTGCGCGTGCCGCCCGACGACCCGCGCTTCACCTTGAAGCGCGTCTGGCTCACCCCCGAGGAAGAGGCCGGCTACTATTACGGCTTCTCCAACGAGGGGCTGTGGCCGCTCTGCCACATCGTGCACACGCGCCCGCTATTCCGGCCCGAGGACTGGACCCAGTACCGGGCGGTCAACGAGAAGTTCGCGGCCGCGGTGCTGGAGGAGATCGCGGGCACCGAGTCGCCGATGGTCCTGATCCAGGACTATCACTTCGCGCTCCTGCCCGGTCTCATCAAGCGCGAGCGGCCCGACGCGCGCGTTGCGATCTTCTGGCACATCCCGTGGCCGAACTTCGAGGCCTTCTCGATCTGCCCGTGGCAGGACGAATTGCTCCTGGGCATGCTGGGCGCCGACCTGATCGGCTTCCACACCCAGTACTACTGCAACAACTTCCTTGACACGATCGAGCGGGCCATCGAGGCGCGCATCGACTGGGAGCACTTCTCGGTCACCCGGGGCCAGCACGTGACCTCGGTGAAGCCGTTCCCGATCAGCGTGGCGCCGGGTTTCGTGGACAACCCGCCCACCACGTCGCGTCAGGCCTTGCTGCAGAGCCTCGACACGCAGGCCGAGCTTCTCGGGGTCGGGGTGGAACGGCTCGACTACACCAAGGGCCTCCCCGAGCGCTTCCGGGCCCTCGGCCGCTTCTTCGAGCGATTCCCAGAGTACCGGGAGCGCGTGGTGTTCGTGCAGCTCGCTGCGCCGAGCCGGAGCACCATCCCGCGCTACCAGGCGCTCGAGGCCGAGGTGGACGCGGTGATCCAGGAGGTCAACAGCGCCTATCAGACCGGCCGGTGGAAGCCGATCCTATACCTCAAGCGGCACCACGAGCACCGCGAGATCTGGCCCTTCTACCGCCACGCCGACTTCTGCATGGTGACGTCGCTGCACGACGGCATGAACCTGGTCGCCAAGGAGTTCATCTCGGTGCGCGACGACGAGGACGGGGCGCTCATCCTGAGCCAGTTCACCGGGGCATCCTCCGAGCTGCGCGACGCCATCCTGGTGAACCCGTACGACATCGACGGCATGGCCGAGGCGATCCGGGCCGCGGTGGCGATGCCGGCCGAGGAGCGCCGGGCGCGCATGGCGCGCCTGCACCAGCATGTCCGCGAGCACAACATCTACCGCTGGGCGGGGCTCCTCCTGAGCGAGCTCGAGGGCATTCCCGGAACGACGGTCAACGCGCTCGAACCGGCGGAGTGGGACAAGAAATAAAACGACTCGCCATCGCCACGTCGGCTTCCGCGGAAAAGGACGTGGGGTATGGGGGAGGCGCGGCGGTAGTAGGCGCGGAAGCCCTTGCGGCAGGCGTCGGCCGCGAGGGCACACGCGAGGAAGCTCTTGCCGGTGCCGGTGGCGCCGACGAGGATCACGTTGTGGTGCTCCTGCACCCAGCGACAGGTGGCGAGCTGGCGGATGACGGCCTTGTCGAGCTCGCGCCGGGCCGGGTAGTCGATGGCCTCGAGACAGGCGTGGGGCAATTTCAGCTTGGCCTCCTTGAGGGCGCGGGTCACGCGCTTGTTGTCGCGGGCGAGCCACTCGGCGTCGACGAGGAGGCCGAAGCGCTCGTCGAAGGCGAGGCCGCTCAGCTCCGCCTGCTGTTGCTGTTCGGTCCACGCGTGGGCCATGGCGTCGAGCTTGAGGTGCTGCAGCTTGTCCAGGGTCGGGGCGGTCAGCATGGGGATGCGGTCCTCCTTCACAGGTAGTACTGCGGGCCACGGACATGGAGCGGCACCTGATCGAGGCCGGGCTTGAGGATGGCGTCGACGTGGCGATAGGAGCGGGCCGCGACGCTCCCGGCGCACGCGCACGCCGCTTCCAGGCGGGCCGGGTCGTAGCGTTTGGCCAGGCGCAGGATGCCGAGACGGCTGGTGACCTTCTACGCCTTCCCGAATGAGCACTGGAAGCATCTCCGGACGACGAACGTGGTGGAGTCACCGTTCGCGGCGGTGCGGCTGCGGACCGCGGCCGCGAAGCGGTTCAAGAAGGTGGAGAACGCGACGGCGATCATCTGGAAGGCGCTGCTGGTCGCGGAGCAGAGTTTCCCCGGCTGGACGCGCCTGAACGTCTACCGGAGGTCGCCGAGGGTGCCCGGTACGTCGACGGGGTGCGGGAGAAGCGGGGCAACGCGAAGGCCGCCGCCTGATCTCGTTTACACACTTCTTGACAAGGCCTCCCAGACCGCAGGACCAACTGAAGGACGTGATCGCGTAGTAGACAGCAAGGGCCACCTTGTGTTCTGAGGGTCCAGGCGGAGGCAGATGATAGCGACCGAAGCCCCTCCGCTGTTGGCGGAGCCTAAGACGAGAGCCCAGACCCCTGACGCGATGTGAAGTGCCTAAAATTAAAGACTTTATTTGATTTGTACGCCTTGGTGTCCCCTGTGTTATACTCTAAACACTTGGCGAGTGGTAGTCACCTATGATCAGCCGTAAGGACGGGTAACTCACCCGGCCTTAAACCCCGAAGAGGAGATGTCATGAAGAAGCTTTTGGCGGTAGCTCTGAGTACAGCGTTCGTCCTCACCTTCTACCCGGCGGTGAGCCCGGCGGAGACGACCTGCGCCGACGTCGAAACAGCGAAGGCGATGGTGAAGCAGCAGACGGTAGCGACGCAGAGCCTGCAGCCGTCGCAGTCGCTAGCGGGTGCCCGGTCCCAGGACGTGCAGGCCCCGCGCAGTCAGGAGATGCAAGCTCCGCGCAGTCAGGACATCCAGGCTCCCCGCTCGCTAGCGGGCGCCCGGTCGCAGGACATTCAGGCCCCGCGCAGCCAGGACGTGCAGGCTCCTCGCAGCCAGGACGTGCAGGCCCCGCGCGGTCAGAACATCCAGGCGCCGCGCAGCCAGGACGTGCAGGCTCCTCGTAGCCAGGACGTGCAGGCCCCGCGCAGCCAGGATCTCCAGGCTCCTCGGTCTGCGGAGCTTAAGAAGGCTGCAACGCTCGTGCAGGAAGCCGACGCCGCGTGCAACGCCGGCAATCGCACCATGGCCACGGAGAAGGCCAAGGCGGCAATGGAGCTTCTTAAGAAGTAGCCAGCCCCAACCTTGACAGCAAGAGCCCCAGGGGCTTGATCCTCTGGGGCTCTTGCTGTTTCCAGCAGCTTTCCCCGCTGCCCGACGCGGTCCGCGCGGGCATCCGCGTGACCAAGTGTTCACGGGTCGCTCCGGTCAGTCTGACCGAATCGCGTATGCCCTTAAGGTAAGATGCCAGCATTGCCATCCGGTCGGGGCCGGAACCGAAACCCAATAGTGACGACCGCCATCCTGCAACGTTTGGCGAACATACGCCGCGATGAGGCCGGTCCGACCCTCGTTGCCGGGCTGTTCTTTTTCTGCGTACTCACGGCGCTGATGGTCGTGCGGCCGGCGCGAGAGGCGTTGGGCATGCAACGCGGCATCGAGGCGATCCGGTGGCTCTTCATCGGTACCGTCGTCGTGACCCTCCTCGTCAACCCGCTCTTCGGCCTGCTCGTGAGCCGGTTCCGCCGCCTGGTCTTCATCAACGCGACCTACCTCTTCTTCGCCTGCGGCCTGCTGGCGTTCTATGCATTGCTCGTGCTGGCGCCCGCCAACATCGGGGAGCGGACCGGCCAGGTCTTCTACGTCTGGTTCAGCGTCTTCAACTTGTTCGCCACGATGCTGTTCTGGGCCCTGATGGCGGACCGCTTCTCGCTCGAGCAAAGCAAGCGCCTCTTCGGTGCCATCGCCGCGGGCGGCACGCTGGGGGCGATCTTCGGTGCGTGGCTCGCGAGCCTGCTCGCCAAGCCGCTCGGGACCCCAACTCTGCTGCTGGTCGCGGTCGGGTTCATCCTGCTGGCGATGGGCGCAGCCTCGTGGCTTACCCGCCTCCGGACGGATCGGCGCGAGCCGACCTGGAGCGACCGGGACGATGCGCCGGCGCCGACGCAGCACGTCGTGATCGGCGGCAGCGCCTGGGAAGGTTTCCAGGCGGTCTTCCGATCGCCCTATCTCCTCGCCATCTGTGCGTACGTGCTGATCCTCGCGGTGATGGCTACGTTCGTCTACTTCACGCGCCTGCAGATGGTGGCAGCGTTGGGGACCAACCTCGACATGCGCACCGCGACGTTCGCGCGGATCGATATGATCACGCAGGTGGCAACGCTCGTCCTGCAGGCCATCGTCACCGGGCACCTCATGAAGCGGCTCGGCGTATCCGTGACGCTCGCGCTGCTGCCGATCACGGTGGCCCTGGGCTTCGCCGGTCTGGCGATCCTCGGCTCGCTCGCGGCGCTCGTCGCCTTCGAGGCGACGTTCCGCGCCGTGCAGCGCGGCATCATGCGGCCTGCGCGCGAGACGCTGTTCACCATCGTCCCCCGCGCCGATCGGTACAAGTCGAAGGCGTTCATCGACACCTTCGTCTACCGGGGCGGTGATGTCATCGGCGCCCAGACCGAAGGTCTACTGGGACGGCTGGGCACGGGATTGGCCGCGCTCGCGTCCTTTGCGGTACCCTTG
>DATHSW010000195.1:0-2628 GCA_035463855.1 Candidatus Deferrimicrobiaceae bacterium | reverse complement strand
GACCCAGGTGCGCACCGAGGAGATCTTCAAGACCTCGCGCCTGCTCTCCCACATCACCGGGGTGCACGTGCAGCCCAACAAGGCCATCGTGGGGGAGAACGCCTTCGCCCACGAGGCGGGCATCCACCAGGACGGGGTGCTCAAGGAGAAGCTCACCTACGAGATCATGCGACCCCAGGACATCGGGCGGGCCACCAACAAGCTCGTGATGGGCAAGCACTCGGGTCGCCACGCGCTCGCGGCCCGCTTCAAGGATCTCGGCTTCGAGCTGGACGAGGGGGCCCTCGGCAAGGCCTTCAAGCGCTTCAAGGACCTGGCCGACCGCAAGAAGGAGATCTTCGACGAGGATCTCATCTCGATCATGAAGGACGATATCGCCCAGGTCCCGGAGACCTACACCCTGGACTATCTCCATTTCATCAGCGGCACCGGGGTGATCCCGTCGGCCACCGTGCGCCTGCGGAAGGACCAGGAGGTCTTCCAGGACTCCGGGGTGGGTGACGGCCCGGTGGACGCGGTATTGAATGCCATCGACGCCATCACCGGGCTCAAGGGCCGGCTGCAGGACTACCAGCTCCGGGCGGTCACCTCCGGCAAGGACGCCCTCGGCGAGGTGTCGGTGAAGGTGGACTTCGACGGCGCCCTCGTCTTCGGCAAGGGCAGCTCGACGGACGTCATCGAGGCGAGTGCGCGCGCCTACCTCAACGCGGTGAACCGGCTGGTGCATCCGGCTCCCGGCCGCAAGGTCCAGGAGATCGGCCCCTAGGGCGGAGACCCCATGGCGACCTACAAGATCGCAGTGCTGCCCGGTGATGGCATCGGGCAGGAGGTGACGCCGCAGGCGCAGCGCATCCTCGAGCTGGTCGGCCGGGCGGCCGGCATCGGGTTCGAGTTCGAGAGCGCGCTGGTGGGCGGCTCCGCCATCGACGCGGCGGGCACCCCCCTGCCGCCCGCGACCCTGGCGCTCTGCCGGCAGGCCCACGCCATCCTGTTCGGGGCGGTGGGCGGTCCCAAGTGGGACACGCTGTCTCAGGAGCGGCGTCCCGAGCGGGGACTGCTCGGCATCCGCAAGGAGCTCGATCTCTTCGCCAACCTGCGCCCGGCCACCTGCTTCCCCATGCTGGTGGACGCCTCCCCGCTGAAGCGGTCGGTGGTCGAGGGCACCGACATCATGGTGATCCGCGAGCTCACCGGCGGGCTCTACTTCGGCGAGCCGCGTGGGCGCGAGGACTTCGCCGACGGCGGCGCGCGCGCGGTCAACACCATGGCCTACACGTCGCGCGAGATCGAGCGGGTCGCCCGCGCCGCCTTCGACGTGGCGATGAAGCGCAAGAAACGCCTCGCCTCGGTGGACAAGGCCAACGTGCTGGTGGTCTCGCAGCTCTGGCGGGAAGTGGTGACGCGGGTCGCGAAGGACTACCCGCAGGTGCAGCTCGAGCACGTCCTGGTGGACAACTGCGCGATGGCGCTCGTGCACAAGCCCACCCACTTCGACACGATCGTCACCGAGAACACCTTCGGCGACATCCTTTCGGACGAGGCGGCGATCCTGGCCGGGTCCATGGGCATGCTGCCCTCGGCGAGCCTGGGGGGCCAGGGCGGGCGCCTGGGCCTCTACGAGCCCGTCCACGGGACCGCGCCCGACATCGCGGGCCAGGGGGTGGCCAACCCGATCGCGGCGATCCTGTCCGCCGCCATGCTGTTGCGCTACTCGCTCGAGCGCGGCGCGGACGCCGATCGCGTGGACGCCGCGGTCCTGCGCGTCCTGGAGCGGGGACACCGCACTCGCGATATCCACTCGGCCGGCACCAAGCTGGTGGGCACGGCGGAGATGGGCGATCTCATCGCGGACGAAGTCCAGAAATCGTACTGAAACAAATAGATGAATAGGAGACGCTGAGTCATGGCCTCAGGAGTGGTGGTGGCGGTCGTGGGCGCGACGGGCGCAGTGGGCCAGACCACGCTGAAGATCCTCGAGGAGCGCAAGTTCCCGGTCCGGGAGCTGCGCGCCTTCGCCTCGGCGCGCTCGGCGGGAAAGACCGTCACCTTCAAGGGCGAGCCGGTGCGCGTGGAGGAAGTCGGCCCCGGCGCTTTCAAGGGCGTGGAGATCGCGCTCTTCTCGGCGGGGTCCGCCCAGTCCAAGGAATACGCCCCCCATGCCGTGAGGGCCGGGGCGATCGTGGTCGACAAGTCCAGCGCGTTCCGGATGGACCCGCAGGTGCCCCTGGTGGTGCCGGAGATCAATGCCCACGCGGTGCGCGGGCACCGCGGCATCGTGGCCTGCCCCAACTGCACCAGCATCGTCACCGTCATGCCGCTCAAGCCGCTCCACGACGCGGGCCGGCTTCGTCGGGTGGTCGCCACCAGCTACCAGGCGGTCTCGGGGGCCGGCGTCAACGGGGTGGACGAGCTGCGGCGCCAGACGCTCGCGTGGGCCCGGGGGGAGGCGATCACGCCCCGGGTCTTCCAGCACCAGATCGCCTTCAACGTCATCCCGCACATCGACAAGTTCGGGGCCGACGGCTACACCGGCGAGGAGCTGAAGCTGGTCAACGAGGTGCGCAAGATCCTCGAGCTGCCCGAGCTGCCGATCTCGCCCACCACGGTGCGGGTGCCCGTGTTCACCGC
>DATHSW010000194.1:0-8646 GCA_035463855.1 Candidatus Deferrimicrobiaceae bacterium | reverse complement strand
GACGCGGTTCTCGGCCTGGGCGCGACCCGGCACGGCCTCATCCCGGACGGCTCCATCCTGCGCCTGGCCCGCATCGTGGGGCTCGGGCGGGCCAAGGAGCTGACCCTGCTGAACGATCAGGTGACACCGGCGGCGGCGGCGGCGATGGGGCTCGTCAACTGGGTGGTGGAGCCGGAGGGGGTGGAGGGGGCGCTCGCGGGCGTCGTCGAGAAGGCGTTTCACTCGTCCCGCACCGCCACCGGGCACGCCAAGCGGCTGCTCCACGCCTCGTTCCACCGCGACCCGCGCGAGCTGATCGAAGAGCTGGTGCGAGCCCAGAGCGAGTGCATGGCCTCGTGGGAGATGGAGCAGGCCAACCGCGCCTGGGACGAGCGGCGCGAGGCGCGTTTCTACCCGCCGCCGCCCCGGAGGCCGTAGACGGGTGGTATCATCGGCGGCCTGATGGCCAGCGACATCATCCTGGAGACGCGGGGACTCACGAAGGAGTTCCGTGGCTTCGTGGCGGTCAAGGACGTCAGCCTGCAGGTGCGGCGCGGCACGATCCACGCGTTGATCGGGCCCAACGGCGCCGGCAAGACCACCTGCTTCAACCTGCTCACCCACTTCCTGGCCCCGACCCGCGGGCGGATCACGTTCAATGGCCGCGACATCACCGGCCGCCGGCCCGCCGACATCGCCCGCCTCGGGCTCGTGCGCTCGTTCCAGATCTCGGCGGTGTTCCCGCATCTCACCGTGCTGGAGAACGTGCGGATCGCGCTGCAGCGGCGGCGCGGGCGCTCGTTCGACTTCTGGCGCTCCGAGCGCGCCCTGGAGGGGCTCGGCCCGCGCGCGCTCGAGCTGCTCGAGGCGGTGGGGCTCGGCGGGTTCGCGGCCACCACCGCGGTCGAGCTGCCGTACGGACGCAAGCGCGCGCTCGAGATCGCGACCACGCTCGCGCTCGAGCCCGAGATGATGCTGCTCGACGAGCCCACCGCGGGCATGGCCCACGAGGACGTGGACCGCATCTCGGCCTTGATCAAGCAGGTGGCGCGTAACCGGACCGTCCTCATGGTCGAGCACAACCTCGGGGTGGTGGAGCACCTGTCCGACACGATCACGGTCCTCTCCCGGGGCGAGGTGCTGGCCGAGGGCGACTACACCCAGGTGTCGGCGAACCCGGACGTGATCCAGGCCTACATGGGATCCGGCCATTCCTGAGCGCGGGATCCCCGCGGGCGGCCCGGGGGACGCGCCCCTCCTGGCGGTGCGCGACCTGCACGCGTGGTACGACGAGTCCCACGTCCTGCACGGTGTCGACTTCGACGTGCGGCCGGGCGAGGTGGTCACGCTGCTCGGACGCAACGGCGCGGGCAAGACGACCACGCTCAAGAGCGTGATGGGCATCGTCGCCCGGCGGCGCGGGTCGGTGCGCTTCGGCGGCGAGGAGCTGATCCATCGCCCCTCCAACGCCATCGCCCGCCTGGGCATCGCCTTCTGCCCCGAGGAGCGGGGCATCTTCGCCAGCCTCAACGTGAGCGAGAACCTCACGCTGCCGCCGGTGGTGCGGCCGGGCGGGTTGCCGCTCGAAGCGATCTTCGGGCTGTTCCCGAACCTGCGGGAACGGCTGCGCAGCCAGGGGACGAAGCTCTCGGGCGGCGGGCAGCAGATGCTCGCCATCGGCCGGATCCTCCGCACGGGGGCCCGGCTCCTGCTCCTCGACGAGCCCACCGAGGGGCTGGCGCCGGTCATCGTGCAGCAGATCGGGGCGACCATCAAGCGCCTCAAGGGCGAGGGCTTCACGATCCTGCTCGTGGAGCAGAACTTCCGCTTCGCCTCCACGGTGGCCGACCGGCACTACGTCATCGAGCGCGGGAGGGTCGTGGACATGATCCCCAACGCGCTGCTCGGGGCGCGCATGGACCGCCTCCACGACTATCTCGGGGTATGATCCACGCACCGTCCGTCCCCCCAGCCCGAGCAAAGGAGCCCGTGAGATGGGGAAGCTCGCCGTGATCGCCGCGACCGGTCTGGCCCTGCTGGCCGGGCCGGCGCAGGCCCAGATCTCCGACGGCATCGTGAAGATCGGCGTTCTGAACGACCTGACTGCCCGCTGGTGAAGAAGTAGGAGTTCCCTCGCACCCTCCCCGCTCCCTCTCGACGGGTGAGGGGGGCGACCGATACCGTGTTCCAGCTCCTCGGCATCCCGCCGCAGGCCCTGTTCGGTCAGCTCCTGATCGGGCTGATCAACGGCTCGTTCTACGCGCTCCTGAGCCTCGGGCTCTCGGTCATCTTCGGCCTGCTGAACATCATCAACTTCGCCCACGGGGCCCAGTACATGATGGGGGCCTTCGTGGCCTACTTCCTGCTGCAGTACGCCGGGCTCGGGTACTGGTGGGCCCTGCTCATCACCCCGGTGCTCATGGCCGGGCTCGGCATGGCGCTCGAGCGCACCACGCTGAAGCGCCTCTACCACCTCGACCATCTCTACGGCCTGCTGCTCACCTTCGGGTTCGCCCTCATCATCCAGGGCGTGTTCCGGCACGCGTTCGGCTCGTCGGGCCTGCCGTACCCGATTCCGTCCGAGCTCTCGGGCGGCCGGAATCTCGGCTTCATGTTCCTGCCGAACTACCGGGCCTGGGTGATCGTCTTCTCGCTGGGCGTCTGCCTCGCGACCTGGTACGTGATCGAGTGGACCAAGCTCGGGTCGTACCTCCGCGCCGCGACCGAGAACCCGGCCCTGGTGCGCGCCTTCGGGGTCAACGTGCCGCGGATGATCACGCTGACCTACGGGTTCGGGGTGGGGCTGGCCGCCCTGGCCGGCGTGCTGGCGGCGCCGATCTACCAGGTAAACCCGCTGATGGGCGCCGACCTGATCATCGTGGTCTTCGCGGTGGTGGTCATCGGGGGCATGGGCTCGATCATGGGCTCCATCGTCACCGGGTTCACGCTCGGGGTGGTGGAGGGGCTCACCAAGGTGTTCTATCCCGAGGCGTCCAACACCGTGATCTTCGTCATCATGGCGATCGTGCTGCTGATCCGCCCGACCGGGCTCTTCGGCCGCGCTTCCTGATGAGCTCGATCGGGGCGGAGGTCGAGGCCGCGACGCCGGCGGAGGCGCCCGCGGTGACGCTGCGGCACCAGGCGGTGGCCTTCGGGGCCATGGTGGCGGTGCTCGCGGTGCTGCCCTTCTTCGTCTACCCGATCTTCCTCATGAAGGCGCTCTGCTTCGCGCTGTTCGCGTGCGCCTTCAATCTGCTGATCGGCTACGTGGGCCTGCTGTCGTTCGGTCACGCGGCCTTTCTCGGCTCGGCCGGCTACGTGACGGCGCATGCCGCGAAGGTCTGGGGGTGGCCGCCGGAGCTCGCCATCGTCGCGGGGACCGCGACCGCGGCCGCCCTGGGGGTCGCGGTCGGGGCCCTGGCCATCCGCAGCCGGGGCATCTACTTCGCCAACATCACGCTGGCCCTGGCCCAGATGATCTACTTCTTCTGCCTGCAGGCCCGGTTCACGGGCGGGGAAGACGGCATCCAGTCGGTTCCCCGCGGGATGCTGTTCGGGTTCCTGGACCTCCGCCCGACCGTGACCCTGTACTTCGTGGTGCTCGCGATCTTCCTGGCCGGCTTCCTGCTGGTCTATCGCACGATCCACTCGCCCTTCGGCCAGGTCATCAAGGCCATCCGGGAGAACGAGGCGCGCGCCATCTCGCTCGGCTACCGGCCGGAGCACTACAAGCTGATCGCCTTCGTCCTCTCGGCCACGCTCTCCGGCCTCGCCGGAGGCACCAAGGCCATCGTCTTCCAGCTCGCCTCGCTCACCGACGTGCACTGGACCATGTCGGGCGAGGTGGTCCTGATGACCCTCCTGGGCGGGCTCGGCACCGTCTTCGGGCCCGTGGCGGGCGCCTTTCTCCTGATCACGATCGAGCACTACCTGGCCCAGCTCGGCGCCTGGGTGACCATCGTCCAGGGGGTGATCTTCGTGGTCTGCGTGCTGGCCTTCCGGCGCGGCGTGGTGGGCGAGCTCGCCCGGATGATCAAGAAGCCGCTCTGACCCCTCCCGGCCGGGCCCGGCTGATGATCGCCCGGCACCGCCGCTCGAAGTCCCCCAGCACCGCCCGGTACTTGGCCTCGATCCGGGCGCGCGTGCGCTCCCACTCGGCCTCGAAGCGCTGCCGCTCCGTGATCCGGCAGGGGCCGCCGGCGGCGCCTTCGGGGCACCGGCCGAAGGCCTCCCACATGGCGGCCCGGTGGATGTCCTCCGCCCCCTCGATCTCGCTCAGCCGGAGCCGGGCGATCAGCTCGCGGCCCTGGGTGGGCCGGGCGCAGTCGGGCTCGGACTGGGCCTGCCCGGCCGGCGGAGTCCAGAGGGCCGCGATCAAGCAGACGGCCCCGATGGCGCGCGCTCCCGCGGCACCCCTTGGGGGGCCGTAAACCCTTGTCTTGGTGGGCAAAGTCCTTGACACCCCCGAGGGCCTGGGCTAGACTCTCGCCACTCTACCACCGCCAGCGCGGGTGCTCCTGATGGAGCCTTACGAGCGTGAAGACTCTCTCCAACGGTGCAGGTGAGCTTCGCCTCGCGCGGCCGAGCGCGATCCGTACCCGCACGCGTATCTGATGCTCGAGCCGGATCTCGACACCTTCCCGAAGCTGGCCCTCCGCAACGCGCAGCGCCTTCCGAGGAAGGTCGCCATCCGGGAGAAGGATCTCGGCATCTGGCAATCGCACACGTGGGCCCAGTACGTCGAGCAGGCCCGGCTCATCGCCCTGGGGCTGGCCGCGCTGGGCTTCGCTCGGGGCGACAAGACGGCGGTGGTCGGCGACAACCGCCCCCAGCTCTACTGGGCGATGCTGGCCACGCAGGCGCTCGGGGGAATTCCGGTGCCGCTCTACCAGGACTCCATCGAGCGGGAGATGCAGTACATCGTCGGCCACGCGGAGGCTCGCTTCGCGGTCGTCGAGGACCAGGAGCAGGTGGACAAGCTGCTCCACGTCCGCGCCCAGTGCCCGATGCTCGAGTGGATCGTCTACGACGACGCACGGGGCCTCCGCCACTACCAGGACCCCTGCCTGCTGAGCCTCGACGAGCTGAAGGAGCGGGGCCGCAAGTTCGCCCAGGACAACCCGGGCTACTTCGACCAGGAGGTCGCCCGAGGCCGGGCCGAGGACACGGCGGTCATCGCGTACACCTCGGGGACCACCGGACAGCCCAAGGGCGCCATGCTCTCGCACCGCAACCTGATCGAGACCGCGCGCAACGCGATCGAGCGCGAGCGCCTCACCGAGCGCGAGGAGGTCATGGCGTACCTGCCCATGGCCTGGATCGGCGATCACATGTTCTCGTTCGGCCAGTCGATGGTGGCGGGCTTCACCACCAACTGCCCGGAGAGCGCGACCACGGTGCTGGCGGACCTGAAGGAGATCGGCCCCACCTACTTCTTCGCGCCACCCCGCATCTGGGAGAACATCCTCACCTCGGTCATGATCCGGGTGGACGACACCGCCTGGCTCAAGCGGCGCATGGTGCACTTCTTCCTCGATCTGGCCCGCCGCGTGGAGCGCCGCCGCCTGGCTCATCGGCCCCCCGCGTGGCTCGACCGCCTGCTGTACCCGCTCGGCCGGCTGCTCGTCTACGGTCCCCTGCGCGACAACCTCGGCATGGGCCGCATCCGGATAGCCTACACCGCGGGCGAGGCCATCGGGCCCGAGCTCTTCGAGTTCTACCGCTCGCTCGGCATCAACGTGAAGCAGCTCTACGGGATGACCGAGTCGAGCGCGCTGATCTGCATCCAGCAGGACGATGACGTCAAGCTCGACACGGTGGGCCCGCCGCTGCCCGGGGTCGAGGTCCGGATCACCGAGACCGGCGAGGTGATGTACCGGAGCCCGGGGACGTTCCAGGGGTACTACAAGAACCCGGAGGCCACCCGGGAGACGCTCGAGGACGGCTGGGTGCACTCGGGGGACGCGGGGTTCTTCGACAAGGACGGCCACCTCAAGATCATCGACCGGGCCCGCGACGTGGGCCGGCTCTCGGGGGGGACGATGTTCGCGCCGAAGTACCTCGAGAACAAGCTCAAGTTCTCGCCGTACGTCAAGGAGGCGGTCTGCGTGGGCCACGGGCGCGCCTTCGTGAGCGCGCTGATCAACATCGACCTGGCCTCGGTCGGCAACTGGGCGGAGCGGCGGGGGCTCGCCTACACGAGCTACACCGATCTGGCCCAGAAGCCCGAGGTCTACGAGCTGATCCGCCAGGAAGTGGTGCGGGTCAACCGGAGCCTCCTCGAGGAGGAGGCGCTGCGCGGGGCTCAGATCCGGCGCTTCCTGCTCCTGCACAAGGAGCTGGACGCGGACGACCAGGAGATCACCCGCACGCGCAAGGTGCGTCGGGGCTTCGTCGCCCAGAAGTACGCCCCGCTCATCGAGGCCCTCTACGGCACCGCCGACCACGTCAACGTGGAAGCCCAGGTGACCTACGAGGACGGGCGCACCGCCACCGTGCGCGCGGCGGTGCGGATCAGCGAGGCGGAGACCTTCGCGACCGCGGGGACGTCCGGATGAAGGCGCCCGCGGGCCCGCCGCCCACTCCGCTCCTCGAGGTCAACGGCATCAGTGTGCGCTTCGGGGCGGTGCAGGCGCTCGAGCGGGTGAGCCTCGAGGTCCGCCGCGGTGAGATCGTGGCCATCATCGGCCCCAACGGGGCCGGCAAGACCACCCTGCTCAACGTGGTGAGCGGCTTCTACCACCCCTACGAGGGCCAGATCCTCTTCGAGGGCCGTGACCGGACGCAGCTCCGGCCCTACGATGTGGCCGCGCTCGGGGTGGCGCGCACCTTCCAGAACGTCGCGCTCTTCACGGGCATGAGCGTGCTCGACAACATCATGACCGGCCGGCTGCTCAAGATGCGGGGCAGCTTCCTGCTGGAGGCTCTCTACTGGGGCCCGGCCATGCGGCAGGAGCTCGAGCACCGCGCCTTCGTGGAGCGCATCATCGACTTCCTGGAGATCCAGGCGATCCGCAAGGCCTCGGCGGGCAAGCTGCCCTACGGCCTGCGGAAGCGGGTGGAGCTGGCCCGCGCGCTCGCGGCCGAGCCCAAGCTGCTGCTGCTGGACGAGCCGATGGCGGGCATGAACGTCGAGGAGAAGGAAGACATGTGCCGGTTCATCCTCGGCGTCAACGACGAGTTCGGCACGACCATCGCGCTGATCGAGCACGACATGAGCGTGGTGATGGACATCTCGGACCGGGTGGTCGCGCTCGACTACGGCCGCAAGATCGCCGACGGCACCCCGGACGAGGTGCGGGCGGACCAGGCGGTGATCGACGCCTATCTTGGAGTGGCGCATGCTTGAGGCGATCTTCCTCGGCCCCTTCAAGGACATGCTCGGCGCGCCGGGCTTCCTGGTGGAGGTCCTGATCGGCGGTCTGGCGGCCGGCCTCATGTACTCGCTGGTGGCCCTGGGTTTCGTGCTGATCTTCAAGGCCTCCGGGGTCTTCAACTTCGCCCAGGGCGTCATGGTGCTCTTCGCGGCGCTCACCCTGGTGGGGCTGATGGAACGCGGGGTCCCGGTCGTTCTCGGCCTGCTCCTGACCATGGTGGTGATGATCGCGCTGGCCTTCGCCATCGAACGGGTGGTGCTGCGCCCGCTCGTCAACCAGGAATACATCATCCTGTTCATGGCCACCATCGGTCTGAGCTTCTTCCTGGAGGGCTTCGGGGAGCTGCTCTGGGGGAGCAACGTCAAGAAGCTGGACGTCGGGATCCCGGACACGTCCTTCATGGTTCGGGGTGTCCAGGTGAACAAGCTGGAGATCACCGCGGCCCTCACCGCCGCGGTGCTGGTGACCATCCTGGCCGTCTTCTTCCAGAAGACGCGGATCGGCCGCGCCCTCCGCGCGGTGGCCGACGACCATGAGGCGGCGCTCAGCATCGGCATCCCGCTCAAGACGATCTGGGTCGTGGTGTGGTCGGTGGCGGGCCTGGTGGCCCTGGTGGCCGGCATCATGTGGGGGGCCAAGAGCGGCGTGCAGTTCAGCCTCTCGCTGATCGCCCTCAAGGCCCTCCCGGTGCTGATCCTGGGCGGCTTCACCTCGGTGCCGGGCGCCATCGTGGGGGGGGTGATCATCGGGGTCGGGGAGAAGCTGGGCGAGGTCTACTGGGGCCCGCTGGTGGGCGGGGCCATCGAGAACTGGTTCGCCTACGTCCTGGCGCTGGTCTTCCTGCTGTTTCGGCCCCAGGGCCTGTTCGGCGAGCGGATCATCGAAAGAGTCTAGCTCGTGATCTACCGAGAAGCCGGGCAGTTCAAGCACACGTACGCGAGTGACCAGGCGATCTTCCCGATCGTCCAGGACCGCTGGATCATGCTGGGGCTGCTCGTGGCCGCGTTCTGCGTGCCGCTGGTGGCCACGGAGTACTGGCTGCAGGCCGTGCTGATCCCATTCCTGGTCTACTCGCTGGCCGCGCTCGGCCTGAATCTCCTCACCGGCTACGCGGGCCAGCTCTCGCTCGGCACCGGCGGATTCATGGCGGTCGGCGCCTACTCCGCGTTCAAGCTCGCGACCGCGTTCCCCTCCGTGAACATCCTGCTCGTGTTCCTGCTGTCCGGGCTGATCGCGGCCGCCGTCGGCCTCCTGTTCGGGCTGCCGAGCCTCCGCATCAAGGGCTTCTACC
>DATHSW010000193.1:0-17537 GCA_035463855.1 Candidatus Deferrimicrobiaceae bacterium | reverse complement strand
GCCGACGGCCGGGTCGGCGTGGGCCAGGTCGTGGACACGAGCCTATCTGGGATGCGCATCGCCACCGACCTGGACCTCGAGCCGGACACTCCCCTGACCTTGCGCATTACGCTGCCGAAGGACACGGGCCGACTCGAGATCCTGGTCAAGGTCGCCCGCCGCGATCCGCACGGATTCGGTGTCGCCTTCCTCACCGCGGGCGAGGGCGAAGCCGAGCGCGTCGCGCCGTTCGTGGCGCCCGGGGATATCCGGCGCTGGGCCCGGCGCGTGGCCGTGAGCCTGCCGGTTCGGATCGAGACGGGCACCGAGGACAGCGAGGTCATCCACGGGCGAACGGTGGACCTGAGCACCTCCGGATGCCGGCTCACCACCGAGGGGCACCTCTCCGTGAGCGACGTGGTGGTCGTCGAGCTGCCCGGCCCCGAGGTCGGGGCCACGCTCCGGCTCCCGGCCCTGGTGTGGGAAGCGTATACGGGCGGGGCTGTCGTGGTCTTCGCCAACCTCGCCCGCGGGGAGTATGTGAAGCTGCGCGACTTCCTGAACCACTTCGGCTAGCAGGGGCCGTTCCTAGCGAGGGGAAATGTGGGTGACGGTCAGGGGGTTTCCCCCTGACAATTCTTGCACTGCTGGTCTGCTTCAAGCCCCGTAAGCTCTTGATTTATTTCGCCGACGACCGGTGGCACATGCGTTGCTCAGTTCTGTGCGATGCTCGAATCTGCCCCCGGCCGCGTACTGCGCGTGGGCAGAACCGTGGTCACGGCTTTGCGATGGAGGGCCACCCGGCCGGAGGCTAGAATAAATGCCTCGCGGCCAGTTGGGCCCGGTGAACTTCCGACACGAGGAGAGGGTGCGATGGACCATTCCGGCGATCCGGGAGGCAGGCTCGACGCGAAGAACCCGCTGAGCAAGTGGGTCGACGAGATGCAGGGTGTGATGCAGATGATCACGACCCTCATGGAGGACAGCGACCGCCACCGCGCGGTCGCCGAGTCGGCCCAGCGCGAGCACGGCGAGCTTCGCGAGGAGCTCGACCGGCTGCGGGCCGAGATCGACGGCCATCGATCCGAGGCCGAGCGCCTCCGCGATGAGATCGAGCGGCAGCGCGGCGAAGTGGAGCGCCAGCGCGCGACGGTCGAGAGTGTCCAGCGCGAGCGCGACGACGTGCGCGCCGAGCTCGCCGCCCTCCACGCCGACAACGAGCGGCTGCGCAACGAGCAGAACGAGGCCGGCGAGACGGCCGCCAAGCTCCTCGGCGAGATGAAGGACCTCGTGAACCAGGTGGCGCACAAGTTCCAGGGGCCGTCCAAGGCGAGCCCCTTCGCTCGCGAGCCCCGGTCGCCCCAGCCCTGAGCGCTCCGATGACCTCCGACACCGACGCGCTGAAGGCCGCGCCCCCGCGAGCCGGATCCGCGATCGGCGAGGTTCGCGCCGCCCTCGACGAGCTGCTCTCGAGCCATCATCAGACCGTCCAGCAGGAGCGGCTGCGGGCCTTCCGGGAGATGGCCGGCGAGGTCGCCCACGATTTCAACAACACGCTGTCCGGCATCCTGGCCCGCGCCCAGCTGCTCCTGGCCGACGTGCAGGACCCCGACGTGCGCCGCTCGCTACGCATGATCGAGCAGGTGGCGCTCGAGGGCGCCTGGGTCGTTCGCCGCTTCCAGGACTTCAGCCGCACGCGCCCGGCCCGGCCGTTCCAGCCCCTCGACCTCAACCAGCTCGTGGAGGAGATCGCCAACTCGGCCCGTTCACGCTGGAGCCAGCAGCTCAACGCGCGGGGCAGCGCGGGTGAGGTCCGGTGCGAGACCAGTCCGGTGCCGGCCTTGTCGGGTGACATGGCCGAGCTCCGCCAGGTCCTGACCAGCATCGCCCTCAATGCGCTCGACGCGATGCCCGAGGGCGGCAACCTGACCTTCCGGACGGGGCGCGACGGCGGCCGCGTATTCTGCCAGGTCGCGGACACCGGCGTGGGCATGAGCGAAGAGATCCGCCTGCACGTCTTCGATCCCTTCTTCACCACCAAGCGGGAGAAGGGCAAGGGCTTCGGTCTCAGCGGGGCCTACGCGATCGTGGACCGCCACGGCGGCGAGATCATGGTGGAGAGCGAGGTCGGCAAGGGCACCGTCTTCACGGTCTGGCTTCCGGTCCCCGCGGAGGCGGCCGAGCCGCTGCCGTTGCCGCAGCGGCCCGTCTCCTCACCCGCGCCGGTCGCGGCCGCGCCCGCTCCGAAGCCGGCCTCGCCCGCGAAGATCCTCGTGGTGGACGATTCCGAGGAGGTCCGGGAAGTGCTCCGGGAGCTGCTGAGCCGGCACGGCTACACCGTGGTGACCAGCCCCGACGGCGAGTCCGGCCTCGTGGAGCTCGAGAGCCGGACGTTCGACCTGGCGATGGTGGATCTCGGGCTGCCCGGTATCTCCGGCCTCGAGGTCGCGCACCGGCTCAAGCAGCGGTGGGCGACGACGCAGGTGGCCCTCATGACCGGCTACGGGGACCGCCTGGGGTCCGAGGACGCGCACGCGAAGGGCGTGGACTTCGTGCTCAGCAAGCCCTTCTCGCTCGACCAGCTCCGCTCCGTCGTCGAGCACGCGCTGGCCCAGGGCAAGGGCGGCGTGCACGCCTGAGCGGCGCGCTCCGCTACTCCCGACCCCAGGATACCTGCCGGGCCCGGCCGTGCGCCGCGGGCGCCGCCTTCCACGGCCCGATCGGGACGTCGGTGGCCGCCACCATCTGATCCAGGTAGATCGCGCTGGCGGTGCAGAGCCCCATCGCTTCCCCGCCCGCGTGGACGTTCAGCCAGATCGTACGCACGTGCAGGTTGTCGTGCCCGGGGATGCGCCAGATCATGTTGGTCTTCTCGTAGGAGAGCTGCCCGTCCACCCAGCCGCGCACGATCCCGTCGGCCTTGCCCGGCGTGTTCATCTTCACGTACATCTCGATCGCGTACCAGCGGCCGTTCTCGAGCTGACCGCCGGTGCCCTTGCCGCAGCCGCCCACGTCCCGGGGCACCCGGCACGAGCCGAATGGGCTCTCGAAGTACCCCTGCCCCCAGGGCTCCGTATCCCAGACGCCCATGTTGTCGAAGGAGTCCTGGTTGTAGTAGTAGAAGTAGCTCCCGAACCGGGTCTTGGCCGTCGCGCTCCGACAGGCTTGCCGGACCTTCCCCTCGCCGGCCTGGCAGTTCCGGAAGTACGCGCGCATCGACCAGCAGCTCACTCCGTCCGCGAAGTTCCCGCCGTTGCCGCACTGCTCCTCGGGCCACGTGCGAACGTCGGCGAGGCCGGGGAACTTTCCCCCGTTCCCCGACGGCGCGCCGTTGGGCGTGCAGAGGTCCGGATCGAAGTTCGACTCGAGCCGCAGGTGGTAACGCAGGTAGAGCGCCTGGGGCGCGAGCTTCGCGCGCTCCAGCGGCCAGTGGATGGCGAGCGCGCCGGACTGTCCCTTGCGCATCTCCACCTTCAGGCAGGAGCCGCTCACGCACCCGCTCGAGACCAGCGCGGTGCGCTCCACGTCCTCCGCCACCGCCGCCTTCGGCCGGGTGGTGGAGGCCGACTTCACGTAGCCGTGCGTCCACCAGTCGCGAGTCTCCCACGACTCGCAGAACACGACGTCCTTCCGGCCCGCCAGGGCGCCCTCGGCGCGGCAGTCGACCGGCAGACCCGGTGTCGGTGTCGCCATCTGCACGGGGCGGGCGCCATCGCCGTGGCTGTGGTCCACGACGACCAGCGCGAACAGCAGGAGGATCGCTACCAGCGCCAGGAGGCCGGAGCCTCTACCGCTCTCTCGATGTGCCACGCAGCCCTTTCTGAACCGGGATCCAAGATCAGAACGCGGGGCCGGCCACGACCCCGCGTTCTGGAATGGTGGACGATACTGGACTTGAACCAGTGACCCCCGGCATGTGAGGCCGGTGCTCTGCCAACTGAGCTAATCGTCCGTGGCAAGGATATTAACCGCTTGCCCGGAGGGTTTCAAGCCGCCGTGGCCGGGTGTCACCGTGTTCGTCACCATTCAGCAAGGCGACGGCCGCCCGGCGGTCCCGCGGCTCACGATGTGGAGCGATCGAACACGGCGCGCGTCTTGTGACCCGTCAGGCTCATGGCGCGGCATCCGCGCGAGTTGGCCCGCGTGCTGATGTGCGTGTGCATGACGGTGGTGGTGGTGATCTGCGCGTGGCCCAGGGCTTCCTTGAAGTCCTGTAGGTATAACTATGCGCTAGGGGGCAATTTCGGTCCTGCCCCGGCGTCCGCTGAGCCAGCGGGCTAGGCCTAGGCCGGCCGCGCCGGTGCCCCACAGAAGCAGTGTGCCCGGCTCGGGGATAGGCTGAAGCTGATACTCCGCACTCTCGAAGAGCCACGCGTCACGCAGCACGTTGGGATCAGGAAACGCAATACGGCGCTTGATCAGGGTGACGTCAACGGTGCCCTCTCCGTACAGCCCGTAGGGCGTGACTTCTTGGCCGCCCGGTCCGAGACTGAATACGCGGAGGAGGTCTCCGGTGATGCTGAATGGACCTGACAACACCGCGGTCGGCGAGAGTCCGAATTGCGGAGCAAGAAACGCGGCGTCAAGAGCGAGAGTGAGGATGTCCGCGTCAGGACTCGTCGACCCTGCCAGGTGGGTCACACCGTCAAGGGTGACGTGCCCTGGCAGATCCGTGCCGCCCCAGATTCCACCTACAAAGAGGCTGTCACCGGGCGCACAACCGTTTGCGCATGGAGGGGAGCCAAAACCGCCAAAAAGGAAGAAGGCGCCGAGAGCCGAGATGCTGATGCGCGGCCCTCCCACCTCAAAGATCGGAGCGGGGAGGCCCGGCCCGACCGAGATGGATCCTCGATCGAGTGTCAGGATCTCCATAGCTGACCCCTGGAGCGGAAAGGCCAACACGAAGACTAGCGAAAGCAGTGGCGTCAGGCGATGCTTCATACGGAACCTCCCTTCTCAGCCCCCCAGCATGACCTGCACGAGCCCGGCGATCGTCTCGAGGGGTTGGCCCGGGCCTCTCCGGGACATCTACGCGGCATGATCGCGCGCCCAGGAGCATAGTGCCGGGGTGGTGAACACGATGTTCTGCGCACCAATGATCGACAGGCGCGGCCCGCCGGCCTTCATGATTACGCCGCCAAAGGTCGTGAAGAACTCTCCACCTTCACCGTCCGGAAACGTCGTCGGTACACCAATGGTAATCATCCCACGGTCAAGGTAGAGGATCTCGATTGCCGAGGCCGGCGCTATGAATAGGAGCAGGGTCGCGACGCAGAGCATCAGTGCTTCATCCCATGTCAGAGCCTTCCACGAGCCCGCCAGGACGTCTAGAAAGCGTACGTTGTGACCCCGAGATCTGGGTCTCGCCCTCGAGGCGATCGCCCGGCTCGTGCAGGTCACGCTCCGACGGCAGGGGGAGAGCACCAAAGCGGCGTAGGGACAGGATCATCTGCGCACCGCAGCAGACGCCGGCTCGGTCTCGGCCTGCCACCCGCGGCGGCCAGCGCCGCCTCGCGAGCGCGGCCGCGGGCTCCTGGCAGCCGATCGCTATGAAGGAGAGGAGCGGATAAGCCGTGGGTATCCTACTCGAGGCGGATGGGGATCGGGTGAGCTATGGCGACATCACCATCTTCGATGGTCTCACGGCGATCAGCGGATCATTGCAACTGGAGTCCCGGTCTCCGCGGCTGGACACCTGTGAGATGATCCCTTCCGCTATGCGGATCTGGCCCCTCGGCGCGGCCCTGGTGCTCGCGTCCGCCTGCTCGATCACCGACGTCCCGATCCAGTCCACCGATCCCGTGGCGTCGCTCGAGCTCGCTCAGCTCTCGGGCCCCTTCCGGCCGAGCGAGGCGGCCCTCCTCACCGCGGTGCCGCGGAACGCGAGCGGCCGGGCGCTGGCGGGCCGGACCGTGTCGTGGACCGCCGCCGATCCGTCCGTGGCCCACGTGTCCGAGGTCGGCGTCGTCACCGCGCTCCGGCCGGGCGCCACCCGGATCGTGGTGACCAGCGAGGGCCGGACCGCCGCCACCGCGATCACGGTCGTGCCCCTCGATCGACCCTACCTCGAATGCACGACCCCGAAGCCGAGCTGGGTCTGGTGCGACGACTTCGAGCAGGACCGCCTCGCGCGCTACTCGGACTACGGCGAGCGCGGCAGCTTCCATCGCCTGCCGTCGGTCGGCTACGGCGGATCCATGGGCATGCAGGCGCACTTCAAGACCAACCAGGTCAACGCGGGCTTCCTGCACGTGCGGTTCGGCAAGGTGCCGGCCCCCGACTTTCGCCCGGTGGACGACGGCCGCACGGTCTACCGCGACATCTACTGGCGGGTCTACGTGAAGTACGCGCCCTGGTGGGTCGGCGGCGCCGGCAACAAGGTCTCCCGCGCCCAGAGCCTCGCCAGCACCGACTGGGCCCAGGCCATGATCGCCCACGTGTGGACGCCGGATGAGCCGCTCGACCGGCTCTGGCTCGAGCCGGCCTCCGGGGTCGGCTTTCGGGGGCGGCTGCTCACCACGCACTACAACGACTTCAACAATCTCGACTGGGTGGGGCGGACCTGGAGCAAGACGCGTCTCTTCGACTCCAAGCACATCGGCAAGTGGTACTGTGTCGAGGCCCGGGCCCGCCTCAACGATCCCGGCCGCTCGAACGGCGTCTTCGAGCTCTGGATCGACGACAAGCCGGAGGCCCGGATCGGCGGCCTGGGCTGGATGGGCAGCCTGACGGAGTACGGCATCAACGCGGTCTACCTCGAGAACTACTGGAACGAGGGGTCCCCGCAGCCTCAGGACCGGTACTTCGACAACTTCGTGATCGCCACCGAGCGCATCGGCTGCCGCTGACCCCAGGATGAGCCTCGCCCCCGACGTCGTCCGCTGGGTGCAGGAGGGCGAGCGGCTCTTCGGCCGCGCGCTCCAGGCCCTCCAGCAGGTCGAGCAGCTGGCCGCGGAGAACCAGCAGCTCCGGGAGGAGCTTCAGGCGATGCGCGCCGAGGTGGATCGCCTGCGGGCCGAGCGGGTCGAGGCGGCGGAGAGCCTGAGAGCCATCGCCGAGCACGTTACCCGGCTCGCCACCGTGGCGCTGCAGCGCCTGGGCCGGCCGATCGCCTAGCTCGCGATCGGCGCGGACCCTGCCCCGGCGGTGCGGCCGAAGCGCACCGTCGTGTAGCCGAGCGCATGGGACGTGCCGCGGGGTTGGCGGCGGTCCGTCCGCCGCCGGTCGTGCGTGGCCCGGCGGTGGGTCCCCCGCCGCTCCCCCGCGCGCCGGTCCATGATGATCTTCACCCCGCGCACGCCCAGGAAGGCCCGCTCGAGATAGTCGTAGAGCGCCGTCTCGCCGGGCTTGATGACGAAGAGATACGTGACCTCGGGGAAAGACGGGGACGGCAGCGCGGCCAGGATGCTCTGGAGATGCCGGCGACACACACCGTGGGTCTCGCTGTCGTCGTCGAGCGGCTCGCGCTCGCCGAGGAAAGCCGGTCCTCCTTCTCGCTGACACCAGGCGCAGAAGGCTCTCAAGGTCCCGCCGATGATAGCATAATCGCCATTTTCCCACCGGTGCGTTGCTCGAGCCGGGAGCCCGGGTGTAGAGTCGAAATCACGCGCCTTGCGTCGCTCACGCGCGTCGGGAGGACACGATGATCCGCACTGTGAAGCTCGCCGTCGCCTTCGTGGCGCTCGCCGCATCCACGGCTCTGGCGCAGACCCCTGCGCCGGCACCCGGCGCGGTGCAGAACGGCGCCACCGTGAGGCTGGAGTACACGCTGAAGAACGAAGGGGGCCAGGTCCTGGACACGAACAAAGGAGGCAACCCGCTGGTCTTCGTGCAGGGCCGCCAGCAGATCATCCCCGGGCTCGAGCGCGAGCTGCTCGGCATGCGCGCCGGCGAGGAGAAGCAAGTCGTCGTCAAGCCGGAGGACGCCTACGGCGAGTCGGTGCCGGGCGCCCAGCAAGAGGTGCCGAAGGACGCCATCCCGAAGGAGGGCCTGAAGGTGGGCACCACCCTCACCGCCCGCAGCGGCTCCGGCGAGACGAGGCCGGTGGTCGTGAAGGAGATCAAGGAGAACACCGTCGTCCTCGACTTCAACCACCCGCTCGCCGGCAAGACGCTTTACTTCGACGTGAAGGTCCTCGGCGTCCAGTAGGGGGTCAGGTCTTGCATTACGACATTTCGAGCGCGGCCATGAGGTCGCGGGAGAAGGTGCCGGTGTAGACCTCCTCCACCGGCCCCTGCAGCCGGATGGACCAGTCGGGCCGCACGTCCACGGACAGCTCGCCGCCCGGCATGCGCACCGTCACGAGCCCGTGATCGCAGAGGCCGTTCTTGACCGCCGCGCAGGCCACCGCGCTCGATGACGACCCCGACGCGAGCGTCCAGCCCGCTCCCCGCTCCCAGATCAGGATGTCCACCATCGAACGCGAGGCGACGCGCGCCCACTGCACGTTGATGCGGTTGGGGAAGGCCGGGTGGTGCTCGACCTGGGGCCCGAGCCGGCGCACCAGCGCCTCGTCGAGGCGGTCGGTGAAGATCACGCAGTGCGGGTTGCCGACCGAGACCGCGGTGATCAGCAGCGTCTCGCCGGCCACCTGGAGCGGCACCTTGACGACCTCGCGCTCCGGCCCGTTCATGGGGATCTCGGGCGCCACGAAGGTGCAGCGCCCCATCTCGACCGTCACCACGTTGACCCGGCCGTCCTCCACGTGGCAGCGGCACTCCACGCGCCCGCCCTTGGTGTCCACCGTGAACGTGTCGCGCTTGGCGTGGCCGTGGTCGTGGAGGTACTTCGCGAAGATGCGCAGGCCGTTGCCCGACTTCTCGGCCTCGCTGCCGTCCGGGTTCAGGATGCGCAGCCCGAAGTCCGCCCCCGCCCAGGCGGGCACCAGCAGCAGGATCCCGTCCGACCCCACGCCCCAGTTCCGGTCGCAGATGCGTGTCACCTGTCCCGGAGTGAGGGCCGACGGCAGGTCGGCGCCGTTGATCACGATGTAGTCGTTGCCGAGTCCGTGGCCCTTCGCGAAGGGGATCATGCGCGGCATCATACCCTCCGCGGCCCGCCGAGCCAATCGCGCAGGCGCTCCGGCAGCGGCCGGACGTCGGCGGGCAGCCGGTGCCGCCACTTCCGCGCGAACCGCGCCAGGGCCTCCCGCCGCTGGGCCAGGTCCTCGGGCGCGGCCAGCGGCGCGTTCTCGCCCGTCCGCGTGCCCCCGCCGCGGTGCACGAACGGCGCGTGCACGACCGCGCAGCGCAGGCCCCGCTCCCGGACCGCGAAGGAGAGATCCCGATCGTAGCCGTGGAAGAAGCCGTAACCCTCGTCGAAGCCGCCGACCGCCTGCAGCACGTCGCGCGCGAGAAAGAGGCAGACCCCGTCCACCGCCGCGACCTCGACCCGCGGGCTGTGCATGGTCGCCTCGCCCTCGAGACAGTGCACGATGGTCCGGCCCACGTAGCGTCCGTCGCGCCGCAGCCGCCGCACCCCGTAGAGGCCGGCCAGCCCGATGCGGGCGGGTGACCGCACCGCGCCTTCGAGGCGCTCGAGCCAGCGCGGGTCGCGCATCTCGGTGTCGTTGTGCAGGAAGCAGAGCAGCTCGCCGGTCGCCAGCTCCGCCCCCTGGTTCAGCGCCCGGATGAGCCCGACGTTGTCGTCGTTGCGGCGATAGCGCAGCGGCCGGCGGCGGGCGACGTCATCGAGATAGTCCACGGTGCCGTCGGAGGAGGCGTTGTCCACCACGCAGAGCTCGAACGGTGTGCTCCCGCGCTCGAGGCTCTCGACACAGGCCCGGGTGAGCGCGAGCCGGTCGTGCACCACCAGCACCACGCTCGTCGTCACGGCCGCCACGGGAGGGCCGGGGGCCGGCCCCGCGGCCGCCTACCGCTCGGAGAGCGGCACGTACTTCAGGTCGAGGGCGCCGGTGTAGTCGGAGCGCGGCCGGATCAGCCGGTTGTTGCCGTGCTGCTCCAGCACGTGGGCGGCCCAGCCCGCGATCCGGCTCATCGCGAAGATCGGCGTGAACTGGTCGGTGGGGATGCCCATGGCCGCGTAGGCCGCGCCCGAGTAGAGGTCCACGTTGGGGAAGATGTGCTTCTCGCTGCCCATCACCCGCACCACCGTGTCGAGGATCTCGACCTTGCTGGTGTCGCCCACCTGCTCGCCCAGTTCGAGCGCGAGGCGCTTGAGATGCTTCGCCCGCGGATCTTCCACGCGGTAGACCCGGTGGCCGAACCCCATGATGCGAGCCTTGTCGGTGAGCGCTTTCCGGATCCACGCGTCCGCCTTCGCCGGATCCTTGATCTTCTCGACCATCAGCATGACCTGCTCGTTGGCTCCGCCGTGCAGCGGCCCCTTCAGCGCGCCGATGCCCGACACCGCGGCCGAGTGCAGATCCGACAGCGTGGCCGCGGTGACGCGGGCGGCGAAGGTCGAGGCGTTGAACTCGTGGTCGGCGTGGAGGATGAGCGCGGTGTCGAAGGTCTTGGCGGCCAGCGGCGTGGGCTTCTTGCCGCTCATCATGTAGAGGAAGTTGCCGGCGAGGTTCAGCTTGGGGCTCGGGGCCACCGGCGCCTTGCCGCGCCGGATCCGCTCCCAGGCCGCCACCAGGGTCGGGAGCTGCACGGTGAGCCGCAAGGACTTTCGCAGGGTCGCCTCGCGGCTGTTGTCGGCGGCGTCCGGATCGAACGAGGACAGGGCCGACACCCCGGTTCGGAGCACCTCCATCGGGGTCGTCTTCCTGGGAAGCTGCTTGATCATCGCGAGGAGCTTCGGGGGCAGCTTGCGGTTGGACGTCGAGGCCAGCGCCTTCAGGTGGGCGTCCAGCTCCTTCCGCGACGGCAGCCGCCCCTGCCACAGGAGAAAGGTCACTTCCTCGAAGGTGGAGTGGGCCACCAGGTCGTCCACGTCGTAGCCCCGATAGATGAGCCGGCCCTTGTGGCCGTCAATGAAGCAGATCTCCGACGGAGAGACGACGACGTCCTCGAGACCGGCCTTCAGGGGATTGACTGCGGCGTCCGTCATGGCTCTCCGGTTCTCCTTGGGGGCGGTTGGAAACGACTCCTTCTACCACACGCCCCCGGTGACTTCAAGGCGGCCTCCCCGTACACTCGGCCTCGTGCGCGAGCCGCCTCCGGCCCCCGTGGTGGATTTCGTGATCGACTTCTACGACCGCCACCCCATCAATGAAACGCAGGTGCTCGCGTCCGCCCACTGCGGGAGCGGCCGCCGCGACGGCCCACTCCGCCCGGAGGACCTCTGGACCTGGGATCAGGATCACTACGGGGGCCTGCAGGCGGTGGAGGCCCTGGCCCGGCGCGCCGCCATCGCTCCCGGCATGGCCGTGCTCGACGTCTGCGCCGGCCTCGGCGGCCCCGCTCGCTTCCTGGCGCACCGCTTCGGCGTCCGCGTCACCGGCGTGGACCTGACCCACTCACGCTGCGCGGCTGGGACCCGGCTCACCGCCCTCGTCCGCCTGAGCCCCCTGGTGCGCCTGCTGCGGGCGGACGCCCAGGTCCTGCCGTTCCGGACCCACGTCTTCGACGCGGCGGTGAGCCAGGAGGGCCTCCTCCACGTGCCCGACAAGGCCGCGGTGCTGGAAGAGTGCGCGCGCGTGCTCAAGCCGGGGGCCCGGCTGGCCTTCAGCGACTGGATCGCGCACCCGCGCCTCGAGGAGAACGAGCGGCGGCGGCTCCACGACTGGATGGCGGCGGTCACCCTCCAGAGCATCGCGGGCTACCGCGAGCGGGTGGCGCGGGCCGGGTTCAGCGGCGTCGAGGCGGAGGACCTCTCGGCGGACTGGATCGGCATCCTGCGCGAGCGGCTGCGCATGTACCGGGCCCTGCGCGAGCAGACGGTGGCCCGCTTCGGGCAGGCGCGCTACGACGAGTACAACCAGCTCTACGCGTTCTTCGTGGGGCTCGTGGAGGCGGGCAAGCTGGGCGGAGCGCGGTTCAGCGGAACAGCCGGTCGAGCGCTTTCCTGAGGTCCTTCGGCTCCTTGATCCGGACGTCGGTGGGCACGATCGTCAGCGCCCCGGGGCCCCCGACCACCCGCGCCTTCACCCGGTTGCCGCCCTGGGTCACCACGACGTCCATGGCGGTCCGCCCGTCCACCAGCCCGTAGGTGCCCGCGCCGGTGAGGCGCAGGTCGCGCGCCAGGTAGACCAGGTCCTCGGTCCGGGCAACCCCGTTGGTGATCGTGTACGTCGCGGTGATCGAGTCGAAGCTGAGCGGCGAGCCCGCTCCCGGCCGACTCCCCCGCCGGCCGCCGTCGAGCGTGGTGGAGACCAGGTCGGTCAGGGCGAGGGCCTGGCCGAGAGCCTCCAGCAGATCGGGCCCGATGACGCGACCGGCGCCGATCTGGAGCCGGCCCGATCCGTTCAGGGTCGGCAGCGCCTCGGGCAGCCGCAGCGTGGCCTCGCCGGTCAGGTCCAGCGGGCCGGTCACCGCGTTGCGCTGGCAGAGATAGTCCACCAGCACCGGCTCGAGCTGCATGCCCTTCACCGTGATGTCCCGGAGCGTGGCCACGCGTGGCGGACCGAGCGCGACGCTCAGCCGGAACGTCACCGTGCCCTTCGCCACCTTGCCCTGTACCGCCTGGCTCTCGAGCTGGGGCGGCGCGTAGCTCAGCGGCACGCGGACGTCCTCCAGCGTCAGCGAGCGCCGCTGCGGCGCCGGGCAGCGGGGCTGCTGCGCGGTCAGCGTGAGGCGCTCGAAGCCGACGGCGCCGCTGGCGGTCAGGCGCGCCGCGGTGCCCGACACCTGCAGCCGCCCCTTGAGCGGCCCCGACACGCTGGGGGTCGGGACGAACAGGGCGGCGGCCGGCGCGACGTCACGGGCCTCGACGTCCACCGTCGCCTTGAGCTGCGCGTCCCCGAAGGCCCGCCCGGGCCCCGCGCTCACCGTCCCTTCCGCGATGGTCAGCTTGAGGTTGCCGGGCTGTCCCTGGGCGCTGCCGCTGATGCGGAGCGCCCCGCCGGCGGCGGCCTGGGTCACCGTCACGTCGATGTCGGCCAGGGTGAACGCGGCGCTCTTCGCGCCCCCCTTCTGGTAGTCCACGGCCCCGTTGACGATTCGCACGCGCGAGAGCAGCACCGCCCCGGCCGCGGAGACGCCCGGCCGACCGGTGCCGGATCGTGGCGGCCCCCCCGGCGCGGGGGGCGCGCCGCCCAGCGTGGCCACGTTGAGCCGGCCCGCCGCATCCTCGACCACGTGAATGCGGGGCTCCTCGAGCGTCAGGTCGGCCAGCTCCACCCGCCCCTGCAGCAGCGGCCGGATGCGGATGCGGATCCGGCCCTCGCTCACCGTGACGAAGGGCCCCGGCCCGAAGCTCGGGTCCTCGGCGACCTGCAGCCCGCGGAGCTTCACGGTCGGCAGCGGCAGCGCGGAGATGGAGAGCGCGGCGAACTTCACGGGCCGCCCCAGGGCGTGCGAGGCGGCCTGCGAGACGTAGGCCTGGATGGCGGGCGTGTCGAGCAGCAGCGGCAGCGCCAGGAGGGCGCCCAGCACGAGCGCCACCAGCACCGCCAGCCCGACCAGCGTCCACTTCAGCATGACGGGGCCGGGGCGGTGCGGCCCCCGTCCGGGCGGGCCGCACCGTCCAGGGGCTGCGGATCCCTCATGGAAGCAGGAGGATCTTCCCCGTCGTCTTGCGGCCCTCGAGCTGGCGATGGGCCTCGGCGGCCTGCTCCAGGGGGAACTGATGCTCCACCCGCAGCTTGATCTTGCCGTCCCGGATCCAGCCGAGCAGCTCGTTGGAGCGCTGCATCAGCTCCTCGCGCGTGGCGATGTGATGGTTGAGGCTCGGGCGCGTCACGAAGAGCGAGCCACCCGCGTTCAGGCGCTGGAGGTCGAGCGGCGGCACCGGCCCGCTCGCCGCGCCGAAGAGGGCCATGAGACCGCGCGGGCGCAGGCAGTTGAGCCCCTTGTCGAAGGTGCTCGCCCCCACGCCGTCGTAGACCACGTCCACGCCGCGGCCGCCCGTGATGCGCTTGACCTCGGGCTCGAAGTCCTGCTTGGTGTAGAGGATCACGTGATCGGCGCCCGCCGCCTTCGCCAGCGCCGCCTTCTCCTCGGTGGACACGGTGCCGATCACGGTCGCCCCGCGCATCTTCGCCATCTGGCAGAGGAGCAGCCCCATGCCGCCCGCGGCGGCCTGCACCAGCGCGGTCTCGCCCTTCTTGAGCGGCCAGGTGGAGGTCACGAGGTAGTGAGCGGTGAGCCCCTGGAGCATCGCGGCGGCCCCGTCCTTGAACGTGAGCTTGTCGGGCAGCGCGACCAGGCGGTCCGCGGGCACCGCGTGCATCTGGGCGTAGGAGCCGAGCACGCCGGTCCACGCCACCCGGTCGCCCACCTTGACGGTGGAGACGCCCGGGCCGACCGCGGTCACGGTCCCCGCGCCCTCCATCCCCGGCGTGAGCGGCAACGGGGCCTTGTAGGCGCCGGTACGGAAGTACACGTCGATGTAGTTGACGCCGCAGGCCTCGAGCTTCACCTGGGCCTGCCCGGCCGCCGGGGCGGGCGCCGCCACCTCTTCCAGCTTCATGCTCTCGGGGCCGCCCGGAGCGTGGACACGGATCGCCTTCATGGCTTCCTCCTTCTCAGACCTTCAGCAGGGTGCGCAGCTCGGACACCACATCCTGGCGCTCCATGAATCGCGCCACCTCGTTCATGTGCTCGTCGAAGAACACGAACACGGGGATCGTGCGGTAGAGACCCCGCTTGAGGTACTGGTCCATCACGTCCGGGTTCGCGTCCCGCAGGAACACCCGCATCTCCACGTCGGGGGCGCCCTCCACCAGCTTGGCGAGCCCGGGGAAGCTCACGAGGGCGTCGCCGCACCAGTCCTCGGTGATCACCAGGATCTTGAGCTTGCGGGCCCTCATCGCCTCCCGGTCGTCGGAGCTGATCTCCGTCTCGGCCAGGCGCTTCGCGAACCGATCCTTGTTGGTGCGCATCTGCGCGAGGTACTCCGGGAAGGTCATGCCCTCTGCGAACCGTTCCGCGGTCACCGGCAGGATCCTTTCCGGCGCTAGCGCATGGTCGAGAGATCCACCGTGAACTTCGCCACCACCTTCTCCTCGCCGTCCCGTACCAGCAGCGTCACGGTGGCCCGAGGATCCAGCTCCTCCGCGGGGAACACGTAGAGGCAGCGCGCGGTGTACTGCCCGTCCTCGCCGCGGAGCGCAGTCCGCTCGTTCTGGGCGAAGGACGCCTTGATCTCCTGCTGCCGCGCCCGCAGCGCGGGAGCGTAGAAGCGCGCGAAGTCCGCCCGCCCGCCCCGCAGCGTCGCCCAGAACACGATCTTGCCCTGGTGGTCCTTCAAGAGCGATGCGACCTCGCGCGGCTTGAGCTCCTTGTCCTGGAAGGCGGAGTTGCGCGCGGCCAGGGCCAGCCGGTGGAACGGGGTCATCACGGTGACGAGCTGGCCCCCGCCGTCGTTCACCCGCCACTCCCCGCCCCACTCCTCACTGGTCACGCTGCGGCGCCCCGCCCGCATGGCTTCCTCGCGATCGCGCGGCATGAGCATGAAGGAGGCGGCGGCGGCGGGCGAGCTCCCGATCAGCGACAAGCCGGCCGCCAGCGCCACGCACCACCACCGGCATGAGCGAGCCCGCCTCATGTGCGCGGATTGTAGCACAGCGGTTGCGGGCCTCCCGGGCCGGCGGTATCGTCCATTCATGCGGTGGCTAGGCCTCCTGCTGGCGGTGCTGGGAGCCGGCTGCGCGACCGCGTTTCCGGACGAGGTCATGCGTACCGTGAACACCCGGATCACCGCCGACGAGCTCCGTGCTCTTCCCGAGGCCCACAAGGGCGCGCGCGTCATCGTCGGCGGGGAGATCCTCGCCACCCAGCCGCGCCAGGACGAGACCGAGATCGAGCTGCTCACCCGGCGGCTCCGCGGCGACGACAGCCCCGAGCGCAGCGACAGATCTCCCGGCCGCGTCCTGCTCCGCGCCAGGGACTTCCTCGACCCCGCGGTCTACGCTCCGGGGCGCCGCATCACGGTGATCGGCGAGGTCACCGGCGTGGAGGAGCGCCGGATCGGCGACGTGGCGTATCGCTACCCGGTGGTCGCGGTGGAGCGGATCCGCCTCTGGCCGAAGGACGTCGTGGTCGCGCCCTACTACGGCACCTATCCCTGGCCCTACTACTGGCCGTACGGCCCCTACTATGACCCCTTCTGGCCCCGTCGCTACTATCCCGGCTGGTGGTGGTGAGACGCGCTACTTGCCCACCATGACCGAGGAGAATGCCGCCGGGTCGAGGTACTTCGCGGCCACCCGCTGAAGATCCGCCGCGGTGACGCGGGCGATGCGCTCCTTGTAGCGGTCCGGGTAGTCGAGCCCGAGGCCGCTCTCCTCCACCGCTCCCAGAAAGCCGGCGAGCTTGCCCGAGGTGTCGAGCCGCAGCGGGAAGCTGCCGATCAGATAGGACTTGGCCCGATCCAGCTCCGCCGGCGGCACCGGCTCCCGGCCGAGACGGGCCATCTCCTCCCGGACGAGGCGCACCGCCTCCGTCACCCCGTCGGTCCGGGTCTGGAGCGAGACCAGCAACGACGCGCCGTGGCGCGCGGGCAGCAGCGAGCTGTACACCGAATACGCCAGGCCCCTGTCCTCCCGCACGCGGGTGTACAGCCGCGACGCGGAGCCGCCGCCCAGCACGTAGGTTGCGACCGCGAGCGGAAAATAGTCCGGGTCGACCTGTCTGATGGCTGGCCGGCCGAGCAGCACGGTCGTCTGGGTCAGGTCGCGGACGATCCTGCGCTCCTCCGGGGGCACCGTGAGCGCCGGTGTCGGCACCCGCGGGAGCGGCGCGGGCGGCGCGCGCCAGCCGGATAGCCGCGCCAGCAGCTCGCGACGGATCTCTCCCGCCGTGATATCCCCGACCGCCACGATGGTGGCGCCGTCCGCCCGGTAGTGGCGCGCGTGGAAGGCCACCACCTGCTCCCGGGTGAGCTTGCCGACGGACTCGATCGTGCCGGAGGCGGGACGTGCGTACGGGTGGCCCGGGAAGACCAGGCGAGTCAGCTCACGACCGGCCACCGTCTCCGGGCTCTGCTCGGAGCGTCGCAGGGCGGCCTGGATGTCGGCCACCTTTCGCGCCAGCTCGTCGGCCGGGAACGTGGGGTGCAGCAGCACCTCGGCGAGCAGGTCCAGGCCGAGCGCCAGATCTTTCTTGAGCACCGAGAGCGTCACGCTGGCCCCGTCGCTGCCCGCGCCGGCCTCGAGGCTGCCGCCGACGAACTCGATGGCGCGGTCGAGCTCCGGCCCGGTCCGGCGGGCCGTGCCGCGAGTCAGGAGCTCCGCCGTGAGGTTCGCCAGTCCCGAGGCGCCCTCCGGGTCCAGCGCCGATCCCGCGCGCAGGGACACGCGGAGCGCGACGATGGGAACGGCGGGCCGCTCGGCGATCAGAAGCCGGATGCCGTTGGGCAAGACCTCGCGGTGCGCCAGCGGTGCCGCGGCGGCGCCTGAAGCCAGAGCGAAGACCACGGTCACGATCAGTGCGGAACGTTGCGCGCGCATGAGCGTCCTTTCAGTCGAGGGTCTTGCGGAACTTGAGCACCG
>DATHSW010000192.1:0-2935 GCA_035463855.1 Candidatus Deferrimicrobiaceae bacterium | reverse complement strand
ACATCAGCCGCGGGCCGGGCGAGATTGTCAGTCGAGAGCGCCCACAGGGTCACGGTAGGGATGTCCAGAGCAGCACACCACATGAGGACCTCTTCGGTCTTCTCTGCCCCGATACGATAGCCGTCGGCTAATGTTGCGAGCCCCACATCCCGGGAGTACCGGCGATGGCCGTCCTGGATCAGTCCGATGTGCCGGGGCAGGGGCTCGCTGAGGATCTCGGTCAGGAGTTGGCGCTCGTACAGCCGGTACAGGAGCCGCTTCAACACGGGTCGGGCCACTGCCGAGCCGGCTTCAGAATGTTCCCCATGAGGTGATATTAACGTGGCAGAAATTTCTTCCGAGCCTCAATGTCCCGGGGAATGTGTCGTTCGAATCTCGGTTCGCGAGACTCGGCCCGTCTCATACCCTATAGATGGCTGGCTAGGTCGGCCGCTATGCTCGAGGAAGGCGGCGAGGACCGGAAACGAGATCAGGCAGATCCTGGGCCTCTAGGAATCACCGATTTCTCCGCTTCCGGACAGGAGCCCGCTGCGCTCGCCGTAGGAGCTCGACGGCGCGCCCGTAGAAGATGACGTAGGGCTCGATCTCTTCCCAATCCAGCCCCGCCTGGACCAGGGCGTGGCCCACGGCCTCGGCGGAGGGCGCCTGGCGCCGGCTCACATGGATGATGAAGTCGTACAGCCGGGGCCACTCGGCCAGCTCAGGTTGCGGCACCGTGCGGTTGAGATTGGTCGCGAAGTCCTGGAGCAACCTCTGCGCCTCAGCGTCCATATCTCCTCCTCACACCCCTGACCCTGCGAGCCCGTGCGCGAGGCTAGGGGCGGAAGCGGTTCTCGACCAGATTCGGCGCGTCGGTCTTGGCGGCATGGCAGGACACGCAGACGTGACGCGCGCCGACCACCTGGCCACCCACCCGCTCGGGCGCATTGCGGTAGTCGGTGTAGTGGCTCGGCGGGATGGGGGTCGGCTCGCCCTGCTTCTTCTCCTTGACCGCGTGGCAGTCCAGGCAGGCATTCTGCTTCTGGGTGATGGGGAGGAAATCGTCCACGGCGTGTGGGATCCGCGGCGGGGCGATGGGATACGGGCGCGGCAGTACCGGCAGCTCGCCGGGATTGCTGTCGTTCGCCTTCACCGCCGGCGGCGTGGGCACGTCGAAGACGCTCTCCTTTACCAGGCCGAGGCCGGTATCGGGGATCGCCGTGGTCGGGGCCGAGGCGTCCGCCCCGGTCGGCGTGGAGGTGCTGCAGCCGGCGGCCAGCACGGCCACCAGGAACAGGATGAGAGTGGTCTTCATGGCGCAGCCCTCGCTCACACCTTCGTGACCTTGACGGCGCACTTCTTGAAATCGGTCTGCTTGGAGATCGGGCAGGTGGCGTCGAGGGTCACCTTGTTGATGAAGACCCCCTCGTCGAACCAGGGCACGAACACCAGGCCGCGTGGCACGCGATTGCGGCCGCCGGTCTCGACGCGCGCCTTCACCTTCCCACGCCGCGACTCGACCCAGGCGAGATCGTGCTGGGTGAGGCCCCGTGCCTCGGCGTCCTTGGGATGGATGAAGAGGACCGCTTCCGGCACCGCGTTGTGGAGCTCGGGCACCCGGCGGGTCATGGTGCCCGAGTGCCAGTGCTCGAGGACGCGGCCGGTGGCGAGCCACAGGTCGTAGACCGCGTCCGGGCTCTCGGGCGGGGCGGCGTACGGCCGGTAGAAGATCTTGGCTCTGCCGGCGAGCGCGGCGGGTTGGGGCCTCGTCACCTTGTCGAGATCGCCCGCGGGCAGCGACTTCATCGCGTCCCCGTAGAAGTCGAACCCGCTGCCCTTGCGGACGTAGGGGTCGTACTGCTCGTTGAAGCGCCAGAGGGTCTCCTTGCCATTGACCACCGGCCAGCGCAGGCCGCGCACGTCGTCGCGGAAGTAGACGTCGAAGTCGGCGAGGTCGTGCCCGTGGCCGCGCCCGAAGCGGACGTAGTCCTGGAAGAGCGCCTTCTCCGGGAACCAGTCGATCCCGGCGTGCATGACCGTGTGGTTCTCGTGCCCCTGGGCCACCGGGTCGGGCCACTTGAACTGCCGGCTCTCGGGGGTGGCGAAGAGCACCTCATAGAGCGTCTGGGCGCGCCGGTACCCCAGGCGCTCGGCCTCGGCGAGCACATCGGGCAGGACCCCGTCGTCGAACTCTGCCGCCTTGAGCCCGAGCACCGGCTGGCGCCCCCAGACCTCGGCGAGCGTGAACCGCTTCGAGAACTCCATCATCTGCCACACGTCGCTGCGGGCCTCGCCCGGCGGCGGGACCTGCTCGCGCCAGAGCTGCGTGCGCCGCTCCGAGTTCCCGTAGCCGCCCCACTTCTCGAAGATCATGGCCGACGGGAGGATGAGATCGGCGACCTTGCACGAGAGCGTCGGGTAGACGTCCGAGACGACGACGAAGCTGTCCTTCTCCCGCGCGGCATGGATCCAGTGATTGGCGTTGGCGGTGGACTGGAAGGGATTGGTGACCTGCACCCACAGCCACTTCACCTTCCCGTCCTCCAGGTCCCGCATCATCTCGGTGATGTGGCTGCCGACCTTGGGGTTGAGGGTCTTCGCGGGCAGCTTCCACAGCCGTTCGCAGAAGGCGCGGTGCTCCGCGTTGTCCACGACCATGTCGGCGGGCAGGCGGTGGGAGAAGGTGCCCACCTCGCGCGCCGTGCCACAGGCGGAGGGCTGCCCGGTGAGCGAGAACGCGCCGCTGCCGGGCTTCGCCTGCTTGCCCGTGAGCAGGTGGACCATGTAGGCCTGCTCGTTCACCCAGGTGCCCCGGGTGTGCTGGTTGAAGCCCATGGTCCAGTACGAGACGACCTTCCGATCGGGGCTCGCGTACTGGTCGGCGAGCGCCCGGAGCTTGGCCTTGTAGGCGTCCAGGGGCTCGTCACGATCGCCCCGGGAGAGCTCCGCCACGAAG
>DATHSW010000191.1:0-4600 GCA_035463855.1 Candidatus Deferrimicrobiaceae bacterium | reverse complement strand
CGACGTGCTGGTCCGGCTGGCCGATACCGCGCTCCACGGCTTCGCGGATATGCGCGAGCAGCTCGGCCGCTGCCGGCCGGGCGAGACCCTGCGGCTGGTCTACCTTCGTGAAGGCCTGGACCACGCGACCTCGGTGACGCTCGGCGCGCCGCCGTGAGCCCAGCGCTGGCGATCGGGGCGCGCGCTACCGCGCGGCCGCGTCGTCGCGGGCGGTGACCGCGGCCGCCTCGGCCAGCAGCGTGTACTTGGCCAGCGTCCACTCCGCCAGCGCGGCCGGCCGGTGCCCGGTGTCGATCCAGCCCAGCAGCTCGTCGAGGAGCTCGGCGAAATGCGCCTCGTGGCCCCCGTCGAGCGCCGGCGGCACGTCGATCTCGTGGCTCGCGGGGCCCACCGCGCGGGCCGTCGCGCCCCGCCACTCCCCGCCGGCCAGCACCCGCGCGAGGTGGCGCGCGGCCCCCGCCGCGTCGCCGCGGGCCTCGACGATCACCCGCCGCCGGAATCGAGTCGCCGCGCTCTGCTCGACCCGGATCGCCGCGGCCCGGCCGCGCAGGACGAGCCGCGAGGTGTCGCCGCCGCCGGGCGCCGAGGAGACCTCCCAGCGCGTGGCGGCGCGCGCGGTCACGGCCCGGAGCCGGTAGGTCAGCTCCGCGTTGCAGAAGACGCGCAGCGCGTCGCCCTCGACGGCGCCGCGCAGCTCCGGCGGCACCGCGCCCGCGCCGGTGATGCGGGCGAAGACGTCGACCGGCACCCGCGTGGACCAGCCCCGCGCGGCGAGCAGCTCCGGCACGTCCCCGGGCGCGCCGGCGCCGTCCAGCAGCCACTGGACCTGGTCGACGAGGTGGGTGGGGATGTCCACCGCGCCGCTGCCCTGCACGCGCGGATCGAAGAACCACCACGGGCGGCGGAGCGGCGCGCCGTCCACGAGCTTCTCGAAGTGGTGGACGCTCTCCTGCTCGATGGCCGGCTCCGCGGCGGCGTTGGTCGCGAACCCGCCGAAGATCTCGGCGTCGTCCACCAGCCGCTTGACGAGGCGGCCGATCGTGTCGCGCCGGCCGGTCATCATCTCGCGCGCGATCGGCCCGCCGGCCAGGCTCGCCCGGATGTCGGCGAGATCGGCCGGCTCCACCAGCCACGGCTTGTCGGCCAGCACGTGGAGGCCGGCCGCGTGGAGCCGGCGCAGCACCCGGGCCTTGCCGCCGTTCTTCCCGGCCAGCACCACCACGTCGCCCGGCCGCTCGACGAGGAGCTGGGCGAGGGGATCGGCGGAGAGCCGCACGCGCGGCCGCCAGTCGGTGGGGCGCTCCGCGCGGCGGTTGAAGCGCTCGATCAGGGCCAGGAAGTCGTCCAGCTCCGGCCCCGCGCTCGCATAGACGAACACCTCGGGCACCACCGCCAGGTGCGCCGCCTTCAGGGTCAGCGTGGCGTGGAAGTGGCCGGGCTCGAGGAAGGTGAGGGTGTGCACGGCCGGCAGCCTAGCACATGGCCCGCCCCGGCTCGCCGCGCGGGGTCAGCCGCGCGGGGTCGCAGCGCCGGGGTCAGGTCTTACATTCCAACATTTCCTGACGGGGTAGGTGAGTCGCTGAGCGCCAAAAATGTCGGAATGTAAGACCTGACCCCGTCAGTGACGTCGAGCCGGAAGAGGTCGAGGCTCGTCATGCCGGGCGGGCCGGCTGGATCATCTCGAGCGTGATGTCGTCGGGATCGAAGAAATAGACCGCGCGGCCTCCCGCGTTGCGGCCGTGGGTGATGTCCACCGGCGCCGACTTGAAGCGCACGCCCTTGGCCTCGAGGTCGGCATAGGTGGCGGCGAGGTCGTCCACCATGAAGGCCACGTGGCCGTTGCCGGGATTGTAGGTGTTGGCGTCGCCCCGGCTCCCGCGCGGCCGGCGGTACTCGAGCAGCTCGATGTGATGCCCCGGCGCGGCGTCCGGCCCCACGGGTAGGCGCAGCAGCGCGATGCGCAGCTCGGCGTCGGGATAGCCGACCACGGCGCGGAGGTACGGCTGGCTGCTGTCCCACTGGGCGATCAGCTCGAGGCCCAGCACGTCACGATAGAACGCGATGGAGCGGTCCAGATCGCTGACGGTGAGCCCGGTGTGCAGGATGCCGGTGACGCCCATGCTCGTCCTCCCTGCGGTGGCGGGGTGGGTGGCGATCGAATCGGGCGCCAGTGTAGGGTGGCCGGCGGCGGTTGACAAGGCGCCGCACTTCTCGCAGAGTCTTGGCACCCGACACCACCCCGCCCGCTCCGGAGGTGCAGACATGGCGCGTCGAACGATTTCCCTACGGCTGCTGACCGCGCTCGTGACGACGGCGCTGCTCACGTTCGCGGCACCGCCCGCCGACGCCCAGAAGAAGGGCGGGGTGCTCCGGGTCGGCAATCTCGGCGAGCCGCCCGCCCTGGACGCGCACTGGACGACGGCCAGCATCACCGAGACGCTCACCAACCACATCTACGAAGGCCTCTACAGCCTCGACCGCGACAAGCGGCCGATCCCGATGCTGGCCGAGAGCCACACCGTCAGCCGGGACGGGCTCACCTATACCTTCAAGCTCCGCTCGGGCGTCAAGTTCCACAACGGCAAGACCATGACCAGCGACGACGTGGTGGCCTCGCTCAGCCGCTGGGGCAAGCAGTCCATCTACGGCAAGGCGCTCTTCGCCCAGGTGGCCGAGCTGCGCGCGGTGGATCCGCTGACGGTAGAGATGAAGCTGAAGGAGAAGTCGGCCATCGTGCTCATCTCCCTGGCGGTGCCCAACAACTTCGGCGCGATCTATCCGAAGGAGATCGCGGAGAAGTTCGCGCCGGAGGTGAAGGTGACCGAATACGTGGGCACCGGCCCCTTCAAGCTCGCGGAGTGGAAGCCGGATCAGCACATCCGCATGGTGCGCTTCGACGACTACAAGGCGCGCAACGAGAAGCCGAACGGCTACGGCGGGGGCAAGACCGCGTGGGTGGACGAGATCCGCTGGGTGCCGGTGCCGGAGGTGGCGACCCGGGTGGCCCAGGTGGAGACCGGCGAGCTCGACTTCGCGGACGACCTGAACCTCGACGCCTTCGACCGCCTCAAGGGCAGCGCGGGCGCCCGGCCCATCGTCTCGAAGCCCTACTACTGGCTCGTCGCCGTCCTCAACAAGAAGGAAGGCCTGATGACGAACCAGAAGCTGCGGCAGGCCTGGCAGGCGGCCATCGACATCGAGCCGATCATGCGGAACGTGGCGGGCGGCAAGAAGGAGTTCTACCGCATGGACAGTAGCCTCGCCCCCATGGAGATCACCGCCTGGCACACCAAGATCGCGGGCCTGCCCTGGAACGAGCACAACCGGGACAAGGCCAAGCGGCTCCTGCAGGAAGCGGGCTACAAGAAGGAGCCGATCCGCTTCATGACCACCCAGGAGTACAAGTGGATGTACGACTTCGCGCTGCTCAGCAAGCAGCAGCTCGAGGACGTGGGGTTCAACATCGACCTGCAGGTGGTGGACTGGGCGACGCTGGTCAAGCGGCGCAACAACCCCAAGGAATATGACGTGTTCACCACCGGCATGGGCGCCTTCTACGATCCGTCCCACCACATCTATCTCACCGCGAGCTGGCCGGGCTGGACCACGGACGAGGGCATCCTCAAGGTGCAGGCGGACCTGGCCCGCGAGACCGATCCCAAGAAGCGGATGGCGCTCTGGGAGCGGCAGACGCGGCAGTTCTACGAGAAGGTCCCGGTCATCCGCTACGGCGACCTCTTCGGCCTGCGGGCGGCCCGCAACACCGTGAAGGGCTTCGACGAGTCCACCGAGCGCATCCGCTTCTACAACGTCTGGCTCGAGAAATAGCCCACCCGGTGCGGCGGGAAGGATGCGGCGCGCGTAACGGCCGGCCCGGCCCGGGCGTGAGCGGGGTGGTGGGGGAGGCTGGGGGAGGAGCGGCGCCGCTCCCCCCCGGTCAAGAATGTTCGTCTATCTAGTCCGGCGCCTCCTCGCCGTCGTCCCGGTGATGGCGGTGGTGGTGACGGTCGTGTTCCTGCTCATCCACCTGATCCCCGGTGATCCGGTGAGCGTGATGCTGGGGCCCGACGCGACCCCGGCCCAGATCGAGGCCACCCGGCGGTCGCTCGGGCTCGACCGGCCGGTCCACGAGCAGCTCCTGGGCTTCTACGCGCGCGTGCTGCGCGGCGACCTCGGCCAGTCGTATTTCCTCGACCGCCCGGTGGTGACCGCGATCGTGGAGCGCGCCGAGCCCACCCTGATGCTGATGGCCTGCGCCCTGCTGGTGGCGGTGGTCATCGGCGTGCCGTCGGGCATCGTGGCCGCCGCCCACCGCGGCTCGATCTGGGACCGCGCGCTCATGCTGGGCTCCCTCCTCGGGGTGTGCGTCCCCGGCTTCTGGCTGAGCCTCAACTTCATCTACCTCTTCGCGGTCCGCCTGGGCTGGCTCCCCGCCGCGGGCTACGCGTCCCTGTTCACCGAGCCGGTGAGCGCGCTGCGCTACATGGTGCTGCCCGCGGTCTCGCTGGGGTTCAACCAGTCGGCGCTGATCGCGCGCATCAGCCGCTCCTGCATGCTGGAGGCGCTGCAGCAGGACTACGTCCGCACCGCGCGGGCCAAG
>DATHSW010000190.1:0-3316 GCA_035463855.1 Candidatus Deferrimicrobiaceae bacterium | reverse complement strand
CGGCGAAGGAGTTTCCGCAGGACATCCACGCGAGCAAGGGCTTCGGCTGCGAATCCTGCCACGGCGGGGATGCCCGGGAGACCGGGATGGAGGCCATGGATCCGCGCAAGGGCTATATCGGCAAGCCCTCGCGCCCGCAAGTCATCCAGGTCTGCGGCCGCTGCCACACCGATGCCGGGTTCATGAAGCGCTACAATCCGTCGCTGCGCGTGGACCAGGTGGCCGAGTACGCGACGTCCGTGCACGGCCGGCGGCTCCGGGAGCTGGGGGATACGAAAGTCGCGACCTGCGTGAGCTGCCATCCCGCCCACACCATCCGGCCGCCGTCGGACCCCAAGTCGAGCGTCCATCCTCTCCACGTGGCCGGCACCTGCGGCCGCTGCCATGCCGACGCGAAGTACATGACCGGCTACAAGATCCCCACGGATCAGCTGGAGAAGTACAAGACGAGCGTGCACTGGAACGCCATGTCGGCCAAAGGCGATCTTTCCGCGCCGACGTGTAACGACTGCCACGGCAATCACGGGGCGGCGCCGCCGGGAGTCCAGTGGGTGGGGAACGTGTGCGGGCAGTGTCACACGGTGCAGGCCGACCTCTTCCGGAAGAGCGTCCACGCCAAGGCGTTCACCGAGATGGGCACTCCCGGCTGTGCGACCTGCCACGAGAACCACGGCATCCATGCGGCGGACGACCACATGCTCGGGCTTGGTGACAAGGCCGTCTGCGCCACCTGCCACGCCCCCGACGACCCGGGAGGCAAGCGCGCCGCCGAGATGCGGACGCTCATCGATTCGCTCGCCGGGGAGGAGGGGAAGGCGCACGACATCCTGCTCCAGGCCGAGCGGGCCGGCATGGAGGTCAGCCAGGCCCAGTTCGATCTCAACGGGGCGAAGGACTCGCTGGTCAAGGCCCGCGCCGCGGTGCACGCCTTCACGGTGGAGGCGGTGAAGCAGGACGTGGAGGCGGGGCTCTCCGTCGCCGCCAAGGCCTACGCCCGGGGCGTCCGCGCCATGGACGAGCTTGGATTCCGGCGGAAGGGGCTCGGCGTCTCCCTCGTCGTCATCCTCGCGGTCATCGGCGGCCTGGTCGTGAAGATCCGTCAGCTGGAGCGCCGGGGGCCGGCGCCGTCGCGGAACAAGGAGACCCGTCATGACTGACCACGCGCTGGATCCCGGGGCGAGCCGCCGGGGCTTCATCAACTGGTTTCTCGGCTCGAGCGCGGTGGCGTTCCTGGCCTCGGTCTTCTATCCGGTCGCCCACTATCTGGTGCCGCCCCAGGTCGGCGAATCGACGGCCGGTACCGTGACGCTCCCGATCAAGCCGGAAGACGTCAAGGCCAACACCGGGCAGATCTTCAAGTTCGGAAGCCGCCCGGGCATCCTGGTCCGGACACCGGCCGGCGAGCTGCGGGCCTTCTCGGCCACGTGCACCCATCTCAATTGCACCGTCCAGTACCGCTCGGACCTCAGCCACATCTGGTGCGCGTGCCACAACGGCCACTACGATCTGAACGGCAAGAACATCGAGGGGCCTCCCCCGCGGCCGCTGGACGGCTTCGTGGTCAACGTGCGCGCGAACCAGATCGTCGTCAGCAAGAGCGCCTGAGCGTGGAAGCCGGAGAGACGCGGTCCGGCCGGATCTGGTCGTGGCTCGACCGGCGAGTCGGCCTGGCGGATCTCGAGAAGCTCGCCCGCAAGAAAGAGATCCCGGTCCACCGCCATTCCATCTGGTACTACCTGGGCGGCATGACCCTCTTCCTCTTCCTCGTCCAGGTGTCGACGGGCATCTTGCTGCTCCTGTACTACCGCCCGAGCGCGGAGGAGGCGTACGAGTCCATCCAGTTCCTGATGGCGGAGGTGCAGTTCGGTTGGCTCGTCCGCTCGATCCACTCCTGGGCGGCCAACCTCATGATCTTCACCCTGTTCGTCCACCTGTTCAGCGTGCTGCTCCTCAAGGCGTACCGGCCGCCGCGCGAGATCACCTGGTTCTCGGGGGTGGGACTGCTGGGCCTGGCCATGGGCTTCGGATTCACCGGCTATCTGCTTCCGTGGAACGAGCTGGCGTACTTCGCCACCAAGGTCGGCACGGAGATCACGGGCGCCGTGCCCCTGATCGGCCCGTTCGCCGGCCGGCTGCTCCGCGGCGGCGACGAGGTCACCGGGGCCACCCTCACGCGCTTCTACGGCATCCATGTCGCGATCCTCCCGGCGGTTGCGGTGGCGCTGCTGGGGCTGCACCTCTACCTGGTGCAGCGGCACGGCATGAGCCTGCCTCCCGGCGTCGAGCGGCAGGGCGGGCCGCGAGGCCTGATGCCCTTCGTCCCCAACTTCCTGCTGCGGGACATCGTGGGCTGGCTGTCGGCGCTCGCCATCCTGGCGGTGCTGGCCGCCTATCTCCCGGCCGAGCTCGGGAAGAAGGCCGACCCCTTCCTGTCGGCTCCGGCCGGCATCAAGCCCGAGTGGTACTTCATGTTCATGTTCCAGACCCTCAAGTACCTGCCGAGCCACATCCTGGGCATCGAGGGGGAAATCGTGGGGATCATCGGCTTCGGGCTCGGCGGCCTCTTCCTGCTGCTGATCCCCGTGCTCGACCGCCGGACCGCGCGGGGCGAGCCGAGCCGTCTCTTCACGTGGATCGGCCTCGCCATCATCGCGTACATGATCGTGTTCACCTACCTGGGCTACACGGCCAGCGCGACGAAGTGACCTCGAGCCGCCGGTGCCGGATGCCCTTTCTCGTGGCGGGGATCACCGCGGCGCTGCTCGGCTCCGCGGGGCCCGCCGCCTCGCAGGTGGCGGGCGATCCCGAGCGCGGCCGCGCGGTGTTCGTGGCCAAGGGCTGCGTGCGCTGTCATCTCCCGCGCGGACAGGAGGGCATGGGGCCGCCGCTCGAGGAGCTGAGGCGGCCGCAGGGCGCCTACGAGCTGGCCGGGAGGTTCTGGAACCACGCCCCCGCCATGTTCACGACATTGCTCGGGCAGGGGGTTGTCTGGCCCGAGATCAGCGCCGCGGAGATGGCCGACCTCATGGCCTATCTGCAGGCCGACCCCTCCCGGGATCCGGCGCCCGACCTCTTCCGGGGACAGGTCGTCCTGGTCAGGAAAGAGTGCCTCAAGTGCCATCGCTTCCGCGGCGAGGGGGGCTGGGTGGGGATCGAGCTGACGCAGTACCATCCGGGGTACCAGTCGCCCGTGACGTGGGCGGGCGCGGTCTGGAAGCACGCCCCGCGCATGGCCGAGGAGGCCCGGCGGATGGGAGTGTCGTATCCTCGCTTCACGGGCGAGGAGATGGCAAACTTGGTCGGGCTTCTCCGAAGC
>DATHSW010000189.1:0-9866 GCA_035463855.1 Candidatus Deferrimicrobiaceae bacterium | reverse complement strand
TGGTGGTCGCGCTGCAGGGCGGCGCCGGTGGCTAGGCGGCTCGGCGAGAGCTTCTGGGGCGACCTCGGCGGCCTGGGCGGCGCGGTGGCGCGGGCCATGAAGGTCACCCTGATCAATCTGATCCGGCGGCCGGTGACGGTGCACTACCCGGACAAGACCCGCAACTATCCGGATCGCTACCGCGGGCTGCTCGCCCTGACCTACGACAAGGAGACCGGCGAGGAGAACTGCATCGGCTGCCGGCTCTGCGAGTACATCTGCCCGCCCCAGGTCATCAAGGTGGAGATGCTCAAGGCGGAGAAGCGGAATTTCGCCAAGACCTTCACGCTCGAGCTGTACGCCTGCGAGTTCTGCGAGCTCTGCGTGCAGGTGTGCCCGACCGACGCCATCATCATGATGAAGTCGTTCGACGTGTCGACCGCCGACCGGCGCGAGCTCCTGCTCGACAAGGACCGGCTGCACGACATCGGGCTGCGGTTCGAGCCCTCGTGGGCCACCGGGAACCTGCTGCGGGACATGCAGACGCCGCCGAAGGCGCCCAAGGCGGAGGCGGCCGAGCCCGGCAAGCCGGCCGCCGCCCCCCCCGCGCCCGCCGCGAAAGCCGGAGGCCCCGCCGAGTGAGCCTCGAATCGATCGCGTTCTGGGGGCTGGCGGTGGTGCTGGTGGCCTCGTCCCTGGCGGTGGTCCTGACCCGGAACCTCTTCCACTCGGTCCTCTACCTGGCCCTGTCGCTGACCGCCACCGCGGGGGTGTTCCTGTCGCTCGACTCGGAGTTCCTGGCCGCCGTCCAGCTCCTCCTCTACGCGGGCGGGGTGGTCACCATCGCGGTCTTCGCCATCGTGGTGACGGAGCGGCTGGTGGGCGACCGCATCACCCAGACGAGCCGCCAGCTCCTCACCGGCTTCATCCTGTCCGGGGCCTTGCTGGTGGCTCTCCTGGTCGTGTTCCGTCGCGCCCCGCTCACGGTGCCGCGCCCCGCGGTGACCGGCGACCTCACGCGGGCCATCGGCGAGAGCCTGCTCACGAGCTACGTGCTGCCGTTCGAGCTGCTGGGGGTGCTGCTCCTGGCCGGGCTGCTCGGCGCGCTCTACTTCGCGCGCCCCGACGACTAGCATGACGCTCCAGGCCTATCTCACGCTGGCGGCCCTGCTCTTCTGCATCGGCCTCTTCGGCGTCATCACCCGGCGCAACACCATCGGCATCCTGCTCGGCATCGAGCTGATGCTGAACGCGGTGAACATCAACCTGGTGGCCTTCGCCCGGTTCCTGGGCGACGTGTCCGGCATGGTGTTCACCGTCTTCACGATCTGCATCACGGTGGTGGAGGTGGCGCTGGGGCTGGCCCTCGTCATCCTGATCTTCCGCATCCGGCGGACCGCGGTGGCGGACCACCTGGACCTCCTCAGGGGATAGCGCCCGACTCATGGCCGCCTCCGGCTTCCTCGCGCTCTGGGCCTGGCTGGCCCCCGGCCTCGCCTTCCTGCTCCTCGGCCTGGTCTTCCCCCTGCGGCGCGCCGGGCGGCCGGCCGCGTGGCTCTCGATCGTGTTCTCGCTGGGAGCCCTGGCGGCCGCGGTCGCGGCTTGGCGCGCGACGGTGCCCGACGTGGCGCGCCGCATGCTCTGGGAGTGGATCCCGGTCGAGGACGGCGTGCTGACCTCGGTGGGCGTGCTCGCCGACGCCGACTCCACCCTGATGCTGATCCTGGTGGCGCTGGTGTCCTTCCTGGTCCAGGTCTACTCGCTCGGCTATCTCGCCGACGAGCCGCCGGCCTCGCTCGGCCGCTACTACACCTACCAGTCGCTGTTCGCGTTCTCGATGATGGGGCTGGTGCTCGCTCCCAACTTCGTCCAGCTCTTCATCTGCTGGGAGCTGGTCGGCCTCTGCTCCTACCTGCTGATCGGCTACTGGTACCAGCGGCCGGAGGCGGCGCGGGCGGCGGTCAAGGCCTTCTGGGTCACCAAGGCGGGCGACGCGTTCTTCCTGATCGGCATCGTGATGCTCTGGAGCCGCACCGGGACCTTCGACTTCTCCGAGCTCTTCGAGCTGGCGCAGGGCGGCGGCGAGGCGCTGGCCGGGCTCGGCCTGGTCACGTTCTTCATCTATCTCGGCGCGGCCGGCAAGTCGGCCCAGTTCCCGTTCCACGTCTGGCTGCCCGACGCGATGGAGGGCCCCACCCCGGTCTCGGCCCTCATCCACGCCGCCACCATGGTGACCGCGGGGGTGTACCTGCTCTTCCGCACCGCCTTCCTCTTCGAGCAGGCGCCCGAGGTACTGGCCGCGGTGGGCTGGATCGGCGCTTTCACCGCGCTGCTCGCGGCCACGCTGGCGTGCGTGCAGTCGGACATCAAGCGGGTGCTGGCGTACTCCACCGTCTCCCAGCTCGGCTACATGATGGCGGCCATCGGGGCCGGGTTCGCGGGCGCGGGCTTCCTGCACCTCTTGACCCACGGGGTGTTCAAGGCGCTGCTCTTCCTCGCCGCGGGGGCGGTCATCCACGCGGTCGGCAGCAACGACATCTTCGCGATGGGCGGCCTCGCGCGGCGCATGCCGCAGACCTTCATCGTATTCCTGGTCGGCACCCTCTCCCTGGCGGGCATCCCGTTCTTCGCCGGCTTCCTCTCCAAGGAGGAGATCCTGGGCGCAACCTGGGTGGGCGGGCTCACGGTGCCCTTCGGCATGCTGGTCCTGGCCGCCTTCCTCACCGCGTTCTACATGTTCCGCGTGGTGTTCATCGCCTTCCTGGGGGCGCCGGCCGTCGCGGCGGTCGGCCACGCCGCGACCGGCCACGGCCACGGCGAGGCGCACGCCCACGACGCCCCGGCGGTCATGACGCTGCCGCTCTGGATCCTGGCCGCGCTCGCCATGACGATGGGCATCGGTCTCGCGGTCTGGCACCTCGAGCCGGAGTTCGAGGCCCCGGGCTGGCTCACCCCGCTGGCGGTGGCGGTGGCGCTGGGCGGCCTCGCGTTCGCCTGGCTCGTCTACGGCCTGCGCGCGGTCAGCGCCGACCGCTTGTACGAGCGCTTGGCCTGGATCGGCGACGCCGCGAGGGAGCGCTTCTGGCTGGACGACTTGTTCGCGCTGGTCTACCGCCGGGTGATCCTGGGCGTCTCCCGGGCCATCGGCTGGGTGGACCGCTACATCGTGGACGGCATCGTGAACGTGCTGAGCGCCTCGACCCTCACCGCGGGCGACCGGCTGCGCCGCATCCAGACGGGCCAGGCCCAGGACTACGTCTACGGGATCGCCCTCGGCGTGTTGCTCCTCATGGTCTGGATGCGCTGGCCGCGCTAGCCATGTCCGCGATCCCGGTTCTCTCGATCATCACCTGGGCGCCGTTCGTGGGCGCGCTCCTGATCATGTTCCTGGCCCGCCGCAGCGCCGCCCTGGTGCGCTGGCTGGCCGTTGGCTCCACGAGCGTGTCCCTCGTGCTGTCGATCGCGATCTACGTGGCCTACGACCGCGAGGCGGCGGGCTTCCAGTTCTACGAGGACCTGCCGCTGGTCCCCGCGCTCGGCATCAACTACCAGCTCGGCATCGACGGCATGAGCCTGCTGATGGTCCTGCTCACCTCGATCATCATCTTCGCGGGGGCCTGGGCCTCGTGGACGGTGAAGGTGCGCAGCCAGGAGTTCTACGCCCTCCTCCTGATCCTGGTCACCGGCGTCTACGGCGTCTTCGTCTCGCTCGACCTCTTCGTGCTGTTCCTGTTCTTCGAGATCGCGGTGCTCCCGATGTACCTGCTGATCGGCATCTGGGGCTCGAGCGGCGAGGTGCGACCCCAGGGGATCTTCGGCTGGGCCATCGGGCGCACCGGGGTCGGCACCAAGGAATACGCGGCAATGAAGCTGACCCTGTACCTGCTCTTCGGGTCGGCCTTCATCCTGGTCGGGATCCTCGCCCTCTACGTGGCGGGCGACTCCTCCTCGTTCTCGTTTCTCGAGATGGAGCTCACCCAGTTCGACCCGAAGCTGCAGTCCTGGGTCTTCCTGGCCTTCTACGTGGGCTTCGGCGTCCTGGCCGGCATCTGGCCGCTGCACACCTGGTCGCCCGACGGCCACGCCTCCGCCCCCACCGCGGTCTCCATGCTGCACGCGGGGGTGCTGATGAAGCTCGGCGCCTACGGCGTGGTGCGCCTCGGCATGGGTCTCCTGCCGGACGGCACGCTGCAGTGGTCGTGGCTGGTGGGCACCATCGCCTGCGTCAACATCGTGTACGGCGCCTTCTCGGCCATGGCCCAGACCGACCTCAAGTACGTGATCGCGTACTCCTCGGTCTCCCACATGGGCGTGGTCATGCTGGGCATGGCCACCCTGACCGAGGTGGGTCTCAACGGCTCCGTGTTCCAGATGTTCGCCCACGGTGTCATGACCGGCCTCTTCTTCGCCCTGGTCGGCCTGGTCTACGAGAAGGCGCATTCGCGGGAGATCTTCAAGATGAGCGGCTTCGGCCGGATGATGCCGGGCATCGCGACCGCGTTCACCATCGCCGGCCTCTCGTCCCTGGGGCTGCCCGCCACCGCGGGCTTCGTGGCCGAGCTGCTGACCTTCCTGGGCGCCTGGCAGTCCTCGCACGCGTGGTGGCTCGTCCCGGGCGTGCTCGGGGCCTATCTCACCTCCATCTACGTGCTGCGGGTGACCAAGCAGATCTTCTGGGGCCCGCCGTCCGCCGATCCGCATTTCCAGAACCTGCCCGACGCGCGCGGGCCCGAGTGGGCGGCGCTCTGGATCCTCGTCGTCACGATCGTGCTCTTCGGGGTGTGGCCGTGGCTGGCCCTGGCTCCGGTGGACACCGCCACCATGCCGCTTCTCAACCGTCTGTGGGTGCTCCAGTGAACCTGCCCGAGCTCGGCAGCCCCCTGGTGCTCGAGGGCGGCCTGGGCGTCCTGATACTGATCGTCTTCTTCGTGGGCCTCTTCATGCCCTCGGAGGACAAGCGGCGCGTCGGCGTGCTCGCCGGGATCGGGCTCGTGGTTCTCCTGGGGGTGTCCCTGCGCACCGAGCCGGGCACCGAGCTGTTCCGCGGGGCCTTCGTGCAGGACGAGCTGGCGCTCTTCGCCAAGCGTCTCTTCCTGCTGGCCACCCTGATCGGTGTGCTCGCCTCGCTGCCGCTGCGCGCGGTTGTCTTCGCCCGCCGCGCCACCGAGTACTACCTGGCCATCCTGGCCTCGCTGCTCGGGATGCTGGTGCTGGCCTCGGCCCGCGACCTGATCCTGCTCTTCGTGGCCTTCGAGCTGATGTCCATCCCGCTCTACTACCTGGCCGGCTTCCTCAAGCGCGAGCCGGAGGCGGTGGAGGCGGCGCTGAAGTTCTTCCTGGTCGGCACGGTCTCCTCGGCGGTGCTGGTCTATGGCCTCTCGTTCATCTACGGCGTCGCCGGCACCACCGACATGCGTGGCGTCGCGGCCGCCATGGCGGGCGGGCATCCCATGATGCTGCTCGGCATGCTGCTGGCGCTGGGCGGCCTCGGCTTCAAGATCGCCGCGTTCCCGTTCCACATGTGGGTGCCCGATACCTACGAGGCCGCGAGCACGCCCTTCGTGGCGTGGCTCTCGGTGGCGCCCAAAGCGGCGGGCTTCGTGGTCATCTTCCGGCTCTACCTCGAAGGCATGGGCGATCGCGTGCTGTTCTGGGTTCCCGCCGCCGCCGGGCTGGCCACCGTCACCATCATCGGCGGCAACCTGATGGCGATTCCGCAGCAGAACGTGAAGCGGCTGCTCGCCTACTCGGGCGTGGCCCATATCGGCTACATGCTGATCGGCTTCGCGGCGGTCTCGGCCAACGGCATGGCCATGATGCTCTTCTACCTGGTGGCCTACCTCTTCGGGAACATGGGCGCCTTCCTGGTGGTGGAGGCGGTCGCCCAGGCCGAGGGCTCGGAGGGCATGGCGGCCTATCGCGGCCTCGCCCAGCGCTCCCCGATCCTGGCTCTCAGCATGCTGCTGTTCCTGCTCTCGCTGGGCGGCATCCCGTTCGTGGCCGGCTTCTGGGCGAAGCTCTACGTCTTCTGGGCCGCCGCGGAGCAAGGGCTCTACTGGCTGGTACTGGTGGGCGCGGTGCTGACGGTGGTGGCGCTGTTCTACTACCTGCTGATCGCCAAGCGTATGTACATCGACGCGCCCGAGCGGCGCGATCCGATCCCGGTGGCGCCGCTGCTCTCCTTCTGCATCTTCGTCTGCGTGCTCGGCGTGGTGATCATGGGCCTCTACCCCAAGCCCCTCGTCATCGCCGCCCTCCGCGCCGCCGCCCCGCTCTTTTGAGGGGCGGTCTACGGAGCGGCCGATATGGCCGTCCGGGTCACCGCATCCAGCGCGGCGCGCACCGTGCGCGCGAGGGTCTCCGGCGTGAACGGCTTCTGAAGAAACGGCGACCGGTCTCCGAGCGTGTGGTCGGTGTACCCCGACATGTAGAGGACCGCTGTCTCCGGGCGGCCGGCAAGGATCTGACGGGCGAGCGCGGGACCCCCCATCTCCGGCATCACCATGTCGGTGACGAGCAGGTGGATGGGGCCGGGGTGTCGTTCGGCGAGAGAGACGGCCTCGCTCGGCCGGCCGGCGCTCAGCACGAGGTAGCCGTGGTCGACCAGCACCGAATGGACCAGCGCGCGAACCTCAGGCTCGTCCTCGACGATGAGCACGGTCTCGGTGCCTCGCCCGGGCGGCGTGCTCGGCGTCTGCACCGTCTCGGCGCGGTCCTCGACGCGCGGGAGCGAGATCGTGAAGGTAGTGCCGGCGCCCGGCTCGCTCTCCACCTGGATGCTGCCGCCGCTCTGGTGGACGATGCCGTACACCGTGGCCAGACCGAGGCCGGTGCCCTTCCCCGGCTCCTTGGTGGTAAAGAACGGTTCGAAGATACGGGCCTGGGTGTGGGCGTCCATCCCGGTTCCGGTGTCGGTGACCGTGATCCTCGCCTGACGAGCGGGCCCCGCCGCGCCGGTCCCCGGCTCGTCCGGGCCGCCCGCCGCCGTCGCGATGATGAGCCGACCGCCCTCTGGCATCGCGTCGCGCGCGTTGACCACCAGGTTGACGATCACCTGCTCGAGCTGTCCGCGGTCCACCTTGACCCGGCCGACATCCGCGCCCGGGTCGAAGACCAGCTCGACCGATTCGCCGATCAGCCGCTGGAGCAGGTCGGTCATGCCGACCACCACCTCGTTGAGATCCAGAACCGCGGGAGCAAGCACCTGCTTCCGGCTGAAGGCCAGCAGCTGCCGCGTGAGGGTGGCGGCGCGCTCCGCGGTCTCGTCGATGCTGTCGATCGACCGCCGGTGCGGATGGTCGGCCGGCATGGCGTCGAGCAGCAGGCGGCTGCGACCCAGGATGACGGTCAGGAGGTTGTTGAAGTCGTGCGCGATGCCGCCGGCCAGCCGCCCGACCGCTTCCATCTTCTGGAGCTGCCGGAGCTGCAGCTCGCTCTCGTGCAGGGCGTCCTCCACCCGCTTGCGATCGATGTAGCGGGCGATGTCGCCGGTAGCGGTCGCGAGCCCGTTCAGATCCATCTCGTCGAGCGGTCGGGTCGCGAACGCGGCCGCGAAGCCCACCAGGCGATCCTCCACCACGAGCGGGTGGCCGGCGAACGCCACGATCCCCTCCCGGCCGGCCCACTCGACGTCCTTCAGGAGGGCGTCCTCGCCGAGGGCGTTGCTGACGGACGGTCCCGGCTCCCGGCTGAGCCGCCGCAGCGCGGGCTCGCTCAGCAGGATCCCAGGGCCCTCGCCCGGCTGCTGGAGTGATCCCGCCCTCGCCCGGAGCTCGAGGGTGGTGTCGTCGCCTCCGACGACCCAGATACCCAGCGCGGCCAGCTTCAGATGCTCGCTCAGGATCCGGGCGCACGCCTGGAGGACGTCGTCGGTCGGCTCGGCGGGGTTCAGCGCGGCACTGGTTTCCCGTCGCATCTCGACGGCCCTGAACTGGCGGCCGAGCTGCCCGGCCATGCGGTTGAAGGAGGCCGCGAGGTCCTGGAACTCATCGTGGCTGGTCACTTCCACCCGTGTGTCGAGATCCCCCTGGGCGAGTCGCCGGGTCCCCTCCTGCAGCCTCTCCAACGGGGTGAGGCCCCGTCGGATCTGGCGAACGCTCAGGAGCAGCACCATCCAGATGGTGAGGAGGACGACGAGGAAGAAGGTGCGCTCGAAGCTCGCGATCGGGGCGAGGACGTCGGCCTTGGCCTGGTTCAGCACGATCGTCCACTTGGACGTCGAGAAGCTGGACTGCAGGAACAGGGACCAGTGGGTGGCGATGTACTGGTGCGTCCCGTCGTCCCACTCGAAGTGGCCGGCGACCCGCTCGCCCGCGGAGCGCGTCACCGCCGGCGGCAAGGTGAGCCTCGAGTCGAACGACGAGAAGAGAGACCGTCCCCTCTCGTCGAGGACGATCAGCTTGGTGCCGCCCGGCAGCGCGGTCTCGTCCTCGACCGCCCAGAACTGCGCGGGATCCACGGCGGCGTGCAGGATGCCGCGCTCCGGCCGAGCGGGCTCGAGGGCGCGGCTCAGGATCAGCCGCGCCCGCCCGTCGGGGCCGGGCTCGGCGGACAGCACCGTCTTGCCGGCGCCCAGGTGGGCGAGCTGCGCGGGGCTGAACGACGGGGCCTCGACCACCCCGAAGAACCGGCGCATCGTGCCGTCCGCCGTCGTCAGCAGGAGGGCCGTGAAGGGGCGCCGGGCCTCGGTCGTGGTCGGCTCGTCGACTCGGGCCGCCGCCGGCTCCAGGGCCGCCTCGGCGGCCCGCAGCCGGTTGAACAGGACGATCGCGACCGCCTTGCTCGATTGCTGGAGTCGGCGCTGGCTCTGCTCGTTGAGCTGCGACGTGACCTGCCAGAAGGCGAGGATCGCGAGCCCGCACACCGGGACGAGGGCGCAGGTGACGAACAGCACGAAGGTCCGCCGGGCGACCGTGCTCGTGAACACGCGCGTGGTGAGTCTCATCGGCGGTCGGCCTCAGTACCCGGACGCGAGGCCAATGTAGCCCCCGTCATTGGCGCGAATGATGTCGTCCCGGCTCGCGTTCGCGGTGAGCGGCGGCTGGCTCTGGCCGTCCTTGCCCTTGCTGTAGAGGTCGTAGGTCGAGTTCAGCGGGTGGAGCGACAGGTCCTTTCGTATCTGGCCGCTGGGGGCCGTGCCGAACTCCATGTACTCGTACGGATTGCCCCACGGGTCCTCGAGCGTGCCCCGGCCGATCTCGGCCAGGCTGGTGGGTAGCCTCCCGTTCACTCCCTCGAAGACCGCGATCTCGCTATCCAGGGTCCGGATATCGGCGATGGCCCGGGCCACCCGGGCCCGCTCCGTCAGGTCGGCATACAGCGGCGCCGCGATGGCGGCCAGGGTGGCGATGATCGCCAGCACGATCATCAGCTCGACGAGGGTCAAGCCCTGATGCTGCCGAGCGAGCGTCGCCAGGCGGCTGCGCCTGCATGGATCAATCATGCCCGTCATTGATTTTTTGGGGCGGGGCCAGGACTCGTGCAGTGCCCCCGAGATGGGCAAGGTGCAACTGCCATGCCACGCCGCGTCAGGTCCGCGGGTCGGAAAGACCAAGAAGAATCTGCAGTTTCGGCCGGTTGGGACCCCTATCGCCCCTCACCCAGCTGATCCGCGGTCACGATTTTTGAGCGGTCACGGACGTAGAGTGCGCTCTGGCGCCCCGTTCACATGCGAGTCGAGATAGAGATCCGGCGTGAAATCCACCAGCCCGACGCTCTCCGGGCTCCGCCCGGCGAACGCGGCCCGTGGCGCCAGCCCCACCAGCTCGGCGCGCCGGACCCCGATGCCGCGACGGGCCGCCTCCGCCCGCACCGCATCGAAGGCCTGGGGCAACGAGGTGACGCGGTAGTCGAGCAGATTCATCGCCACCTGGGCGATCCCGCGCCGC
>DATHSW010000188.1:0-16596 GCA_035463855.1 Candidatus Deferrimicrobiaceae bacterium | reverse complement strand
GGTCTTCGCGGTGCGCCAGACCTACGGGGCCAAGGCCGACTACAAGAGCGCGGGCCGCGAGCCGACCGACTACGTGAACTCGCGCTTGATCCTCATGTGGGGCTGGAGCCCGGCCGACGGCACCTTCGGCACCGGCACGCTGCAGTACCTGAAGCTCGCCAAGCGGCGCGGCGTGAGGATCGTCTGCGTGGATCCGCGGCGCACCCGCACGAGCTGGGAGCTCGCGGACCAGCACGTCTTCATCAACCCGGCGACCGACACCGCGGCGCTGCTCGCGATGGCCCACGTGATCGTCACCGAGGGCCTGCACGACCGGCCCTATCTGGACCGGCACGTGCTGGGCTTCGACGAGGCGCACCTGCCGCCCGGCGCGCCCGCGGGGTCCTCCTATCGCGCCTATCTGCTCGGCGAGGCGGACGGCGTGCCCAAGACCCCGGAGTGGGCCGCCCCGATCACCGGCGTGCCGGCCGAGACGCTGCGCGCGCTCGCGATCGAGTACGCCACCTGCAAGCCCGCCGCGCTCCAGACCGGCTACGCGCCCGGCCGCACGCTCCACGGCGAGCAGTTCCACCGCGCCGCCTACGCGCTCTGCGCGATGACCGGCAACGTGGGCATCCCCGGCGGCAACGCGGGCACCAGCAACGGGGCCACCGGGCGCTGCGGCATCCAGGCGCTGCCCACCGGCGAGAATCCGGTGGGCGCGCGGGTGTCCTCCCCGCTCCTGGCCGACCTGCTCGAGCGCGGGAAGGCGGGCGGCTACCCGGCCGACGTCCGGATGATCTACTCCTGCGCGGGCGATCTCTTCAACCAGCTCCCCAACGTCGCCCGGATCGTCAAGGGCGTGGAGCGGCTCGACTTCGTGGTGGTGCAGGATCACTTCGTCACGCCCACCGCCCGCTACGCGGACATCCTGCTGCCCGCCACCACCTTCTGGGAGCGCAACGACGTCCACACCCCGTGGGCGGGCGCGGGCCATTACGCGATCTTCATGCGGCAGGCGATCGCGCCGGTCGGGGAGTGCCGGAACGATCTCGACATCTGCGCGGCCCTGGCCGAGCGGCTGGGCATCCGGGGCTACAACGACCGGACCGAGGACGAGTGGCTACGCGAGCTGACGAAGCACGCCATCGACGACTACGAGACGTTCCGCGCGAAGGGCCTGGCCCGGCTGCCCGCCCCCGACGACGCGGTGGCCTTCGCGCGCGAGATCCGCGATCCGGACCGGCATCCGTTCACGACGCCCTCGGGCAAGATCGAGATCTACTCGATGAGCCTGGCCGCCAATCCTGATCCCTACGGCCTCGGGCCCATCCCGCCGATCCCCACCTGGATTCCCGAGCCGGCCGACCCGCGCCACCCGCTGCGGCTCGTGACGCCCAAGTCGCGCGCGCGCACGCACTCGATCCACGACAACCAGGCGGCGCTCGCGCGCGCCGACCGCGACGACGTGTGGATCCATCCTGGCGACGCGGCGGCCCGCGGCATCGTGGACGGCCAGCGCGTCCGCGTGTTCAACGGCCGCGGCCGCACGCTCATCCCGGCCCGCGTGACCGACCGGGTGGCCCCCGGGGTAGTCGCGATCAAGGAAGGGGCGTGGTTCGCGCTCGACGCCCAGGGGCAGGACACGCGCGGCTGCTCGAACCTCTTGACCGACGACCGCTCGTCGCCCGCCGGCGCCACCCCCTTCAACTCCTGCTTCGTGGACGTCGAGCCCGCCTAGCCGGTCCACTTCCCGCGCGGGCTTCGCCCGCGCTCCCGGAGACTCAGCGCGCGGGCACGAGCTGCAAGCGGACCCGCGTCGTCCAGTCCCGCACCACCCGCACCAGCACCGTGGCCGGCTCGTAGCCCGGCGCGGTCACGGTCAGCGCGTGCACGCCGACCCGGGCGTCCACGAGCGCGGCCTGCAGATCGTTGGCCACGCCGATCCGCTTGCCGTCGAGACTCACCTCCGCGAAGTGCGGAAACGCGTTGATGTAGAGGGCGCCGCCCAGGCTATAGCCGGAGTAGCCGTGGACGGCGTGGCCCATGTAGGGGATGTCGGCGGCGGGGGCGCCGCTCGCGGCGCCGGCCACCAGCAGAGGGACCAGGACCACCAACACGCGGAGCGACATGTCGGGCTCTCCTCGAAGTCGATTCGGTCAGGCGTCGATGACGCAGCGAAACTTGGCGAAGACGTAGGGGTAGTGCGCCTGGAACCAGTTGCGGAAGCTCGGGCGGATCAGCGGAGCCGCGGTGGCCCAGGAGCCGCCCTTCAGCACGTAGTGCTTGCCGTCGAAGAAGTCGGCCGAATAGCCCGGGGAGCCCGGGATGTACGCGGTGAAGCCGGGCAGCGGCGCGAACACCGTGCCCGTCCACTCCCAGCCGTCGCCGACCAGATCCTGCACGCCGCGGGCGCTCGCGCTCTCGGGATTCGAGCCCACCGGGGTGGGCGCCCAGTGGCGGAACCCGACGTTACCGTCCTCCGCCCGGCCGCCCTTCGACGGTCCCGACGCCGCGCGATGGAACTCGGCCTCGGTGGGCAGCCGCCCGCCGCGCCAGCGCGCGAAGGCGCGCGCCTCGGCGAGGCTCACGTACACCGGCCAGTCCGCCACCCGATCGAGGGGCAACCGGTCGAAGAGCGTGCGATAGACCCAGGCGCCGTCGAGCAGCTCCCACACCGCCGGGTGCTCGATCGCGTCGTGGCCGCGCCACCGCCAGTCCTCGTCCGTCCACAGGTCGGCGCGCCGGTAGCCGCCCTCCTCGACGAAGGCGACGAACTGGCCATTGGTCACCGGGGTCGCGTCGATGCGGAAGGCGGGCACGTGCGCTTCGAGGGCGGAGAACTCGTTGTCCCAGCCGAAGGGCAGCTCGTCGAAGCGGGCGCCGAGCGTGGCCGGCCCCGCCGGCACCTCGACCGTCCCGCCGGGGCGCCCCGGCTCGAGCCGGTAGGGCGGGAGCCAGGCCGGCCGCACCTTGCGCTCGAGCGGCAAGCGCTGCAGCATGTACAGCAAGGTCTCCTGATGCATCAGCTCATGCTCGATCACCATGCTGAAGATGCGGCCGTCCCGCGCCATCAGGTGCGTGTCCGCGCGCGCGGCCACCGCGTCCCCCGATCCCAGCAGCGCCTCGCGCACGCGATCGCGATAGGCGACGACCGCGGCCACCGCGGGCCAGCGATCCGGCACCTCGGGGTGGTCGTGGCAACGAGTCGGATCGTCCACGTCGGGGTCGATGCCGCGCGAGAACAGCTCGTCGAACGCCGCGTTGAACGGGGGCCGCTCCAGCAGGGCGCCGCCCACGTGGTTCCAGGCGAAGGCGGGCAGGTGGCCGAGGTAGAAGATGAAGGGGTGGCGCAGCGCGATGGGCTGGGCGAGCCAGCTCCCGGGCGCCAGGATCTCGAAGATCCGATCGGTGCGCGCCCACGCGTCGGTCAGCCGGTCCGCGATCGTCTCGACCATATGGCTCCTTCCGGTCCCGGTGGTCCTTCTTTCCGCGTCCCCGGGCCCCCTGGTGGCGTCTAGCTTGCAGCAGGACCATGCCGTGCGCTACCGGCTAGATATTCATACGGACGAGCGGGCCCGGCAGGAGCGCCTGGAGGCGGACGTGCGGCGGGGCCTGACCGCGCGGCAGAAGTCCCTGCCCCCGAAGTACTTTTACGACCGCGCGGGCTCGCTGCTGTTCGAGCGGATCACCGAGCTGCCCGAGTACTACCCGACCCGGACCGAGTCGGCCCTGCTGGCGGAAATTGTGCCCGAGTCGATCGGGGCGTTTCTTCCCGACGACATCGTCGAGATCGGCGCCGGCTCGTCGGAGAAGACCCGCCGGATCCTGGATGCGGCCAGCGCGGGCGGGCGGGACGTCCGCTACGTGCCCCTGGACGTGGACCGGCTCACCCTCGAGGCGACGGCGGCGGGGCTGCTCCGCGACTACCCGCGGCTGTCCGTCCATGCGGTGGTGGGCGACTTCGAGCGCGATCTCGCGCACGTCCCGCCGCCTCGGGGCCGGCGCCTCGCCCTCTTCCTGGGCAGCACCATCGGCAACCTCGACGCGCCGGAGCGGCGGCGGCTGCTCGCCGGCCTGCGCGGGATCCTGCCCGACCGCGGCGACCGCCTGCTGCTCGGGGTGGACCTGGTCAAGGACGTCAAGCTGCTCGAAGCGGCCTACGACGACGCGGCCGGCGTCACCCGCGAGTTCAACCGCAATATCCTGCGCGTGATCAACCGCGCGGTGGACGGCGACTTCCAGCCGGAGGCCTTCCGCCACCGCGCCTTCTACAACGAGACGGCCTCCCGCATCGAGATGCACCTGGTCGCCGACGCCGCCCAGACCGTGAAGCTCGGACGCCTGGGGCTCACCCTCCGCTTCCGGCCCGGCGAGGACATCTGGACCGAGAGCTCCTACAAGTTCACGCGCGCCGGTGTCGAGGCGATGCTGGCCGGGGCCGGGCTCGACCTCGTGCAATGGCACGTGGACCCCGCCAACTACTTCGCGCTGGCGCTCGCGGCGCCGCGTTGAGCGGGACGGACGGCGCCGCGTACGCGCAGCCCACCCCGGCCCTTCTCTACGTCCACGACGACCTGACCGACGAGGTGGCCCGCCGCGCGGGCGCGGGCTCGCCCGCCGCCGCGCTGGCGCGCGACCTGCTCGCCCTGCTCGCCGGCGACGCCGAGCGGGTGCGCGTGCTGACCCTCGGCGAGCAGGTGGAGCGCGTGGTCGCCCAGGGCGCGCACGCGCCGTTCGCCCTGACCCTCGCGATCGGCTCGGCGGGGGAGCGGGCGGCGCAGGCGCTCCACGCGCGCGCGGGCTGGTTTCCGCGCATCCGCCGGATCGGCCTCACCCGCGAGGAGGACGACCGCGGCGGCTACCGCGTGGTCAGCACCGAGGCGGACGATCTCCCGGCCCAGCTCGACGGCGTGGCCGACTGCGCGTCGCTCGCGACGGTGGACGACACCGTGTTCTCCGGCCTCACGATGCAGGCGCTGCTCGGGGCACTGCCCGCGCCGGCGCGCGCCCGCGCCCACGCCTTCTGCCTGCGCGGGGTCGCCGAATCCATCGCGGCGGTGGCGGCGCTCTGCCCCATCACCGCGGGCATCGCCGCGCCCGGGCGCCCCCTCGAGGACGTGAGCTTCATCAACGCGAGCGGGCTGGTCCACCGCATCGCGATCCGCCGCCCCGGCCGACCGCCGCTGGCCTTCTTCGACCGGCCCGACTGGATCCGCGCCTGGTTCCCCGCGGTTCACGCCGAAGTGCTGGCGCTCTGTGTGAGGCTGAACGCGGTGCTAGAACCGGCCTGAGGAGACGGGCCCCCTTCCGGCTGACACGGGGACTGCTCTTTCTTATTCGCTCGGCTCGCCTCCGGCTCACCTCGCCCAGCTTCGGCCGCAGTCACCCCGGCCCGCAGTCGACCAGTCCGCATTCTTCCCGTTCTTCTCTCGAGCCTCAGCGCAGCCCGCGAGGCACGACGAACCGGTCCAAGATCTCGAACAGGGCGTGGAAGGCCAGCGCCATGACCGCCGCGGGGGCCGCGCCGGCCAGGATGGTGGCGGTGTCGTCGAGCGCGAGGCCCCGCACGATCAGCGCGCCGTAGCCGCCCCCGCCGATGAACGCGGCCAGGGTGGCGGTGCCCACCGTCGTCACCGCCGCGGTCTTGATCCCGGCCATGATCGCGATCGCGGCCAGCGGCAGCTCGATCCGGAGCAGCCGTCGCGCCGGCCGCAGGCGCAGCACCGCCGCGATCTCGAGCAGGGTGCGGTCGATCGCCATCAGCCCCGCGTAGGTGTTCCGCGCGATCGGCAGCAGCGCGTAGAGCGAGAGCGCGACCAGCGCGGGGCCCTTGCCGATGCCGAAGAGCGGGATCATGAACATCAGCAGCGCCAGCGCCGGTACGGTCTGCAGCATCGCGATCGCGGAGAGCTCGAGCTGCCCCGCGCGCCGGTAGCGCGCGGCGAGAACGCCCATGGGGACGCCGAGCAGGACGGCCGCTCCGACCGAGATCAGCACCAGCGCGAGGTGGTCGAGGCTGAGCGCCGAGAGCTCCTCGAGCATCTCGCGACGCCCCCCGGTCCCGGCCGCCCCGCCCAGGAAGACCGCGGCCACCTCGGAGACGCGCCGGCCGTCCAGATCGGCCATCGCGTTCAGCCGCGCCATCCGCGCGCCGTCGAGGCGCCCCTCGAGCGCCTCGCGCAAGCGCGCCCAGGTGCGCGGGTAGCGCTCGGTCATCTCGCGGCGCGCCAGCAGGACCGCCGAGTAGTCCGGGAAGAAGCGCCGGTCGTCGTCCAGGAGCCGCAGCTTCAGCCGCTCGAGCTGGCCGTCGGTCGAGAACACGTCCATGACGTCCACGTCGCCGGCCGCGAGCGCGCGGTAGGTGAGCGCGTGCTCCATCACCTCCACCCGGCCCAGCTGGAGCCCGTAGCGCGCCCGCAGCCCGGGCCAGCCGTCCTCGCGCTCGAGGAAGCCCGAGCTGAACCCGGCGCGCAGCTCCGGGTGCCGGGCCAGATCGCCGATGGCCCGGAGGCCGAGACGCTCCGCGGTATCGGCGCGGACCGCGAGCGCATAGGTATTGGCGAAGCCGAGCGAGGCGCTGACCGTGAGCCCGCGCGGCACGAGCCGCGCGCGGATGGCCTCGGGGGTCTCGAGCGCGGCGTCCTTCAGGAGGACTCGCGCGAGCGTGCCGGTGTACTCGGGATAGAGATCGATCGCGCCGGACTCCAGCGCCCGGTACGTCAGGCCGGTGCCGCCCAGGCCGACCCGCCGCTCCACCCGCGCCTCGCCGACCTGTTCGATGACCTGGGCCGCCACCTCCGCCAGGATGTAGCTCTCGGTGAAGGACTTCGAGCCCACCCGGATGACGCCATCCGGCGCCGCCCCCGCCCCCGCGGCGGTCGCCAGGAGCGCGCCCAGGGCCAGCGAGCCGGTGAGCAGACGCATCGCTCAGCCGCCCGGCCGCGCGCCGGCGACCAGCGCCTGCGCGGTGAGGAACTGGGTCACGAACGGAGCGGCCGGCCGCTCGACCAGGTCCGCGAAGGTGCCGTGCTGGACGACGCGGCCGGCGGTGAGCAGGGTGACGACGTGCCCGAGGCGCGCGGCCTCGCGGATGTCGTGGGTGACCAGCACCACCGTCTTGACCAGGCGCGCGAAGAGCCGCGCGAGCTGCTCCTGCAGCTCCGCGCGCGCGATCGGATCGAGCGCGCCGAGCGGCTCGTCCAGCAGCAAGATCGGCGGGTCGAGCATCAGCGCGCGCATCAGGCCCACCCGCTGGCGCTGGCCGCCGCTCAGCTCGCGCGGATAGCGCTTCAGCGTCTCGGCGTCGAGCCCGGCCAGGGCGGCCAGCTCGGCCGCCCGCGCCGCGATGCGCGCCCGCGGCCAGCCCTGCGCCTCCGCGGCCAGCGCCACGTTGTCGAAGGCGCTCAGGTGGGGGTAGAGCCCGCCGTCCTGCACCACGTAGCCCATGCGGGCCAGGAGCCCGTCGCGCGTGGCGGGCTCCACCGGGGTGCCGTCCACCCGCACCGAGCCCGCGTCCGGCCGGATCAGGCCCAGGATGAGCCGCAGGACGGTGGACTTGCCCGAGCCGCTCGAGCCCAGGAGCACGTGGGTGGTGCCGGGACGCACGTCGAGCGACACCGCGTCGAGGGCGAGGGTGGCGCCGAAGCGCTTCGTGACCTCGTGGACCGCGATCACCCCTGCATTCTACCCTCCCGCATCCGGGAGCTTGACAATCGCCCCCGGCGTGGGCACAATCCCCGACACATGAAGCAGCTCGGTACGCTCCTCGCGACCCTGCTACTGACGTAGGCGCGCGCCTCCGCGGCGCGCGCCCAAAGCCTCTCCCGTGGTCCGGGGAGGCTTTTTTGTTTCTATCGAGAGGGAGGCTCTCAATGGCGCGCAAGGCAGGTCCACCGGCTCCGATGCCATTCCAGCACTACCGTCCGTTCACGCCCATCCCGCTGCCCGATCGGACGTGGCCGTCCCGCGTGATCACGCGCGCGCCTCGCTGGTGCAGCGTGGACCTGCGCGACGGCAACCAGGCCCTGATCGATCCCATGGACCCGGAGCGGAAGCGCCAGATGTTCGACCTGCTTGTGCGCTGCGGCTTCAAGGAGATCGAGGTGGGCTTCCCGGCCGCGTCCCAGCCAGACTTCGACTTCATACGCCAGCTCGTGGAAGAGGACCTGATCCCCGACGACGTGATCATCCAGGTCCTCACCCAGGCGCGGCCCGAGCAGATCGAGCGCACCTACGAGTCGCTGCGGGGCGCCCCGCGGGCGGTGGTGCACCTCTACAACTCCACCTCCACGCTCCAGCGCCGGGTGGTCTTCGGCCTCGACCGGGCCGGCATCGTGGACATCGCGGTGCGCGCGGCCCGTCACTGCCGCGAGCTGACCGCGACCATTCCCGAATGCGACGTGCACTACCAGTACTCCCCGGAGAGCTTCACCGGCACCGAGCTCGACTTCGCGGTGGAGATCTGCGAGCGGGTCATGGACGTGTGGGAGCCGACTCCGGCCCGGCCGGTGATCCTGAACCTGCCCGCCACCGTCGAGATGGCGACCCCCAACGTGTACGCCGACCAGATCGAGTGGTTCCTGCGCCACGTGAGCCGGCGGGATTCCGTCGTGCTGTCGCTCCACCCGCACAACGACCGCGGCACCGCGGTGGCCGCCACCGAGCTGGCCGTGCAGGCGGGGGCGGACCGCGTGGAGGGCACGCTCTTCGGCAACGGCGAGCGCACCGGCAACGTGGACGTGGTCACCCTCGCGCTCAACCTGTTCAGCCAGGGGGTGGACCCGAAGCTCGACTTCGCCGACATCGACGCGGCCCGGCGCATCACCGAGCATTGCAACCGCCTGCCGGTGCACCCGCGGCACCCCTACGTGGGCGACCTGGTCTACACCGCCTTCTCGGGGTCCCACCAGGACGCGATCAAGAAGGGCTTCGAGGCGCTCGGGAAGAACTACGACGTCTGGGAGGTGCCGTACCTGCCCATCGACCCGCATCACGTGGGCCGGAGCTACGAGGCGGTGATCCGCGTCAACAGCCAGTCCGGCAAGGGCGGCGTGGCCTACATCATGAAGTTCGAGCACGGCTTCGACCTGCCGCGCCGCCTGCAGATCGAGTTCTCCTCCGTGATCCAGAAGATGGTCGAGCGGAGCGGCACCGAGATCACCGCCGACCAGATCTGGGACGCCTTCGAGACGACGTACCTCAAGCCGGACCGGCCGCTCGCCCTGGCCCATCATCCGACCGTCACCACCGCGGGGGAGGCGGGGGAGACCACCATCGAGGCGCCGCTGCGCGTGGGGGACGGGGAGCGGCTCGCGAAGGGCGCCGGCAACGGCCCCATCGCGGCCTTCGTGGACGCCCTCCAGCGCGACGCGGGCATCGCGGTGTCGGTGCTCGACTACCACGAGCACGCGATGGGCGGGGGCGCCGAGGCCTCCGCGGTCGCCTACGTCGAGGCGAAGGTGGGAGACGGCAAGCCGCGCTGGGGCGTGGGCATCCACGGCAACATCGTGACCGCCTCGCTCCGCGCGGTGGTCAGCGCCGTCAATCGCGCCGCGTCTGACTGACCTCCGTTCGAGCGCCGGCTCCGCCGGCGCAACCCGAGGGGGGAGGCTCGGAGGGGGCCCCCGCTTAGACTTCAGAAAGGGGCCCCCTCCGATCTTCTTAGCGCCAGCTACCGCTGCCGCTGCGGCCGGCGAACCCGCTGCTGCGGGGCTTGTCGCCCTTCGGCTTCGCGACCTCGACCTTCAGCGACCGCCCGTCGAGCGGGCGCTCGTTGAGCTGCGACACCGCCTGCTGCGCCTCGTCGGCGCTCGACATCTCCACGAAGCCGAAGCCGCGTGACTGGCCGGAGAACTGGTCGGTCACGATGCTGGCCGAGACCACGGTGCCGGACTGCGCGAAGTGCTGGCGCAGCCCCTCGCTGGTGGTCGTGAACGCGATACCGCCGACATAGAGCTTCTGGGACATGGTGTGTCTCCTGAACGTGCTTCCGCCCGGTTCGAACGTCTCTGACGCGCGGAAGAGACCGGAGACGCTGCCTGACGCGAGGGGGACTCGAGGGTGAGCCGGTACCTGGACCAGACGCCCACGAGTATACCCCGCGAAGGGCCCGGGCGGCGGCCTTTTCCCGGCCGGGCCGCGTGGTAGGCTACTGCCGGGCGGGCATGCGATGAGACTCCGGGTCCTCGGGATCGTGCTGGCGGGCGGGAAGGGGACGCGCCTCTATCCGCTGACCAAGGAGCGGGCGAAGCCGGCGGTGCCCTTCGGGGGCAAGTACCGCGTCATCGACTTCGTCCTCAGCAACTTCATCAACTCGGGGATCCACTCGATCTACGTCCTCACCCAGTTCAAGAGCCAGTCGCTGCTGCAGCACCTGGCGGACGGCTGGCAGTTCGGCGGCCTCCTCAAGGATCACTTCATCATCCCCGTCCCCGCCCAGATGCGCTCGCCGGGGGAGACCTGGTACCGGGGCACCGCGGACGCGATCTACCAGAACGCGAACCTCATCGAGCAGTCCGATCCGCACCTGGTCGCCATCTTCGGGGCGGACCACATCTACCGCATGAACATCTCGAGCATGATCGAGTACCACGAGCAGAAGCGCGCCGAGATCACGGTGGCGGCGATCCCGGTGGAGCGGCGCTTCGCGGCCGAGTTCGGGGTGATCGAGACCGCGCGGGACGGGCGCATCATCGGCTTCCACGAGAAGCGCGCCGACGCCCCCACCATTCCGGGTGACCCGGACCGCGTCTTCGCCTCCATGGGCAATTACGTCTTCTCGACCCGCACGCTCCTGCGCGAGCTGTACGCGGACGCGGCCCGCGAGCAAAGCACCCACGACTTCGGGCGCGACGTGCTGCCGTCGCTCGTGAACCGCCTCGACATGTTCGCCTACGACTTCCAGAGCAACCAGATCCCCGGGGAGCCCTCCGGGGCGGCCGCCTACTGGCGCGACGTGGGCACGCTGGAGGCCTACTACGAGGCCCACATGGACCTGCGCGCGGTGAGCCCGGCGCTGAACCTCTACAACCGCCAGTGGCCGCTGCGGACCGCCAGCTACGCCGATCCGCCCGCCAAGTTCACCTTCGACGACGACGGGCGGCGGGGCCAGGCCATCGATTCCACCGTGTCGGGCGGCTGCATCCTCTCGGGGGGCATGGTGCGCAACTCGGTGCTGAGCCGGCACGTGCGGGTGCACACCGGCGCGATGGTGGAAGACTCGGTAATCCTCGACAACTGCGACATCGGGCGCCGCGCCAAGATCCGCCGGGCCATCCTCGACAAGAACGTGCGGATCCCCGAGGGCGCGACGATCGGCTACGACCTCGAGCTGGACAAGCGGCGCCACCACGTGACCGAGTCGGGCATCGTGGTGGTGGAAGGCCTCCGCTCCTCGGTGGACATCGCCTCCATCGTGATCTAGCCAGGTCGTTGCGGTGCTGACAGACTTGCTGCTGGCATTGAGCAACGCGGCGCTCTACGCAACGAATCCGGTAGCGGTGTGGCACTATCGCCGACGCTTTGGCCGCCTGCCGAACGTCTCCAATCCCCAGCGCTATTCGGAGCGCATCCTGTGGCGGAAGATCGTCGACCACAATCCGAAGTTCGTGGTGTTCTCGGACAAGTTGGCCACCAAGGAATATTGCCAGCGCATCTGTCCCGATCTTCCCGTCCCGCGAACGCTCTGGATCGGCGAGGACGCCGACGCGATCCCGGAGGAGGTACTCCGCGGCGATGTGTTCGTGAAGGCGAACCACGGTTACAACTTCAACTACCGTATCCGAGGTGGGCGAGTCGACCGGGCCGCACTCAAAGAGACGACCGATCGATGGCTCGGCTCCGTTCACGGGGTGAGCACCGGCGAGTGGGCCTACTCCAAGGTCGAGCCGAAGCTGTTCGTCGAGGAAGCGATCGGCGATGCCGAAGGCGACCTGATCGAGTTCAACGTGCGCGCCGGCAACGGACGGGCCATCCTCGGTTCCGTCATCGGCCACAACAAGACGCCGAACCAGTGGGTGGTGTACCTGGATCTCGACGGCAATCCAACCGCAGGGGCGACGGCCAAGGCGGGCACTCCGGTACCTCCACTGCCGGACAGCATAGACGTGCGGCGACCATATCGGCTCGCCCTGCGATACACCGAGAAGCTCAGCGTCGGAGTGGACTACGCGCGGTTCGACTTCATGTGGAACGGCACCGACCTCTACGGAGGGGAAATCACGGTGTATCCAGCGGCCGGACACCAGGAAATCGTAGAGCCCACGATCCATGCCGCGATCATGGCCGGATGGGATCTGCGGACATCTCACTTCCTCACGACGCCCCGTACGGGAATCGGCCGAATCTATCCGGATGCGCTGAGACGCCGATTGGGGGGGCGCCCACGCAAGCCCCTCGTTCCAACCCGTCCTGCTCCTTGAGCTCCCGAGCAGATACGGTCACCCCCGGCCGGTACGGTCGGAGCGACTAGCCCGGACTCTTCATGAACGGCCTCGACCGAGACCGGACGGGTGGCGCCGCGGGCGCCTCCGGGGCGAGCGAGCGCAGTGGGCCCCCCGAGTCCGGGGCGCCGCTCGCAGAGCGGCGAATCCGGCGAGTGGGTGACGGAGCCGGTCGCCCCGGAGGCGCCCGCGGCGACAGGACCAGTCCGACTCGCGCGTTGTCCGTTCATGAAGAGTCCGGGCTAGTAGCCCTTCTGCTTGTCGATCAGGGCGAGCAGCGGGCGCCCGTCGCGCATCCGGTGGAGGTTCTCGCAGAAGGTCGCGATCACGCGCCCCGCCCGCCGGGGCGAGCCCCCCGCGGTGTGCGGCGTCACGACCGCCCGCGGATGGGTCCAGAGGGGGTGGTCCTTCGGCAGCGGCTCCGGATCCGTGACGTCGAGGCCGGCGCCCCAGATGAGACCCTCCTCCAGGGCGGCCAGCACGTCCTCGCCGCGCACGATCTCGCCGCGGGTCACGTTGATGAGGATCGCGGTGCGCTTCATCTGGAGGAAGCGCTCGCGCGTGAAGAGGTGGTGGGTGGCCTTGGTGAGCGGCAGCCCGATCACCACCACGTCCGAGGCGGCGAGGAGGTCGGCCAGGCGATCGGCGGGCCAGATCGCCTCGACCCCGGGCTCGGGATCGACGCGCTCGATGTCCACCCCGAGGACGCGCATGCCGAAGCCGACCGCGCGGCGGGCCACCGCGCGGCCGGTGCCGCCGACGCCCACGATACCCATCGTCTGCTCGTAGAGCTCGCGCTGGTGGACACGGATGGGCTCGCGCAGCTCGTAGTCGGGGGTGCGTATCGCGGTGTGGAGGCCGCGGGTCAGCGCCAGCAGCAGCGCGAAGGCGTGCTCGGCCAGGTGGATGCCGACCTCGCCCTTCTCGCTGGCCAGCGGCGCCGGATGGTTGATCAGCTCGGGGGTGAGGATGCTGTCCACGCCGGCGCCGATCGAGTGGTAGTAGACGAGACGGGTGGCGAGGGAGAACAGCTCGGGCTGCACGCGACCGAAGATGACGTCGGTGTCGGGCAGCTCGCGGCGCTGGGCCGCCTTGTCCTTCACTTCCACGATGCGCGCGCCGGGGCCCGCCGCCTCGACGATCTTCACCCGGTCCGCGTCGGTGAGGCCGGAGACGATCAGGTTCGGGACGAACAGGATCTTCACGGCTGGGCGAGCTCCGGGATCACCCACTTCGGGGGGCGGCCGGCGGCCACCCGCTGGATATTGTCGAAGCCGTTGCGGAAGCGGGCGGTCCAGTTCTCCCAGGTGGGCCCCGCCGAGTGCGGGGTCAGCGTCACGTTCGGCAGCGTGAAGAGCGGATGGTCCTTGGCGGGCGGCTCGTCCACCAGCACGTCGAGCCCGGCCGCCGCGACCTGGCCGCCCTTGAGCGCCTGGTAGAGCGCGGCCTCGTCCACCACCGGGCCCCGGCAGGTGTTGATCAGGATCGCGCCCGGCTTCATCTGGGCGAACTCGGGCGCGCCCATCAGGTGGCGCGTGGAGTCGTCGAGCGGCACGTGCAGGCTCACCACGTCGGAGGTGCGCAGCAGCTCGGGCAGCAGCACGAAGCGGACGCCGAGCGCGTCCTCCTCCGCCTCGGTGAGCCGGGCGATGTCGTAGTACTGCACGGGCATGTCGAAGGCGGCGGCCCGCCGCGCCACCTTCTTGCCGATGTTGCCGAGCCCCACGATGCCGAGCGTGCGGCGCGACAGCTCGTACACCCGCTGGTCGTCGAAGCCCCCCACCCGCCACTTCCCCGCCACCACGTCGTTGTGGAAGCGGACCACCCGCTTGAGCACCGCCAGGATCAGCATGAGGGTGTGCTCGGCCACCGCGATCGCGTTCGCGCCGCCGTTGTTGGACACCGGCACCCCCGCCTTGCGCGCGGCCTCGATGTCCACCCGGTCGTAACCCGCGGAGAGGAGCTGCACCAGCTTGAGGTTGGGCGCGGAGCGGAAGAACTCTCCGCCCATCTGGCGGGCCAGCCCCAGGTAGTACTCGGCCTGCCCGGCCGCCGCGTAGAACTCGGGCGTCCCGATGTCGGCGATCAGCAGCTCGAACCCGGCGGGCGTGAGGGAGCGGGCGATCTCGATGACCGCGTCGGACTGCCTGGGGGCGAACAGGATCTTGGCGGCCATCTCATTGCTCCTCGAGGGGGATGGTGGCGGTGAGGCAGGGCTGGTTGCCGTGGACCCGGGTGGTGTGCCCCTTCCCGGTGGTGTCCTCCACCAGCCGCGCGTCGCCGGGGCCGAAGACGTGCTTGGAGCCGTCGCCCAGGCCGATCTCGAGCTGACCCGAGAGGATGATCACGAACTGGCGCCGCGGGGCGGGATGCCAGTCGATGAAGTTGCCGGCCGGGCTCTCCCGGAAGGAGATCTGGGTGGTCGCGAGCCCCTTCGTCCACGAGGGGGTGCGGGCGAGATCGATCGGTTCGATGTGGGACTGCCCGTCCTTGCCGGTGTAGAGGCGGAATGTCTTCATGGTGGCCTCGCTCCTACCGTCTTGTGGGGTGAGCGCGGGGATTATATCATCGGGCCCTCAGCTCGCCCCCGGGGAGGGACCCATGCGCTACGAGATGATCTCCGCCGATTGCCACCTCGACCTCTGCTGGCTGCCGCCGGACCTCTTCACCGCCAACGCGAGTCCCGCGCTGCGGGAGCGCATGCCCCACGTGATCGACACCCCCAAGGGCCCCACGTGGGTCACGAAGAAGGGCGCCAACCTCGGGCTCGCCTGCGGCATGGGCTCGGCGGGGCGCGAGTACGTGCCGGGGCGCATCCATCGCGCCGACCGCATGGCCGAGACCGGCCTCTACGCGGACGGCAAGCGCGGCATCCGGCGGCTGACCGAGCCGGCGCTGCGGCTACGGGACCAGGACCTCGACGGCGTGCAGGCCGAGGTGCTCTACGGGATCCTGGGGGCGACCGGGCGCATGAACGATCCGGAGGCGGTCGTGGAGGTCATGCGGGTCTACAACGAGTGGCTCGCCGATTTCTGCTCCACGCACCCGGAGCGCTTCGCCGGGCTCGCGTCGATCCCGAACACGCCCATCGACGCCGCGATCGCGGAGGTGGAGCGGGTGGCCAAGCGCGGCGCGGTGCGCGGGCTCGACATCGCCAACTCCGCGGATCTCACCCCGCTCTGGGATCCCTACTGGAATCCGCTCTGGGAGGTGATCAGCGCGAGCGGCCTGCCGCTGCACTTCCACACGATCGGCAGCCGGCTGCCCGAGGATCTCCAGAAGCTCGTGTTCCTCGGCTCCGATCTCACCCGCGCGGGCGCCGACGTGACCGACGCGCAGAAGCGCGCGGCCCGCGTGGCCTTCGCCACCCACATCACCGGCTTCCAGATCAACATGGCCAACATCCTCATGGCCATGATCTACGGCGGCGTGCTGGAGCGTTATCCGCGGCTGCGCGTCGTGCTGGGCGAGGCGGGGATCGGCTGGATCCCCTACATCCTGTGGCGCATGGACGGCGAGTGGGAGGACCAGTTCAAGGATCTCTCGCTCACCATGCCGCCCAGCGACTACTGGAAGCGCCAGGTCTGGGCGACCTACCAGACCGATCCGGTGGGCGTGAAGCTCCTCGACGAGCTCGGGGTGGACAAGGTGATGTGGGGCTCCGACTTCCCGCACCCCGACGGCGTGTGGCCCGACTCCCGCGAGTACATCGCCCGCGAGCTCGGCCACCTCCCGGCCGCGACCCGCCGCGCGATCATCTGCGACAACGCCGCCCGCCTCTACGGCTTCGCCTAGAAGGGGGTCAGGTCTTACAGTCCGACATTTTTTCGCGTGAAGGTGAGTCGCGAAGCGCCAGAAATGTCGGAATGTAAGACCTGACCCCTACCAGGACGAGGCGGTCGGCCCCCTTGCTTCCCCCGCCGCCGGCGGCCTCGGCCGGGAGTTCCCGGCGGTCAGACGTCCCAGCCGCCGTCCACCGTGACCGACTGGCCGGTCATGTTCCTGGAGTCCTCGGAGACCAGGAACAGCACGGCATTGGCGATGTCCTGGGCCGTGGTCACCCGGCGCAGAGCCATCTCGTCCACGTACTCCTGGTACACCTGCTCGGGCGTCCACCCGCGCGCCCGCGCCTTCTCACGGCAGAGCTTGTCCATGCGGTCGCCCGCCACGATGC
>DATHSW010000187.1:0-8024 GCA_035463855.1 Candidatus Deferrimicrobiaceae bacterium | reverse complement strand
GCCTCCCGTAGGAGTCGGGGCCGTGTCTCAGTCCCCGTGTGGCTGGTCGTCCTCTCAGACCAGCTACCCGTCATAGCCTTGGTGGGCCGTTACCCCGCCAACTAGCTGATAGGCCGCGAGCCCCTCCAAGAGCGGCAGCTTGCGCCACCTTTCCTCCCCAGTCTCTCAACCAGGGAACGTATCCGGTATTAGCCCCCCTTTCGAGGGGGTATCCCGAACTCAAGGGCAGGTCACCCACGTGTTACTCACCCGTGCGCCACTAGGACCACCGAATTATTGCTAACCCGATGATCCCCGTTCGACTTGCATGTGTTAAGTACGCCGCCAGCGTTCGCTCTGAGCCAGGATCAAACTCGCCATGAATGAATCGACAAACTTGAACCCTGGTCCCTAAAAGCCCAACCAAGATGTTGCTTCGGTCGAGCGCAAGGTACTCAGTAGTTACGGATGGTGCTCACACTTCTCGGTGAGCCAGTAACATATGCGATTTTCAAAGAGCGGCGGGGTTGCGAACCCCTCAGGTTGAATCGAGGCCAGCGGACTGATTCGGACCGGCTGACTTCTCTCAACACCCCCCTACGGCAAAAGCCCGGAGGGATGGGCAAGGAGTGATAATACGGATCGGGGGTTAGGCTGTCAAGTCATTCCTTCTCAAGCACGAACCGCTTGAACTTGCGCTTCCCGACCTGGAGCAGCCGGCTCTCCGCCGACGCCCCGATTTTCTGGTTCGGGTCGGTCACCCGGCTCCCATCCACCTCCACGGCCCCCTGCTGGATCTGGCGCCGGGCCTCGGAGTTCGACCCGACCATCCCGGCCCACGCGACCACCTTCCAGGCCGGCTCACTGTCCAATGGGGTAGTTAGCCTGATAAATTCAATATTTTCAGGCACTTCCCTGCCCTGGACGACCCGGGAGAAGGCGGCCTCAGCCACCGCGGCCGCAGCCTCGCCGTGGTACATCGCGGTTACCGTGCGGGCCAGGCGCTTCTTGGCCTCCATCGGGTGCAAGGTCCGGAGCCCCGCGATCTCTTCCTCGGGCACGCGCGTCGCCAGCTCGAAATAGCGGAACATCAGCGCGTCGGAGACCGACATGAGCTTGCCGTACATCTCGGACGGCGGCTCGTTGATGCCCACGTAGTTGCCGAGGCTTTTGGACATCTTCTGCACGCCGTCGAGGCCCTCAAGGATCGGCACGGTGAGCGCGACCTGCGCCTCCAGGCCGTGCGCGCGCTGCAGATCGCGGCCCACGAGCAGGTTGAACGTCTGATCGGTGCCGCCCAGCTCGACGTCGGCACCGAGCGCGACCGAATCGTAGCCCTGCGCGAGCGGATAGAGGAACTCGTGGAGGCTGATCGGCCGACCCGACGCGTAGCGCGCGGAGAAGTCCTCCCGCTGCAGGATCCGCGCGACCGTCAGGTGCGCGGTCTCGCGGATGATCTGCTCGAAGGTGAGCGGCCCGAGCCACTCCGAGTTGAAGCGCACTTGCGTGCGCGCCATGTCGAGCACCTTGCCGAGCTGGGCCTTGTACGTCTCCGCGTTCTCGCGGATCTCGTCCCACGTGAGCGGCCGCCGGGTCTCCGAGCGGCCGGTCGGGTCGCCGATCATCCCGGTGAAGTCGCCGATGATGATGATGACCTGATGCCCTAGGTCCTGGAAGTCGCGGAGCTTCTGGAGCACCACCGTGTGCCCCAGGTGGAGATCGGGCGCGGTCGGGTCGAGGCCCAGCTTGACTTTGAGCGGGGTAGCCGTCTTCAGGGAGCGCTCGAGCTTGGCCCGCAGCTCGGCCTCGACGATGATCTCGGCGGCGCCCCGGCGGATGCGGGCGAGCTGCTGATCCGCTGTGGAGGCCGTATTCACGCCTGTATAATAGCAATCCATGGCGGGAGACCGACGCTCCAAACGCGCCGCGCTCCGGCGCCGGCGCTGGGTCCGCTGGGCGGCCATGGCCGTGCTGGTGGCGGTCCTCGTGACGGGCCTGGGCGTCGCCGCTTCCGCTTTCTGGGTGCTGACCATCCTGCCGGGCTCGCTGCCCGCGGTCTCCCAGCTCGAGCGCTACGACGCGAGCGAGGGCACCAAGGTCTACGACGACAACGACGAGCTCATCACCGAGTTCCACGTCGAGCGCCGCATCTTCGTACCCCTCGCCCAGATCCCGAAGGCGCTCCGCGAGGCCATCATCGCCACCGAGGACGCGCGCTTCTACTCCCACTACGGAGTGGATCCCATGGGCATCGCGCGCGCGGTCTACCAGAACTTCCGGCGCGGCCGCATCGTGGAGGGGGGCAGCACGATCACCCAGCAGCTCGCCAAGGTGCTCTTCCTCACCCCCGACAAGAGCCTGGAGCGCAAGCTGAAGGAGGCGGTACTGGCGCTCGAGCTGGAGCGTCGCTACTCGAAGGACCGCATCATCGAGATGTATCTCAACCAGATTTACTTCGGCCACGGCGCCTTCGGCGTCGAGGCCGCCTCGCGCACCTTCTTCGGCAAGTCGGTGACCGAGCTGAGCCTGGCCGAGTCCACCCTCCTGGCTGGTCTCCCGAAGGCGCCCTCCACCTATTCGCCCTTCGAGCATCCGGAAGCGGCCAAGCGGCGCCGCGCCACCGTGCTCGCCCGCATGGTGGACGTCGGATCCCTCACCGGCCCGCAGGCCAAGAAAGTCTCCGACACCGCGCTGGGCCTCATCCCGCCCGAGCGGCGCCGCACCACCGGCCAGTACTATCTCGAGTACGTGCAGCAGCAGCTCGAGGCCCAGTACGGGGCCGATCTCGTCTTCAAGGGCGGCATGCACGTCTACACCACCCTGTCGCCGCTCACGCAGGTCAAGGCCGAGCGCTCCCTGCGCGAGGGGCTCCGGGCGCTCGAGTCCCGCCGGGTCGCCGCCATCAAGGACACGGCCCCCGCGACTCCCGAGCGCCCGGAAGGGGCGCTGCTCACCATCGATCCTCAGACCGGCTACATCAAGGCGATGGTGGGCGGTTACGACTTCTTCAAGAGCGAGTTCAACCGCGCGGTCCAGGCGCGCCGCCAGCCCGGGTCGGCCTTCAAGGCCTTCGTCTACCTGGCCGCGCTGGAGTCGGGCCAGACGCCGGCCAGCGTGGTGGACGATTCGCCCATCGAGTTCCCGGCCGGCCGGAACGGCAAGCCGTGGAAGCCCGACAACTACGACCGTAAGTTCCGCGGGCCGATCACCTACCAGCAGGCCCTGGAGGAATCGGTCAACGTGGCGGCGGTGAAGGTGCTGGAGAAGAACGGTATCCGCCGCACGGTGGACATCGCCCGACGCCTCGGGGTGGAGAGCCCGCTCGGGGAGAACCTGTCGATCGCCCTCGGGACCTCCGATCTCACCCTGCTCGAGATCACGTCCGCGTACGGCGCGCTCGCCAACCAGGGCACCTGGATGCGGCCGACCGCCATCCGCTACGTGCTCGATTCCCAGCGCAAGCTGCTCGAGGAGAACGCCCCGCTCAGCAAGCAGGTGGTCTCGCCGGAGCTGGCGTTCGTCATGACCCACATGCTGCGGGGCACCATCGAGCGGGGCACCGGCGTGGCGGCGCGGGCCCTGGGCCGTCCCGCCGCGGCCAAGACCGGGACCACCAACGACTACTCGAACGCGTGGTTCATCGGCTACACCCCACAGCTGGTGACCGGGGTGTGGGTCGGCTACGACCGTCCTCGCAGCCTCGGCAAGGACGAGACCGGCTCGCGGGTGGCGGTACCGATCTGGACGACGTTCATGCGGGAGGCGCTGGCGGGCACGCCCGCGGAGGACTTCCCGATCCCCGAGCGCGTGGTGCTGGTCCCGATCGACCTCAACACGGGTGGGGGCTGCGTGCGCCCGGTGACGATGGCCTTCATCGCGGGAACCGAGCCGAAGGAGACGTGCGGTCCTGCGCGGTACGCCCCCGGCGTGTCTCCGCCCCGCTTCGAGCCGCCCCTGCTGCCGCTCCCGGGAGCCGCGCCCCCGGCGCCCGCCCTGCCGCCCCCGAGCGGGACGCCGCCTCCGCAGTCCTAGGCGCGTCCCACCCGAGCCGCGACGTCGGCCCAGCGCTGGCCGCCCAGCAGCTCGCCGAAGACCTCGCCCAGGCGAGACTCGGGGACGCGGATCTGCTCCATCGAGTCGCGATCCCGGATGGTCACCTTGCCATCCGCCCGCTCCCCCTTGTCGGTGTCGCCCACCGTCTGCACGTCGACCGTCACGCAGTAAGGCGTCCCGACCTCGTCCTGCCGGCGGTAGAGCCGCCCGATGGCGGCGGTGTCGTCGTACACCACTCTCCAGTGTCGGGCCAGGTCGTCGCGGATGGCGTGCGCGGTGCGCACGATGTCCTCGCGCTTCTTCAGGAGCGGCAGCACCGCCACCTTGACCGGCGCGAGCTCGGGGTGAAAGCGCAGCACGATCCGCTTCTCGCCGCGCACCTCCTCCTCGAGGTAGGCGTCGGCGAGGAAGGCGAGCAGAGCCCGATCCACCCCGGCGGCGGGCTCGACCACGTACGGGACCACGTGCTCCTTCCGCTCCTCATCGAAGTAGGTGAGCGACTTGCCGCTCGCCTTCGCGTGTTGCTTGAGGTCGAAGTCGGTACGGTTCGCGATCCCCATCAGCTCGCTCCAGCCGATCGGAAAGCGGTAGTCGATGTCGACGGTACGCTTGGAGTAGTGGGATAGCTCGTCCCGCTCGTGCTCGCGCAGGCGCAGGTTCTCGTCACGCAGCCCGTAGCGCCGGAACCACGCCAGACAGTCCTCGATCCAGCGGTCGTGCCAGTACTCGTCGGCCGGCCGCCCCTCGACGCGGTCGTGGGGGTTGACGAAGTACTCGATCTCCATCTGCTCGAACTCGCGCGTGCGGAAGATGAAGTTACCGGGCGTGATCTCGTTGCGGAAGGACCGGCCAGCCTGGGCGATGCCGAAGGGCAGCTTGAGCCGCATCGACTGCAGCACGTTCTCGAAATTGACGAACATCGCCTGGGCGGTCTCGGGGCGAAGGTAGGTGACCGCGGCGTCTTCCTCCACGGGGCCCATGAACGTCTTGAACATGAGATTGAATTGGCGCGGGGTCGTGAGCTCGCCCTTGCCGCAATCCGGGCACAACGTCCGCCGGGCGCCGCAATGACCGCACGGCTCCCCGGCCGGGATCGTGAACTTGTTGCCCTTGGTGGCCGGGCAGTAGTGAGTCCACGGCAGCGCGTCCACCTGATCGGCCCGGAACCGCAGCTTGCACTCGCGGCAGTCCACCATCGGGTCGGTGAAGTGGTCCAGGTGGCCGCTCGCCTTCCAGACCATGGGGTGCATCAGGATCGAGGCGTCGATTCCCACCATGTCCGGTCGGCGCTGCACGAAGTCCCGCCACCAGACTCGCTTGATGTTGCCCTTCAGCTCGACCCCCAGCGGGCCGTAGTCCCAGCACGAGCCGGTGCCGCCGTAGATCTCGCTCGACTGGAAGACGAATCCGCGGCGCTTGCAGAGAGACACGAGCGTGTCCATCGAGACCATGGCGGCCAGGATAGCACAGCGGTGAGAAGCGCCCGCGCCCCCCACCCTGCCCGCTCCCCAACCGGGAGAGGAGGACTACGGCCGCGGGGGGGAGGGCTCGGACACCACCGAGAGCGAGCGGCGCGTCTGGGTGAGGAAGCGCGAGGACAGCGGATATCGCCCCATGAGGCGCGCCACCAGGCCCTCCAGCACCGCGGCCAGCTCCGCGTCGAGCTCCGCGGCCAGGTTGAGCCGGAGCGCTTCCTCCCAGGAGAGTGCGCGGAGCCGCGTCAGGGTTCCCAGGAGCCCGCCCGAGAGGGTGATCGCGTCGGGTCCCGGGCGGCAGCCGGCGCAGACGAGCCCGCCCGCGGTCACATCGAGAGCCGCGCTCGGAAAGGGGGCGGGCCGGCCGCAGGACACGCAGCGGTCGATCCGCGGGCGATGACCGAGCAGATCCACCGCCCGGAGGCCGAAGCAGACCGAGACCCGCCCGGGGCGGCGGGCAGTCTCGAGCGCGGCGAGCGCCCGCACCAGCAGCGCGAAGAGGGCGGGATGCGGATCGCGGTCGGCGGAGAGGCGCGTGACCACCTCCACCGCCCACGCGCCCTGGCCCAGGCGCTCGAGGTGCTCGCGCACGCCCACGAAGGGGCGCACGATGTCGAAGTGGTCGACTTGGACCAGCTCGCTCCGGCCGGTGTCGAAGAACACCATCTCGCCGAGCGTGAACAGCTCGAGCGCGCTGCCGAAGCGCGACCGGGGCCGGCGGGCCGAGCGGGCGATGCCCCGCACCTTGCCGTACTCCCGGGTGTAGAAGTCCACGAGGCGGTCGCTCTCGCCGAAGGCGCGCCGCCCGATCACCACCGCGCGGGTCTTGTGCAGCGCCATGTCAGGACGTCAAGAGGAAGCCGAACTCCCGGAGCGCCTTCTCGTCCTTGCGCCAGTCCGAGCGGACTCGCACGCTCAGGTCCAGGTAGACCTTGATGCCGAAGAAGCGCTCGAGATCGGTCCGGGCCGCGGCCCCGATGCGCTTGAGCATGGTCGCGCCCTTGCCGATCACGATCCCGCGCTGCGAATCGCGCTCCACGAAGATGGTGGCGCGGATGTACAGACACTCGGGGCGGCGCCGCTCGGTCAGCTCCTCCACCCGCACCGCGCACGCATACGGAACCTCCTGGTGGGTGAGCCGGAAGATCTTCTCCCGGATGGCCTCCGCCACCCAGAACGTCTCCGGCTGATCGGTCAGCGCGTCCGGCGGGAAGTAGGCCGGGCGCTCGGGCAGAGCCGCCACGATCAGCTCGAGGAGCCGCTCACAGTTCTCGCCGCTCTCGGCCGACACCGGGACGATCTCCGCGAACGGGTAGGCCACCCGGTAGGCCGCGATGAGCGGGAGCAGGCGGGACTTCGGAGTCACCAGATCCGTCTTGTTGAGACAGCAGTACACCGGGGCGCGGCACGCCTTCAGGCGGTCGAGGGCGACGCGGTCCAGGCGGGCCGGATCCTCGGTCGCCTCCGCCACGAAGCAGACGAGGTCGACGTCCTCGACCGCGCGCTCGGCCGTCTTCGCCATGAGCTGGCCGAGCCGGCCCGCGGGCGCGTGGAGCCCCGGCGTGTCCACGAACACGATCTGGGCGCCGGGCAGGTGGCGGATCCCGGTGATGCGGGTCCGGGTGGTTTGGGGGCGCGGCGAGACGATGGCCATCTTCTCACCGACCAGGCGGTTGAGCAGGGTGGACTTGCCCACGTTGGGGCGGCCCACCAGGGCGACGAAGCCCGCGCGATGCCCCGGCGGCATCAGGCCTCGAGGAGCCCGGCCCAGAGCCGCGCGGGGGCCGAGCGGGGCGACCGCCCGGCCAGGATCTCACGCGCGCGCTCGTGCATGCGGCGGGCCCGGCGAGGATCGTGATCGTCGTAGCCGGCCAGGTGCAGGAGGCCGTGCACCACCAGCAGATCCAGCTCCGCGGCCAGGGGCACCCCGAGCCGGCGGGCCTGGCGGGCCGCCGTCTCCGCGGAGACGATCACCTCGCCCCAGAGACGGGCCGGCCCGGGGCCCGCCAGGTCGAAGGCGAGCACGTCGGTGGCCCGCCGTGCGCCGAGATAGCGCCTGTTGAGGGCTCGGATGCGCCGATCGTCCACCACTGTGACGTGCACCTCCCGGTGGGCCTGGCCGAGCGCGGCAAGGGCGCAGCAGGCCACCGCCCGAAGCCGGGCCGGCGACACGCGGGACCTTCGCTGGAGATTGGAGACCGCGACCGGCATCACGCGGCGGGGTCAGGTCTTACATTCCGACATTGTTCGGCCGGCCGGTGAGTCATGCAGCGCCCGGAATGTCGGAATGTAAGACCTGACCCCATCACGGCTGACCCCATCACGGCTTGTGGACCCGGTCGTAGGCGCGCACGATGGAGGAGACGAGATCGTGGCGCACGACGTCCCGATCGTCGAAATAGATGAAGCGGATGCCGTCGATCCCCAGCAGCACGGTCTGCACCTCGATCAGGCCGGAAGGGCGGCTGGCCGGCAGATCCACCTGGGTGATGTCCCCGGTGACCACCATCTTGGAGT
>DATHSW010000186.1:0-4436 GCA_035463855.1 Candidatus Deferrimicrobiaceae bacterium | reverse complement strand
AGGTGGGCACCTCCAGCATCTCCGGACTGTCCACCTCCTACGCCGGCCGGGTCGCCGCGCCCACACCCTTCCCATCGCCGCTGCTGCCGAGCCCGGCGCCGATCATCTCGACGGCGCCACGGGCCGCGGGTGCGCCGACCGGCTTCCCGGGCGTCTCCGGCGAGGGCGCACCGCCCAGCGTCGAGATCCGCTTCGTCGCCGACGAGGTCACCAACGCGATCATCGTGACCACCTACCCGCGGCTCTGGAGCGAGATCGAGGAGACGATCCGCAAGCTCGACAAGATGCCGCGCCAGGTGCTGATCGAGGTGCTGGCCGCGGAGGTCACGCTGACCGACGACACCAAGCTCGGCATCGAGTGGGCCGTCCGGTCCGGGCGCTTCGACGTCAGCTCGTCGCCCTCGGGCGTGATTCCCGGCCGCCCCGCCCAGTCGATCATCCCCTTCGGCGGCGCGGTGCCGCTCGGCTTCAACGTCTTCACGTTCGCCGCCGACAAGTTCCTGGCCGCGCTCAACGCGCTCGCCAGCGAGAATCGCGTCAACGTGCTCTCGAACCCGTCGATCATGACCGCCGAGAACCGCAAGGCGGTGATCAACGTGTCCACCTCGGTGCCCATCGTCACCTCCCAGCAGGTGCCGGTGGCGACCGGCGGCATCACCGGCAACGCGATCACCCAGACCGTGGAGTACCGGGACGCGGGCATCATCCTGACCGTGACCCCGCGCATCGGGGAGCAGGGCACGGTGGCGCTGGACGTCAAGCAGGAGGTCAACGAGGTGGGCGAGAACGAGCCGCCCCCGATCAACTCGCCCCGCTTCACCAAGCGCGAGGCGGAGACCTCGGTGGTGCTGCTGAACAACCAGACCCTGGTGCTGGGCGGGCTCATCCAGAACAAGCGCACCCGCATCCGCATCGGCATCCCGTGGCTCAACCGCATCCCGATCCTCGGCTACCTCTTCGGCTCCGTCCAGACCACGATCGAGAAGACCGAGCTGCTGCTGCTGATCACGCCCCGCGCGATCGGCACCGCGCTCGATGCGGCGCGCATCTCCGAGGAGATGCGCCGGGTGACGCCGGAGCTCGAGCAGTCCATCCGGCGGGCGCCGCGCTAGAGATGGCGCGGGTGGGGGCCGGTTGTTATCCTGAGGACCGCCATGAGCGCCCCGGCCGACGTCAGCGCGCGCCTCGACGAGCTACGCGAGCAGATCAACCGCCACAACTACCTCTACTACGTCGAGAGCCGGCCCGAGATCAGCGACGCCGAGTACGACCGCCTCTGGCGCGAGCTGGTCGCCCTCGAGCAGGCCCACCCGGAGCTGATCACCCCGGACAGCCCCACCCAGCGACCGGGGGGCCGCCGCGCCGAGGTCTTCGCCCCCGTCGAGCACCTCGTGGCCATGCTCTCGCTCGACAACGCCATGGCCGCCGAGGACCTGCGCGAGTTCGAGGCCCGGGTGAGGCGGGCGCTGCCCGGAGTGACGCCCGGGTACGTGTGCGAGCCCAAGATCGACGGGCTCGGCGTGGCGCTGCTGTACGAGCGGGGGCGCTTCGTCCGGGGCGCGACGCGGGGCGACGGCCGCATCGGCGAGGACATCACCCGGAACCTACGCACGATCCAGTCCATCCCGGCCACCCTGGGCGGCCCCCTCGAGGGAGCCGCCAAGCTCGAGGTCCGTGGGGAGGTCTACATGCCGCGCGAGGCCTTCGCCCGGCTCAATGCGGGGCTCGAGGAGGCCGGGCAGCCGGTCTTCGCCAATCCTCGGAACGCGGCGGCGGGAGCGGTGCGGCAGAAGGACCCCGCGGTGACCGCGGCGCGCCCGCTCGAGATCTTCCTCTACCACGTGAGCGTGCTCGAGCCGCCGGCCCTGCGCTCGCACTGGGACCGGCTCGAGGCGTTGAAGGCGAGCGGCTTCCCGGTGAACCCGCGGTCCGAGCGCTGCCGGGACCTGGACGCGGTACTGGCCTACTTCGGCCGGCTCGAGGCCGAGCGGGACGCGCTCGCCTACGACGCCGACGGCGCGGTGGTCAAGGTGGACGATCTCGAGCAGCAGCGGCGGCTCGGCGCCACCGCGCACCACCCGCGCTGGGCCATCGCCTACAAGTTCGCGGCGCGCCAGGCCACCACCCGCGTGCTCGGCATCACGATCAACGTGGGCAAGTCCGGCGCGCTCACCCCCACCGCGCAGCTCGAGCCGGTGGAGCTGGCCGGCGTCACGGTGTCCAACGTGAGCCTGCACAACGAGGACGAGGTCCGCCGCAAGGACGTGCGCGTGGGCGACACGGTGCTGATCGAGCGCGCGGGCGACGTCATCCCCTACCTGGTCCAGGTGGTCGCGGCCAGGCGCCCCGACCCCGCGCCCGAGCCGTTCCGGATGCCGACCCACTGCCCGGCCTGCGGTGGGGCCGCGGTCCGGGCCGAGGGCGAGGCGGTGTGGCGCTGCACGAACACCGCCTGTCCCGCCCAGCTCCGCGAGCGCCTCTTCCACTGGGGCTCGCGCCGGGCGATGGACATCGAGGGCCTGGGGGAAGTGCTCATTCGCCAGCTCGTGGACCGCGGGCTCGTGCGGGACTTCGCCGATCTCTACGGGCTCTCGGTGGACACCCTGGCCGACCTCGAGCGCATGGCCGAGAAGTCGGCCCAGAACCTCCACCGGGCGATCGAAGCCTCGAAGACGCGCGGCCTCTCGCGGCTGCTCAACGCCCTGGGCATCCGCATGGTGGGCGAGCGCGCCGCCCAGCTCCTGGCCGCGCGCTTCGGCACCATGGAGCGCCTGCTCGCCGCCACCGAGGCCGACATCAACGACATCTACGGCATCGGGCCCCAGATCGCCCAGGCGGTGACGACCTTCCTCGCCGAGCCGCGCAACCGCGCCACCATCGAGCGGCTGGCCGCGGCGGGCGTCGCCATGACCGAGGAGGGCCACACCGAGGGCCCCCGGCCGCTCGAGGGCAAGACCCTGGTGCTGACCGGCGGCCTCGCGACGCTGAGCCGCGACCAGGCCAAGGACCTGATCATCCGCATGGGCGGCCGGGTCACCGGCTCGGTGTCGAAGAAGACGGACTATGTGGTCGTGGGCGAGGACGCGGGGTCCAAGGCCGACGACGCCAAGCGCCTGGGTGTCGCCACGCTCGACGAAACGGCATTCCTCAAGCTGGTGGGACGCACGTGAGCCGCGCGGCCACGGCCCTGGCCGCTCTCGCCCTGGCGCTGGGGCTTTTCGCGTCCGGCGCCGCCGCCCAGGCCAAGGGGCCGCTCACCCGGGAGCAGGCGCTGGCCGGCGTCCAGAGTCCCGATCTCGAGACGCGTCGGCACGCCACCGCCTGGCTGGGGGAGGTCGGCGTCATCGCGGACGCCCCCGTCCTGATCGGGGCGCTCTCGGACCAGGACGAGGTGATCCGCGCGCTCGCCGAGCACTCGGTCTGGCAGGTCTGGAGCCGCTCCGGCGATACGGAGGCCGACAGCCTGCTCCAGATCGGGATCGAGCAGATGAACCGGGGCGACGGCCCGGCCGCGGTGGAGACCTTCACGAAGGTGATCCAGCGCAAGCCCGACTTCGCGGAGGCCTGGAACAAGCGCGCCACCGTCTACTTCTTCATGGGCGAGCACGAGAAGTCGCTCCGGGACTGCGACGAGGTGATGAAGCGCAATCCGGTCCACTTCGGGGCCCTGGCCGGCTACGGGCAGCTCTACCTGCAGCTCGACCAGCCCGAGCGGGCGCTCGAGTACTTCCGGCGGGCCCTGCGCGTGAACCCGAACCTGGGCGCGGTGCGCCAGATCATCCCGCAGCTCGAGCAGTTGCTCACGGAGCGGCGAAAGGGCACTATCTGATCCGACCCAGCCGCCACCCCCACACGGAGGACATCGTGCCGCTCACCACGCAAGAGATCGAAGCGCTCAAGAAGATCACCAGCCCCAGCGTCGCCAACGCCATCGAGACCTTCAAGGTGAGGCCCCGGGAGCAGGGCAACCTCTCGTCGGACATCCGCGCCCTCTTTCCCGAGATGGGGCCGATGGTCGGCTACGCGGTCCCCTGCGTCATCCGGGCCGAGCAGGGGCCGATCGAGGGCCACCGGGCCAGCACCTACGGCTGGTGGGATTATGTCCAGACCATCCCGGCGCCGCGGGTGATCGTGGTCCACGACCTGGACGACCCCCGCGGTCAGGGCGCCCAGTGGGGCGAGGTGCAGGCGAACATCCACCGCGCGCTCGGCTGCGTGGGCGTAATCACCGACGGCTCGGTGCGCGATCTCGACGAGGTCCGGGCGCTCGGCTTCCAGTTCTGCGCGGCCCACGTGTCGGTCTCGCACGCCAACGTGCACATGGTGGACTTCGGCATCCCGATCAAGGTGGGCGGCGTGCTGATCAAGCCGGGCGACCTGGTCCACGGCGACCAGCACGGGGTGTGCACGATCCCGCACGACATCGCGGCCAGGAT
>DATHSW010000185.1:0-2204 GCA_035463855.1 Candidatus Deferrimicrobiaceae bacterium | reverse complement strand
GCGTGCTGGAGAACTGCCTGCTCGCGGTGCAGGCCCACTCGCCGGTGCGCTTCTCGATGCTCCGCCCGGTCGGCCGCTATCCGGCCCTGCTCGAGCGGGCGCGGGCCGCGCTCGAGCGCCTCGAGCTGGGGAGCCTGGCCGACGCGGTCGTGCGCAACCTCTCCCACGGCGAGCAGCGCCAGCTCGAGATCGCGCTGGCCCTCGCCGGGCAGCCGCGGGTGCTGCTGCTGGACGAGCCCACCGCCGGTCTCTCGCCGGCGGAGTCGCGGCTGATGGCCGGCCTGCTGCGCCGGCTCGATCCCGCGATCACCGTGCTGATGATCGAGCACGACATGGACATCGCGCTGGAGCTGTCCGAGATGGTCACCGTGCTGCACTACGGCCGCGTCATCGCCGACGGCCCGCGCGAGCAGGTGAAGGCCGACCCGCAGGTGAAGGAGATCTACCTTGGCGCTTGAGGTGGAGGGCGTCCACACCTACTACGGCGAGAGCCACGTGCTGCAGGGCATCTCGCTGCGCGTGACCCCGGGCGAGGTGCTGGCCATCCTGGGCCGCAACGGGATGGGCAAGACCACGCTGATCCGCACCATCGTGGGCTTCACGCCGCCGCGCGAGGGAGGCGTGCGCTACAAGGACACCGAGCTCACCCGGCTGCCCCCGTTCCGCATGGTGGAGCTGGGCATGGCCCTGGTCCCGCAGGGCCGGCGGGTGTTCCCCTCGCTGAGCGTGCGGGAGAACCTCGACGTGGCCCGCCGCGGGGCCGGGCGGTGGAGCCTCGAGCAGGTGTATGCTCTGTTTCCGCGGCTCCGCGAGCGGGCGGGCAATCGCGCCAACAAGCTCTCGGGCGGCGAGCAGCAGATGCTGGCGATCGGGCGGGCGCTCATGTCCAACCCCGATCTGCTGCTGATGGACGAGCCGACCGAGGGCCTCGCGCCCCTGCTGGTGCGCGAGGTCGGGCGGGTGATCGCGGAGCTCAAGCGGAGCGGGCTGTCGATCCTGCTGGTGGAGCAGAACCTGGCGCTGGCCCTGTCGGTGGCCGACCGGGTGCACGTGCTGAGCCGGGGGCAGATCGTCCACAGCGGGACGCCGGCGGAGCTGATGGGCAACGACGACGTGAAGACGCGGTACCTGGGGGTGGCGTGATGCGCTTCGGCACCTACTTCTTCCTGCAGGCCCCGCCCGGTCATCGTCATCCCGACATCATCCGCCGCGAGCTGGATCAGATGGTGCGGTCGGAGGAGCTGGGCTTCGACGAGGTGTGGCTCACCGAGCACCACTTCATCGACTACGGGCTCTCGGTGGACCCGGCCACCCTGGCCTCCGCGGTGGCCTCGCGGACGTCGCGCGTCCGGATCGGGCTGGCCGCGGCCATCCTGCCCTTCCACGACCCGATCCGCCTCGCCGAGCAGATGGCGCTGGTGGACATCATCTCGAACGGCCGGCTCGATGTGGGCGTGGGGCGCGGCAATCGCCCGTCCGAGTTCAGCGGCTACCGCGTCCCCCAGATCGAGAGCCGGGAGCGCTTCGACGAAGCGGTGCAGATCCTCCAGCTCGCGTGGACCGAGGAGCGCTTCCGCTACGACGGGCGCTTCTACCGGATCCCCGAGGTGCGGGTGATCCCGAAGCCCGTCCAGCGGCCGCACCCGCCGCTCTACCAGGTCTGCGTGTCGCCCGACTCCATCGAGGGCACCGCGCTCCGCGGCTGGCCCATGCTCAACTCGCTGCTCTACGGCGGCCCCGAGCAGCTCGCGACCAGCCGCGACCGCTACGTGGCCACGCTGCAGAAGGTCGGGCGCACCGCGGGCGAGATCCAGGCGCTCCTCGGCCGCTGGGGCGTCTCGCGCCAGATCTACGTGGCGCCGACCGACGCCCAGGCGCTGGCCGAGGCCCGGGACGCGGAGATGTGGTACCAGCAGTCCTTCGCCAGGTTCCTCGTGCCCGAGCGCATCGAGGACAGTCACCCGAGCCTCCAGCCCGGGTTCCGCGCGGTGGCGGAGCGGCTGTCGAAGATCACGTGGGAGGATCTCGTCCGCGAGACCGTCGCGTTCGGCTCGCCGGACACCGTGGCCCGCCACATCGAGCAGATGCGCCAGATGGGCGTGGGCCAGGTCATGTGCTGGATGAACTTCGGCGGCCTGCCCGAGGATCGGGTGCGCGCCTCCATGGAGCTCTTCGCCCGCGAGGTCATGCCCCGCTTCCGGTAG
>DATHSW010000184.1:0-5860 GCA_035463855.1 Candidatus Deferrimicrobiaceae bacterium | reverse complement strand
TAGCTGATCGGCCCGATCGGCGTCTCGACCTTCAGATCCCGGAACGCGGCGATCATCTTGTCGGTGTCGGTGCTCCCCGCCTTCTTGATCGCCTCGAAGATCGAGAGGTACGTGACGTACCCGACGAGCGAGCCGAGCACGGGATTCTTGTCGGTCTTCTTGGTGAAGCGCGCGACGAACTCCTTGTGCGCCGGCTGCTGGATGTCGTACCAGGGATAGCCGGTCACCAGCATGCCCTCGGGCGCCTCCACCCCGAGCGGGTCGATGTACTCGGGCTCGCCCAGGAGAATCCCCACCACGAACGTCTTCTGGAAGAGCCCCCGCTTCTGCGCCTCGCGGACGAAGGCGAGCCAGTCCGAGCCGAAGAGCGACACGTAGAGCGCGTCGGGGTTCTGGTTGAGGATGGCCGTGACCATCGGGCCGGGCTCGATCTTGCCCAGCGTGGGCCAGTGCTCGCCCACGATCTGCACATCCGGCTTGAGCTCCTTCAGCCGGTCGCGGAACGTCTCCCACGCGCGCTTGCCGTACTCGTAGTTCGGCCCGATGGTCGCCCACTTCGCGTACTTCATCTTGCCGGCCTTCTCCGCGAGCATCCGGCCCTGCTCGTACGTGTTCGGACGGACCCGGAAGACGTAGTCGTGGCCCTTCGACCACGTGATGGCCTCGGTGAGCGGCTCCGCGGCCACGAACAGCGTCTTGTTCTGCTTGGCCCAGTCGGACACCGCGAGGCCCACGTTGGAGAGGAAGCTTCCGGTGATCATGACGACCTTGTCGGACTCCACCAGCTCCTGGGCGTGCTTGACCGCCTCCGCGGGCTGGCCCTTGTCGTCGCGGAACAGCACCTCGAGCTTGCGACCGAGGACGCCCCCCTTGGCGTTGATCTCCTCGACGGCCATCTCGACGCCCTGGCGGTACGGCCCGGTGAAGGGCGCGCCGATGCCGCTGTAGGTATTGATGTCGCCGAGCTTGATCGGCGCCTGGGCCGCGGCGGGGCCCGCCCCCAGCGTGAGCAGGAGGACGGCCGCCGTGAGGGACAGGAGACGTGGTGCGCGCATGCGGAGCCTCCTCGTGGTTCGGTACTGCCGGTCCGAATAGCGTGAATGCGCGGAGCCTGTCAAGCCGATTCTCTCCGCTTGACAGGGAGCATACCCGAGTGATTTCCTCTCGAGCAAGCGGAGATTGCCTTGGACGAAAGCCCGAAGACCGAGCAACTGGTGCAGGCGGTGGCGGCGCGCCTGCGGGAGGCCCGGCGCGCGCAGCGCCTGACCCTGCGCGCGCTCAGCGAGAAGACCGGGCTCTCCGAGCCCTTCCTCTCGCGGCTCGAGCGGGGCCGCGTTTCGACCTCGATCGCCAATCTCATCCTCATCACGCGCACCGTCGGCATCGATCTCGGGCAGCTCTTCCGGGACGCCTCCGGCGGCACCGCCACCCAGAACTACGCGCTGGTGCGAGCGGCCGAGCGGCGGGCGCCCCAGGAGGTGCCGGCCACCGGTTACACCTATCAGCCGATGGCGGTCGGCTGGCCCGGGCAGCGCATGGACGCCTTCGTGCTCACCTTCCCGGTGAAGAACCGCTCCGACGTGCTCACCGCGCACCCGGGCGAGGAGCTGTCGTTCGTGCTGCAGGGCGAGATCCTCTTCCAGCTCGGCGACGAGAAGATCCCGCTCCGGGCGGGCGACTGCCTCTACTTCAACGCCGAGATCCCCCACATGGGCAAGAACGTCGGCCGCGTGGACGCCAAGGTCCTCATGGTGGCGGCGCCCGGCCGCGGGCCCGGGCGCGAGTACGGCTGGTGGAAGGCGCCGGCGCCCCCCGCGAAAGCGCGGCCCCGGCGGCTTCGCCGATCGTCCCGGACACGGAGAGACGGCTAAGAGGATGGAACGGACGATCTACACCTCGTGCACGCTGGACTGCCCGGACGGCTGCGGGATCATCGCGCACGTCAAGGACGGTCGCGTGGTGAAGCTCGAGGGCCACCCCGATCACGAGTTCACCCAGGGCTACCTCTGCGGCAAGACCTACCGCTTCCCGGAGCGGGTCTACAGCCCCGAGCGCCAACTCCATCCCCTCAAGCGGAGCGGCGGGCGGACCGACGGAGGCTGGGAGCGGATCGGCTGGGACGAGGCGCTCGATCTGGTGGCCCAGAAGATCCGCGGCTACGTGGCGGACCCGGGCCCGCTGTCGATCATGCACTACCAGCGTACCGGCTCCTGGGGCGCTACCAAGCTCCTGAACCGGCGCTTCTGGAACCTGCTGGGCGGCGTCACCACCACCAGCGGCTCGCTCTGCAGCGGCGCCGCCCGGGCGGGGCAGGCGCTCGACTTCGGGGTGCGCGCGGGCCACGACCCCTCCGACATGCTGCAGAGCCGCCTCGTGCTGCTCTGGGGCCGCAACCCGATGGCCACCAACCTCCACACGGTGCCGATCATGAAGGAGGTGCGCAGGCGCGGCGGCCGCGTGGTCCTCATCGACCCGGTGCGCAGCGAGTCGGCGAACTTCTGCGACCGGCACGTGCAGCCGCGCGTGGCCGCCGACGCGGAGCTGGCGATGGCCATGGCGAAGGTCATCTTCGAGGAGGGCCTCGAGGACCGCGGATACCTGGAGCGGCACACGCACGGCCTCGCCGAGTACCGCGCCCTGCTGGACGCCCGCCCGCTCGCCGAGCTGGCCGCCGCGTGCGAGCTCGGCGAACCGGCGATTCGCGAGCTGGCCCGCGAGTACGCGACCACGAAGCCCGCGTCGATCCTCCTCGGGTGGGGCCTCAACAAGTACCAGCACAGCGCGGAGATCTTCCGCTGTGTGGACGCCCTCGGCGCCCTCGGCGGCCACATCGGGGTCCCTGGCGGCGGCGTCTCGCACGGCTACAACACCCAGCGACACTTCGACAAGACGGTGGAGGCGGCCGACCGAGCCACGCATCACCGCGCGATCCCGGAGCCGTTGCTCGGCCGCGGGCTTCTCGAAGCGCAGAAGCCGCCCGTCCGGATGATGTTCGTCAACGGCGGCAACCCGGTGAACCAGTCCCCCAACTCGAACCGGGTGGCCCAGGCTCTCGGCCGCCTGGAATTCCTGGTGGTCGTGGACCAGGTGCTCACCGACACCACCGACTACGCCCACGTGTTCCTGCCCACCACCACGTTCCTCGAGGAGGAAGACATGCTGGTGTCGTGGGGGCACAACATCATCGGCGGGGTGAACCGGGTGATCGAGCCGGTGGGCGAGTCACGCTCCGACCTCTGGATCTTCCAAGAGCTCGCCGACCGGCTCGGCATCGGGCCCGAGATGGCGGGGGCGCCGCGCGACTGGCTCTCGCGCATCTTCACCCCGCTGACCAAGCGCGGCGTGAGCATCGACCAGGTCATGGAAGGCCCGGTGCGCTGCCCGGTGGCGCCGATGGTGCCCTTCGCGGACCACGTGTATCCGACCAGGTCGGGGCGGTTCGAGTTCATCACCCAGCTCCGCCACGAGCCCCGGACGCTCCCCGACTTCCCGTTGACGCTCGTGACCAACTACAGCAAGAAGTGGCTCCTCTCCCAGATCCTCGAGAAGGAGCATCCGTCCATCCCCTCCGTGCGCATCGGCACCGAGACCGCCACGCAGTACGGCATCGAGAGCGGCGAGCGGGCGATCATCCGCTCCCCGGTGGGTCACCTGGAAGTCGAGGTGCTCGTGGACGCGCGCATCGGCCGCGGCATGGTCATCATGCCGGTCGGCACCTGGATCAAGCGCGGAGGGGGCGCCAACGTGCTGACCGAGGACATCATGTCCAACTTCGGCCAGATGGCGGCGTACGGCGAGACGCGCGTGAGGCTCGAGCGGGTCGCCGCGGCCTGAGCGGGAACCGGGGGCCACTCCGGGGCGTTACCTCGGGCAAACTCCAGGCTTGACATCGAGCGAGTTTGCCTCCAGATTGTCGCAAACTTAGGCTCTGCTGGCCGCCTCGGCGAGATCCCAACTCTCCAGGCGGGAGACGTCACGCACCGCGTCGCTCTGAGCAGCGTCGTTCAATCTGCGGTCTTCTGGGAGCGGCGGGAGCCCCCGCCGAGACCACGGGGAGGGTTCCATGGAACAGCATCACGAGAGTTCCCGCACTCACCTGAGCCGGCGTGACCTGCTGAAGGTCGGCGGCACGGCCCTGGCCGCCGGCGCGGTGGGCCCCTACGTGATCGGCCTCCGGCCGGCCAGCGCGGCCACCCCGAAGCCGGGTGGCGAGTTCCGCTTCCGGGGCTATACGCCACCGCATTTCGACCCCCACCTGACGGCGTCGTACACCACCATGATCAACCTGTCCTTCACGCACAGCCGGCTCCTGAAGCACAAGGCCGGCCCGGACGTGAAGCCGGGTACGTTCGAGATCGTGGGGGATCTCGCCGAGTCCTGGACCCAGCCCGATGAGAAGACCTACGTCTTCAAGCTCCGGAAGGGCGTCAGGTGGCACAAGAAGCCCCCGGTGGACGGGCGGGAACTGACCGCCGAGGACGTCAAGTACACGTTCGACCGCTTCACCACCATCAAGGGGAACGCGAACCACCACATGATGGCGACGCTCGCCGCGACCGAGGTGGTGGACAAGTACACGGCCAAGTTCACCCTGAAGGAGCCCGACGCCTTCTTCCTCGACTTCCTCGCCAATCCGATGGCCCTCTGCATCGTGGCGCGGGAAGCGGTGGAGAAGTTCACCGACCTCAAGAAGCCTGAGGCGGTCATCGGCACCGGCCCCTGGATGCTCGAAGGCCACGAGCCCAAGGTGCGGACGACCTTCGTCCGCAACCCGGACTACTTCATCAAGGGGCTGCCGTACATCCAGCGGATCGAGGGCATCGACTTCAACGATCCCGCGGCGCGGCTGGCCGCCTTCGTGACCGGCCAGATCGACGCCGGCCCCGAGTTCCCGGGCATGATGATCCGCCGCCAGGACTGGAAGATCATCAAGGAACAGCGACCCAAGCTGCGCTACGTCGAGTTCCCGTCCAACGTCATGACCCACGCCGGGATGCGCACGGATAAGGCGCCCTTCGGCGACATCCGGGTCCGCCGCGCGCTCTCGATGGCCATCGACCGCAAGGCGGTCCTGCAGGCCACCGCCGAGGGCGTCGGGGTGATGAACCCGCCCATCCCGGCCGGGCTCGTGGCCTTGGCCATCCCCTACGATCAGCTCGGCGAGGGCCTGAAGTGGGATGCGTACAACCCGGCCGAGGCCAAGAAGCTCCTGGCCGCGGCCGGCCACCCGAACGGCTTCAGCACCACCCTCGAGTACGCGACCTACGGCTCGCAGGAGCTGATCGACGCGGTGCAGATGGCGGTGAAGTTCTGGAAGGACATCGGGGTGGAGGTCAAGGTGGTGGAGAAGCCCTACGCGGCCTTCTTTGCCACCGCGTACCAGGGCAAGCAGGACGGCATGATGATGGGCCCGCAGTTCCCGGCGCTGGACCCCTGGAACTTCATGGCCCAGTACCTGCCCGACGAGCCCAAGAACCAGAGTCACGTCAAGGATCCCGCCCTCGCGGACATGATCCTGAACACGCGCCGGATCATGGACGACAAGAAGCGCCAGGCGCAGATCTACAACATCCAGAAGCACATCGCCAACCAGGCGTACTACGTCCGGTTCCCGTCCGGGGTCTACATCGCGGCGCTGGACCCCGCGCTGGAGAACTTCGCGCCCAACCTGGGCTACGACTACGGCGGCCGCATGATGGCCGCCTGGTGGAACAAGTAGGAGTCCCCGCCGGCGCCGGGCGGGCCTGATACCCCGCCCGGCGCCCGCCGCGGTCATCCACGTGCTGCGCCGGTACTTCTTCAAGCGTCTGCTGGTCGCGATCCCGTCCCTCATCATCGCCTCGCTGATCGTCTTCTCCCT
>DATHSW010000183.1:0-17816 GCA_035463855.1 Candidatus Deferrimicrobiaceae bacterium | reverse complement strand
ATCTCTCGGCGGAGGGCTACGACTCAGTGCCGGCGGCGGGCCTGAACGACTGGGGCGGCATCTCACCGCTGACCCCGGACCACATCAATCCCGAGCGCCCGTGGCCCGGGCTGGCCGAGCTGCGGCGGCGCACCGAAGCGGCCGGGCACGAGCTGCGGGAGCGCCTGGCGCTCTACCCGGAGTACGCGACCTGCGAGTCGTTCCTCGACGAGCGGCTGCGTCCCCACGTGGCCAAGCTCGTCGACGCCGAGGGCTTCGTCCGACCCGACCTCGAGATCTGGAGAACCTGGTGATGGACACCGACAAGCCGAGCACGATCGCTCTCGACTGGGCTTCCCCCGACACCCGCCGCATCCTCGGCGCCCTGCTCGACGGCGGCGAGCTGTCGGTGGCCGACGGCATCCGGCTCACCGAGGCCCAGGGACGAGACCTGCAGGCCCTGACGCTGGTGGCGGACGAGATGCGCCGCCGCCAGGCGGGCGACGTGGTCACCTACGTGGTGAACCGCAACATCAACTTCACCAACGTCTGCATCAAGCACTGCACGTTCTGCGCCTTCAGCCGCGATCACCGTGAGGAAGAAGGCTACTACCTGCCGATGGACGAGGTGGTCCGCCGCGCCATCGAGGCGTGGGAGATGGGGGCGACCGAGGTCTGCATCCAGGCCGGCCTGCCGCCCAAGCTCGACGGGCGCTACTACATCGATCTCTGCCGCGCGATCAAGGCGGCGCTGCCCGAGATGCACCTGCACGCCTTCTCGCCGGAGGAGATCCTCTACGGCTCCACCCGCTCGGGCCTGCCCATCCCCGAGTACCTGGCCGAGCTCAGGAAGGCGGGTCTGGGCACGCTGCCCGGCACCTCGGCGGAGGTGCTGGACCAGGAGATCCGGGACGTCATCGCGCGGGGCCGCATCACGGTCAAGCAGTGGGTCGAGGTGATTACCTCGGCCCACGCCCAGGGGATCCGGACCACGTCCACGATCATGTACGGGCACGTGGAGCGGCCCGAGCACTGGGTCCGGCACATGGACCTGCTCCGGGGCATCCAGAAGGAGACGGGCGGCTTCACCGAATTCGTCCCCCTCTCCCTGATCCACCAGGAGGCGCCGATGTACCGCCGCGGCCTCGTGCCCGGCGTCCGCCAGGGCGCCACCGGCCTCGAGGTCGTCAAGATGCACGCGGTGGCGCGGCTCTTCCTGGGCGCGCTCTTCCGCAACATCCAGTGCTCGTGGGTCAAGGAAGGGCCCAAGCTCGCCCAGGTCCTGCTCGCCGCGGGCGCCAACGACATGGGCGGCACCCTGATCAACGAATCGATCTCCACGTCGGCCGGGGCCACCTACGGCCAGCTCGTGCCGCCGGCCGAGCTGCGCCGTCTCATCCGCGACGCGGGACGCGTCCCGGCCCAGCGCTCCACCACCTACGAGCTGCTCCGCGTCTACGAGACGGACGACCCGGCGGACGACTCGCCGCTCGACCACGTGGACGACGCGGAGGCGCGGTTCGGCTCGTACCGGCTCCTGGCCTCCTCCGGCAAGTTCCGCTTCCTGCATCCCACGCGCGCGCCGGGCGACTGAGAAGCCGCGTCGCCGCGCATTCGGCGGTTGAGCGCGCGGCCCGGCTTGAGTAGAATTGGGCCTTGGCTTCACGAGACGCGTGATCACCCTCAACGGCCCGGCCGTTCACTCTCACACCCAAACACGGAGGGAAGCACATGGCAAAATCGATGACGAAGTCCGCCATCATCGCTCACCTGGCCCAGAAGACCTCGCTCAGCAAGAAGCAGATCGTGGACGTCATGGACCAGCTCCTCTCGCTCGCGACCAAGGAAGCGAAGAACGTCTTCGTGGTGCCGAACTTCGGCCGGCTGGTGCTCGCCAATCGCAAGGCCCGGATGGGGCGCAACCCGCAGACCGGAGAGCCCATCAAGATCCCGGCCAAGCGCGTGGTCAAGTTCCGGCTCGCCAAGTCCCTCAAGGACTCGGTGCTTGGCAAGAAGTAACACGCACGGCGCTCTCGCGTATCGACCGCTTCCCGCACCCTGGGAGCAGGGCCTCGAGCTCTTCCGGTTCGCGGGAGCCTGGGCTCCGCGGCCGGCCGACGTTCACGCCGGCTGGGGCGCCTGGGACGGGGAGCGACTCGTGGGAGCGATCCTGATGGAGCGGGTGGGCGCCACGGCGATGCTGCACGGTCCCGTGGTCGTCGCCCCGCCCGGCATGCCCGCCGAGGACGTGCTCGCGGTGGCGGCCGAGCTGACCGGCCAGGCGCTGGCCCACGCGGGCACCGCCGGCATCGCGACCGTTTTCGCGCGGCCCCAGAGCCTGGACCGGGTCTGGGTGCGCAGCGGCTTCATCCCGGTCCCCGAGGCGGAGCTTCCCCGCGAGCTCCACGGGCGTCCCGGGCTCGGGCTGTTCGGCTGGCGGGGCGGCACCGCGCTCTGGAGCACCGCGGGCCGCGGCGGCTCCCGCTCCGCCCTCGCCCGCGGCGAGCACTGACCCACCGATCGCCCGGCCATGAGGCTCACCGCGCTCGCGGGCGGCACCGGCGCCGCCAAGCTGCTCCGCGGCCTCTGCCGGATCATCGACCCGCGCGACCTCACCGTCATCGTGAACACCGGCGACGACGCGGAGATCTGGGGTCTCCACATCTCGCCGGATCTCGACACCGTCTCCTACACGCTGGGCGGCGTCATCGACGAGCGCAAGGGCTGGGGCCTCACCGGCGAGACCTTCCACGCGCTCGACCAGATCGCCCGCTTCGGGGAGCCGGTGTGGTTCAACCTGGGTGACCGCGACCTCGCCACCCACCTGCACCGCACGCGGCGGCTCCGCGAAGGCCGGACGCTCACCGAGGTCACCCGCGCGATCGCCTCGGCCCTCGGCGTCCCGGCGACCGTGCTGCCCATGTCCGACCAGCCGGTGCGCACGCGCATCCTCGGCCCGGACGGCTGGCTGACCTTCCAGGAATACTTCGTGCGGGAGAAGGCCCAGGTGGAGGCGCGGGCGGTGCAGTACGCCGGGGCCGCCGAGTCGGCGCCCGCCCCGGGCGTCCTCGCCGCCATCGCCTCGGCGGACGCCGTCCTCGTGTGCCCGTCGAACCCCATCACCTCCGTGGGTCCGATCCTGGCCGTCCCGGGCCTCGTCCACGCGCTGGGCGCGACGCCCGCGCCCGTGGTGGCGGTCAGTCCGATCGTGGGCGGTGCCGCCGTCTCGGGGCCGGCCGGCCGGCTCATGGCGTCGGCCGGACTGCCGGTCTCGGCGGCCGGCGTCGCCCGGGCCTACCTACCCTGGCTCGACCGCCTGGTCTTCGACGAGCAGGACCGGGCTCTCGCGGACGAGATCCAGGCGCTGGGCGTCGCACCCGTTCCCGCTCCCACCATGATGTCGAGCCCCGAAGCCGAGATCACGCTCGCCCGCCACGTCCTGCGCGCGCTCGGGGAACCCCGCAGATGACGGGCCTTCTCCTGGCCGTGCCGGTCAAGGACCTCGTCAACGCCAAGCAGCGTCTCGTCCCCGCGCTGTCGCCGGCCGAGCGCCGGGAGCTGGTCCGCGCCATGCTGGAGGACGTGCTCGAGGCGGCGGTGGCCGCCCTACCCGGGTCCGTGCTCGTGGTCACCACCGACCCGCAGGTGCAGGCCCTCGCCCGCGCCGCCGGCGCCCTGTGCCTGACCGAGAGCGCCAACCGCGGCCACACCGCCGCGGTGGCCTTCGCCCAGCGGGAGGCGGTCGCCCGCGGCGCCGTGCGTTTCCTCACCCTGCCGGGCGACGTGCCCTGCGTCACCGCCCAGGAGATCGCCATACTGTGCGCCGCGCTCGCGGACAGCCCCGGCGTGGTCTTCGTCCCCTCGCGCTCGGGCAAGGGCACCAACGCCGCCCTGCTCGCCCCTCCCGACGCCATGCCATTGACCTTTGGAGAGCCATCCTTCGAGAATCACTTGAAGGCCGCGCGCGCGGCCGGCCTGGCTCCGCGGGTGCTCGAGCTCCCCGGGATCAGCCTCGACGTGGACGCGCCGGACGACCTGCCGGTGCTCCTCGAGCGCGGGCCCGCCACGCGGAGCGCGCAGCTCCTCCGTGGTTTCCCGTCGGGGGCGCGCTCCGCGGGGGCCCGCTAGCCATGCCGCCGCGCTACGAAGTCATCGGCGTCGAGGGCCTCCCCGAGGTCCGGCCCGGGGACGACGTGGCGGGCTTGATCGTGGAAGCGGCCCGGCGGCAGGGCACGCCGATCGGCGATCGGGATCTGCTGGTGGTCAGCCAGAAGATCGTGTCCAAGGCCGAGGGGCGGCTCGTGCGCCTCACGGAGGTGACTCCGTCCCCGCGGGCCCAAGCGCTGGCGGAGGAGATCGGGCGCGATCCGCGCCTGGTCGAGCTGATCCTGAGCGAGAGCCGGCGCGTCGTCCGCCAGGCCAAGGGCGTGCTGATCGTGGAGACGCACCACGGCTTCGTCTGCGCCAACGCGGGCGTGGACCAGTCGAACGTGGACGCGGACACCGCCTGCCTGCTGCCGGAGGACTCGGACCGCTCGGCGGTCGGGCTTCGCGAGCGGCTGCGCGCGCTCACCGGTCACGAGCTGGCCGTGATCATCGCCGACACGTTCGGCCGGCCGTGGCGGGAGGGCCTCGTCAACGTGGCGGTCGGCCTCGCCGGCCTCCAGCCCATCCGCAGCTATCTGGGCGAGCTGGATCCCGCGGGCTACGTGCTGCAGGCGACCATCCTGGCGCTGGCCGACGAGCTGGCCGCGGCGGCCGAGCCGGTGATGGGCAAGCTCGACCGCATCCCGGTGGCCATCATCCGCGGGCTGGACTGGGAGCCCGGCGACGGCTCGAGCCGCGCCCTGCTCCGTGACCCCGCCCGCGACCTGTTCCGATAACCCAGAGCGAGGAGGCGGCATGCGGATCGGCATCGTCGGAGGGACCGGCAAGGAAGGCGTGGGGCTCGGGCTTCGCTGGGCGCAGGCCGGGCACGCGGTGATCATCGGCTCCCGCGATCCGGAGCGGGCGCGCGCCAAGGCCGCGGAGCTGGCCGCGGCCAGCCCGGGCGGCCGCGTCGAGGGCCGCTCCAATCGCGAGGCGGCGGCCGCCGCCGACGTGGTGGTTCTGACCGTGCCCGCCACCGGCCTGCAGGCCACGCTGCCCGAGCTTCGCGAAGTGTGTCGCGGCAAAGTGGTGGTGAGCACGGTGGTGCCGCTCACGTTCGGAGGCGGGCGCCTCTTCACCCCGCCACCGCAGGGATCGGCCGCCGAGGAAGCGCAGGAGCTCCTCGGCCCGGAGGCGCGCGTGGTCGCGTCGTTCCACCACATCGCGGCCCATGAGCTGGCGGCGGGCGAGCACGCGATCGAGTGCGACCTGCTCCTCTGCGGCGGTGACGCGGAGGCCAAGAAGGCGGTGACCGAGCTGGGCGCGTCGATGGGCCTCCGCTCGGTGGATGTGGGGGCCCTCACGAACGCGGGCCCGCTCGAGGGCATCACCGCGGTCCTCGCCACGATCAATCGGCGGTACAAGCTCAAGAACTCCGGGATCAAGATCACCGGGCTGCCCTGAGAGAGGACCGACCATGGCCGACTCCGCCGTCACCGTCTCCGCCCCCGCGCTCACCGCGTACATCGTCTCGGTACTGGAAGCCCTCGCGATGTCCCCCCGGAACGCCGCCATCTCCGCCGATCTCATGGTCCGCACCGATCTGCGCGGAGTGGACTCCCACGGCATCGGCATGCTGCCGAAGTACGTGGAATGGACGCGCGCCGGCTTCATCCATCCCGAGGCCGAGCCCAAGGTCGCGCGCGACGATCACGCGACCGCGCTGATCGACGGCCAGAAGGGCCTCGGCCACCCCGCCTCCGTCCTGGCCATGGAGCTGGCCATCACGAAGGCGGCCACCTACGGGATCGGCATCGTCGCGGTGCGGAACTCGAACCACTTCGGCGCGTGCGCGAACTATTCGATGATGGCCCTCGATCGGGGAATGATCGGCTTCGCGGTGACCAACTCACCCTTCGTGGCCATGGTGCCCACCTTCGCCAGGAAGCCGATGATGGGGACCAATCCCTTGAGCCTGGCCGCCCCCGCCGCGCGGCAGGCCCCATTCGTGCTCGACATGGCCACCACCACCGTCGCGGTGGGCAAGCTGACGATCGCCTCGCGCTGGAACAAGCCGATCCCGGAGGGCTGGGGCCTCGATGCGCAGGGCCGCCCCACGTCGGACGCGCGCGAGGTCCTCGCCTCGCGTCTCCTCTCCCCGCTCGGCGGCAGCCGCGAGCTGGGCGGTCACAAGGGCTACGGCCTGGGCGTGATGGTCGACATCCTCTCCGGCGTGCTCTCGGGCGGCGTCTACGGCAACCTCCTCGACCGCACCAACGGCCGCGAGCGCAAGGAGACGAACACCGGGCATTGCTTCGCGGCCATCGACATCAAGCGCTTCCGGCCGCTCGGGGATTTCACCGCCGCCATGGACGACCTGCTGCAGGCGCTCCACGACACCCCGCGGGCCGACGGCCAGGAGCGCGTCTACACCGCGGGCGAGCCGGAGGCCGAAACCGAGCGCCAGCGCCGGGCCCACGGCATCCCGGTGGCTCCGGCCCTCGTCCGCCAGTGCAACGACATCGCAGCCGAGCTCGGGGTCAAGCCGCTGGCGTAGCCCCCCCGGCTGCTGCGCTCTGGGGTAGGGCAATCCGCTTTTCTTTCTGATGCGGGGGCCCAGGAATGGCCCCCGCACTCCCCCATTGCCGCGCTTCGCGCGGCTCGGGTCCGGCTTGCTCTCGTGCCGGGGCTTTCATCCGCCCAGAATCGCCTCCAGCACCTCCTCCACGTCGGCCAGGTCGTCGAACAGGTGGTCGGGGCGCTCGGCGAGGAGCTCGTCGCGGCTGTGCTGGCCCGTGGTGACCGCGATCGCCACCGCGCCGAAGGCACGCGCGCAATCGACGTCGTGCGGGGTGTCGCCGATCACCACCACGTCGGAGGGGGCGAAGGCGTGGCCGATCAGGGCGTGGGCCCGGCGGGCCGCCAGCGAGGGCAGGCGGCGCCGGTCCATGTGGTCCGAGCCGTAGGCCCCGACGCGGAACCGGGGCCACAGCCCGGTGGGCAGGAGCTTGATGCGGGCACCTTCCTCGATGTTGCCGGTCACCAGTCCCGGCAGCGCGTGGGCGGACTCCGCCACGCGCTCCACCACCGCCGCCACCCCGGGCAGCGTGACCACGTGGCGGCCGTCGCCGATCTCGCTCACGAGTCCGGCCACGTAGGCCTCGAAGAAGTCATCGAGGCGCTCCCTCACCCGCGCTGGCTCCCAGCCGACCGCGCCCATCACGTCGTAAACGATGCGCGTGTCGGTGCGGCCCCGCAGGTCGTACTGGTCGATGCCGCCCGCGGCGCCGAACACGCGCTCCAGCGCCGTCCGCATCGCCCGGCGTCCGGCGCCGCGCGAGGTGATCAGGGTGCCGTCGATGTCGAACAGGACGAGCTTCATGGGGCGCGGGGCGAACGGCCTAGGTCGGCAGCGGCGCGGCGAGGGCGCGCAGGCGCGCCACGATGGCCGGCAGCCGGTCCAGCACCGCGTCCACGTCGGCGGCGGTGCTCCACCGGCCGAGCGTGAAGCAGAGCGAGCCTTCCGCCTCTTCGGGCGTGCAGCCGATCGCGCGCAGCACGTGCGAGGTCGTCTGGGTGAGCGAGGCGCAGGCTGACCCGGAGGAGGCCGCCACTCCCGCCAGATCCAGGTCGAGGAGCACCCCGTCGCCCTTCACGCCGCGCAGCACGAGGCTCACGTGGTGCGGCAGCCGGGCGCGCGGCGGGCCGGTGACCCGGCAGTCGGGAATCCTCTCGAGCAGTCCCTTCATGAGCCGGTCGCGCAGCACCGCGAGTCGCTCCGCCTCCTGATGGAGGCCCTCCACCCGCATCAGCTCCGCGGCCACCCCCAGGCCGACCGCACCCGGCAGGTTCTCGGTGCCCGATCGGTAGCCGCCTTCCTGACCCCCGCCCAGCATCTGCGGGTGGATCCGCACGCCGGGACGGACCCACAGGGCGCCGCTGCCCGGCGGAGCGTAGAGATCGTTCCCCGACACCGTCAGGAGATCGATGCTCATCGCCTCCACGTTGAGGGGTATCCGGCCGAGGGCACCCACCCCGTCCACGTGTAGCGGCACGCCCGCCGCCCGCGTGATGCGCCCGATCTCCTTGAGCGGCTGCACGGTGCCGATCTCGGGATTGGCGGCGGCGATCGAGACCAGCGCCGTGTCCGCGGTGAGCGCCGCCCGCAGCGTGTCCGGGTCCACGCGGCCGTCGCCATCCACCGGCAGGTAGCCCACCGTCGCCCCCGCCTTCTCCAGGTCGCGGCAGGCGTTGATCACCGAGATGTGCTCGATGGCCGACAGCAGGATCCGGGCGGGGCCGGCGCTGCGGGCGCGCGCGATCACGCCCTTGACCGCCAGGTTGTTGGCCTCGGTGGCGCCGGAGGTGAAGATGATGCCGCCCGACGCGCCGCCGCAGAGCCGCGCGACCTTCACGCGCGCCGCGTCGAGCGACTCGCGCGCCTCCGCGCCCAGCGAATGCCGGGCCGACGGGTTGCCGATGCCCGCCTCCAGGAAGGGGCGGGTCACCGCGAGCACGCGCGGATCCACGGGCGCGAAGCCCGCGTAGTCGAGATAGACGCGCCCGGGCTGGACGCCGGCCAACTCCACCGGCGGCTACCCCGTCTTCCGGATCACGAAGCGGTAGACCGCCCCGTCGCGGCCGACCTCGAGCAGCTCGTGGCCGGTGGTCCGCGCCCAGCTCCGCATGTCGGGGTCGGAGGCGGGGTCGTCGGAGAGCATCACGAGCACCTGCCCCACCGCCATCCGGGTCATGGCCTCTCGGGTCTTGACGATCGGCATGGGGCAGAACAGGCCGGTGCAGTCAATCTGCCTGTCAGGATTGACGACTTTCGTCTCCTGGGCCATCGCAAGCTACCGTACCTCAGCCCTCCGCGCCCCGTCAAGGAAGGGGGCACCCTGAAATTCTCGCCCCACCGGCGGGCCGTCGGCGCTTATCCTGAAGGTTGACGCCATGGCCAAACGCGCCAGAGCCGCCCAGACCCCCGCCGCCCGCCGCATCAAGCGCAAGATCCTGGTCGCGATGGCGCTGACCGCGTTCCTGCCGATGCTGGTGGTCGCGTACCTGGTCTACGCCTACGCGCTCCCGCTGCTGGACCCCCAGGCGCAGGAGCGCAACCTGCCGTGGATGCTGGTCATGCTGGGCGGGACGGGGCTGATGATGGCCGCGGGCAGCTTCATGCTCTGGGACCTCGCCACCTCGGTGGTCCGCCACGCGGACGCGCTCGATGCGCCGCGCCGCCCCGCGCCGACCCCGGGCACGCCGCGGCCCGTTCCGAGCCCCGAGAGCACCGCGGTGCAGCAGTACGTGCAGCAGAGCGACGAGGTGGACACGCTCATGCAGTCCTTCTCGCGGATGCTGGTCACCATCGAGCAGCAGGCCTCGGACGTCAACGAGTACGCGCGGCGCCTCGACGCCGCCTACAAGGAGCTCGAGTCCACCAGCGCCCAGCTCAAGGAGTTCTCGTTCAAGGACGAGGTGACCGGGCTCTACAACCGTCGCTTCTTCTCGATCCGGCTCGAGGAAGAGGTCTCCCGCTACCGTCGCTTCAACCATCCCGTGTCGGTGGTCCTCCTCGACCTCGATGGGTTCAAGGCGGTCAACGACGAGCTGGGCCACGCGGCCGGCGACGAGACGCTCCGCGCGATGGCGGAGATCCTGCTCAAGCAGTCGCGCGGCATCAACGTCATCTGCCGCTACGGCGGCGATGAGTTCGCGGTGCTCCTGGTCGAGACGTCCAAGAGCGGCGCGCGGCTCTACGCCGACCGCATCCGCTACGTGCTCTCCACCTGGACCTTCTCCCACGGCCGGCGCGTCACCGCCAGCTTCGGCATCGCCTCGCTGCCGGAGGACGTGGCCCCCGCCGCCGACGAGCTGATTCGGGCCGCCGACGAGGCGCTCTACGCGGCCAAGCGCGCGGGCAAGAACCGCGTCTCGGTGCACGAGGACGTGGCGGCCGCCCCCGGCGGCCGTCCGGGAGCCTGATCCTCCGTGCCCGCGCTCGCCTCGGCCCGCCGCGTGCTCATCGTGGACGACGAGCGTGACATCCGCACCACGCTGCACGCGGTCTTCGGCTCCGCGGGCTACGAGTGCCGGATGGCGGGCAACGGCCGGGAGGCGGCCCAGCTCTTCGAGACCGACCGCTCCCCGCTCACCATCACCGATCTCAAGATGCCGCTCATGGACGGCCTCCAGCTCCTCCAGCACGTCCGGGCGCGCGACGCCGACGCCGCCGTCATCCTGCTCACCGGCGCCGCCGACGTCCGCACCGCGGTCGAGAGCCTCAAGCAGGGGGCCAGCGACTTCATCCTCAAGCCGGTCAACCTCGACCAGGTCCTGCTCTCGGCCGAGCGCGCGCTCGAGCGCCGCCAGCTCCTGATCGAGCGCCGTGAGCACCAAACCCTGCTGGAGCACCGGGTGGCGGAAGCCACCCGCGATCTGGCCGCCGCCCTCGGCGAGCTGAAGCAGACTTACCAGGCCACCCTCGAGGCCCTCGGCTCGGCCCTGGCGACCCGCGAGGTCGGCACCGAGCTGCACTCCCGCCGCGTACACGCTTACGCCCTCGCGGTGGCGCGCGCCCACGGGCTGCCCGAGACGGCCCTCGACGCGCTGGGCCGCGGGGTGCTCCTGCACGACATCGGGAAGATCGGCATCTCCGACGCCATCCTCCTCAAGCCGGGACCTCTGACCCCGGAGGAATGGGCGATCATGCGGAGCCATCCCGAGATCGGCCGGCAGATCCTGGAGCGCATCCCGTTCCTGCGCGACGCGATCCCGGTGGTCCTTCACCACCACGAGCGCTGGGACGGCACCGGGTATCCGCTCGGGCTCGCCGGGCCCGCCATTCCCCTGGGCGCGCGCATCTTCGCGATCGCCGACGCCTTCGACGCCATGACCTTCGACCGGCCCTACTCGACGGCCATCTCGCTCGAGGCCGCGCGCGACCGGATCCGGGACGCCGCGGGCACCCACTTCGACCCGGACGTGGTGGCGACCTTCCTCCGGGTGCCCCTCGAGGTCTTTTCCGCCGCCCGCGCCCGGTCGCTGCAGCCCGCCGCCCGGTAGCCGCCGCCCCGCGCGGGCGGCGCGCGAGCCCCTCAGGCCGGGCCCTTCAGCGCGTACTTCTCGACCGCGTAGGCCTTCTGCTTGAACTTCTGCACCTTGCCGGACCCGGTCAGCGGGAACCGGTCCACGATCTCGACGTACCTGGGCACCTTGAAGTTGGCGATCCTCCCGCGCGCGAAGGCGACGATCTCCTCGGGCCTGAGCGACTCACCGTCCCTCGGGATCACGAACGCCATGACCGCCTCCCCCATGATCGCGTCGGGCACTCCCACGATCGAGACGTCGAGCACCTTCGGGTGGCGCAGCAAGAAGTCCTCGATCTCGGCCGGATACGTGTTGAAGCCGCCCACGATGATCATGTCGGTGAGCCGGCCCGTGATCCGCACGTAGCCCGCCTCGTCCTTCACCGCCATGTCCCCGGTGTGGAGCCATCCGTCGCGGATCTTCTCGGCGGTGGCCTCCGGCTTGTTGTAGTAGCCCATCATCAGGGTGGGCCCCTTGATGCACAGCTCCCCTTCCTCGCCCGGCGGCAGCTCGCGGCCGGTCGCCGGATCCACGATCCGGTCCTCGATCTCGGCGGTCCGGACCCCGACCGTCGATACCCGCCGCTCGAGCGGGTCGCCGGGCCGCGTCCAGTGGGTCCCCCCGGTGGCCTCGGTGAGGCCGTATACCACCAGCGCGTCCATGCCGAGCCCGCGCTCGCGATCGAGAATCCGCCGCATGATCTCCACCGGGACGGGGGCCGCGCCGATGGACCCGGTCCGCAGCGAGCTCAGATCCCGGGTGCCGAAGGCCGGATGTCCCAGGATGGTGATGAACATGGTGGGCACGCCCGAGAAGATCGTCACGCGCTCGGCCTCGATGAGCCGCATCGCCTCGAGCGGGTCGTAGACGTCCATCAGCACCTGGGTCGAGCCCGCGAGGCAGTTCGCCGCGATGCCGCCCATCGAGCCGAAGATGTGGAAGTACGGCACCGGCACCAGACACCGGTCCTCCGATGTCCAGCGGTGCAGGTCCGTGTAGACCCGGCACTTGAAGTACATGTTGCCGTGCGAGAGCAGACAGCCCTTCGGCTCGCCGGTGGTGCCCGAGGTGTAGAGCATCTCGACCGGATCCTCCGGCCGGACGCGGATGGCGTCGAGGGCGGCGGCCGTCGCGCGCCCGCCGCGCTCGACGTCCTCGAAACCGATCGCGCCCGGCGATCGGCCGGCCCCCAGGACGATCACGTGACGCAGCAGCGGGAAGCGCTCCTTCGGCCCGAGCTCACGGAGGATCTCGAGGTAGTCCACCGAGGCGGCCGCGAACCGATCCACCATGATCAGCGCCCGGGCGTCGGACTGCCGCAGGACGTACTCCACCTCGAACGCCTTGTAGCGGCTGTTGCAGGTGACGGTGACCGCGCCGATCTTGGCGATGGCGAGGTTGGCGACGTTCCACTCCACGCAGTTCGGCATCCAGAGCACGACGTGGTCGCCCGGCCTCAAGCCGAGGGCGAGCAGGCCCCGCGCGAAGGCGTCCGCGCGGCGCTTGAGATCGGCGTAGGTGATCCGCTCGCCCTTGAACACGACGGCGGCCCGGTCGGGGAACCGCTCGGCCGCCCGGTCCAGCATCTGGCCGAGGGGGAGAGCGGGCCCGAGATCCGTCATCGCACCGGGGCCTGCTCGATGTGGTCCAGGAGCTGGCGCGCGCGGGAGGCGGCCACCGCCAGGTCCTCCGCGGACACGCCTTCCTCCCGCGTCCGGTGGATGTGGGCGAGGAGCCCCTGCGCCTGCTCCAGCGCGGCGGCGCGGTCGCTCTCACCCAGCAGCTGCGGGATCAGCTCGAGGCGCTGACCGGCCATGTCCTCGAGCGTCCGCACCAGCAGATCGCGGGTGAGTCGCCGCCGGCGCTCGTCGATCTCGCGCATCCCGAGAGCCTCGAAGAGCGCCTCGACCGCCGCGTCGAAGTTCCCGGACCGCCATCGGCGCAGGCCGAGCCGGGTGTGCCCGCGCCAGAGTCGGCAGCTCACACGCCGCCGCTGCTCCCGCGGCAGCTCCTGCGCGACGGGTGCGTCCAGGAGCAGCCGGGTGATCGCGAGCGAGCCGTCGAGCGGCGCCGCGTCGCCCCCACCCCGGCGGAGCGCGCGGCGGAGCCGCCAGAGATCACGCGCCACCGCGGTGGAGCCGACCTCGAGCAGAAACCCGGCGGTCTCGAGCCCGACGTCGTCGCGCGCGAGCGCCGCATCCAGGAGCCGGCGCGTCTCGCCGAGCTCACGGCTCCGGATCAGCGCGGCCACCCGGTCGCGCCACTCGACCGCCGCCGCTTCTCGGGCCGCATCCCGAGGCGGGACCTCCGCCCCGGGATCGGGGATGGGCCGTGCCGGCGGCGGGGCTGGCCGGTGCGCGCGCGCCCTCCACGCCGCCGGGGGCGGAGGCGGCGGTGCGGGCTCACGACGCACGGGACGGCGCCGGCGCCCGCGGAAGCGTGCCCGGGGGTCCCCCTCGAGCGCGTCCACCAGCCCGAGGAAGAGCAGCACCACCGCGATCACCCCGACCACCGCGAGGAGGGCCTCTTCGACGGTCATGCGGCACACCCTATCACGCCCCCGCGCCCTTTCACGACCATTTGGCGCGCCGGCGGGGTATGATGCCTGGTACCGCGGGATCAACGTTTTCAAGGAGTCCCCAATGCGTCGGGTCGCCGTGATCGGAGCGGGCGTCACCAAGTTTGGCAAGCACGATCGGAGCAGCGCCGAGCTGTTCGCGGCCGCCGCCGCCGACGCCATCACCGACGCCGGGATCGCCCCGAGCGCGGTCCAGGCGCTCTACTTCGGCAACGTCACCGGCGGTGAGACCGAGCGGCAGCTCCATATGGGCCCGCTGGCCGCCACCCTGCTCGGCCTGCCCACCGTCCCCACCACCCGGTTCGAGAACGCGTGCGCCACCAGCCACGCCGCCTTCCGCCACGCGGTGATGGAGATCGCCAGCGGCGTGTCGGACGTCGTCCTGGTCGGCGGCGCCGAGCGCGTGCTCAACGTCCCGACCGAGTCCGCCACCGAGTTCTTCGCCTATTGCTCGGACGCCTCGATCGAGCAGCCGGCCGGCCTCACCTTCCCCGGCGTCTTCGCGCTGATCGCGCGCGCGCACATGGACAAGTACGGCACCACCGAGGAGCAGATGGCCCACGTGGCCGTCAAGAACCATCGCCACGGCGTGCTGAACCCCAAGGCGCAGTTCCAGAAGGAGATCTCGCTGGAGACGGTGCTCAAGAGCGCCTACGTGGCGGACCCGCTGAAGCTCTTCGACTGCTGCCCCTTCACCGATGGGGGCGCCGCGCTCGTGCTGGCCTCCGAGGATGTCGCCCGCCGCCACCGCCGTCCGATCTGGGTGCTCGGCACCCACGCGGCCACCGACACGATGTTCGTGCACGAGAAGCGCGACCTGTCTCGGGTGACCGCCACCGAGCGCGCCGCCCAGGGCGCGTATCGCCAGGCCGGCAAGACCCCCACCGACGTGGACGTGGTGGAGCTGCACGACTGCTTCACGATCGCCGAGATCGTGGCGACCGAGGGCCTCGGCTTCTTCGAGCCCGGCACCGGTGGCCTGGCCGCCGAGAAGGGCTGGACGAGCCTCGGCGGCAGGCTCCCGGTGAACCCATCGGGGGGCCTCAAGGCCAAAGGCCATCCGATCGGCGCCACCGGCGCCGCCCAGATCGCGGAGATCGTCACCCAGCTCCGCGGCGAGGCGGGCCCACGCCAGGTGGACGGCGCCCGGACCGGCCTGACCCATACGCTCGGCGGCAATACCGCGACGGTCCTGGTGAGCCTGTTCGGCCGTGACTGAGCGTGTGATCCACCTGAAGAGCTTCTTCGAGGAAGCGCGCGCGGGCCGGCTCACCGGCATCCGGTGCGGCCGCTGCGGCGAGCTCGCCATTCCTCCGAAGGAATACTGCGCGACCTGCCAGCAGCGCGACTGGCAGCCGGTGCCGCTCGGCGGCGCCGGCACCATCGTGTCGTTCACGGTGATCCGCGTCGCCCCGCGGGGCCGCGGCGGCGAGGTGCCCTACGCGGTCGCGGTGGTCAGGCTGGACGAGGGCGTGTCCCTGCTCGGCCGCATCGTGGACATTCCGTTCGAGACGCTCAAGGCCGGCCTGCCGGTGCGGTTCCGCCCCATGCAGATCGAGACCCAGACCGTGATCGGCTTCGGTCCCGCCTGACCCGCCTCACCGCGGGCTCTCACCCGCGAACCCGATCTTGATGCGCCGGTTGTGCCGACCCTTGTTGTCGATCTTGAGGATGCGGACGGGCCGGGAGCCGGCGGTCGAGCCCAGATGGGTCCCCCCGCAGGCCTGCCGATCGAGCCCCACGATCTCGACCACGCGGATCGTGCCGTCCGAGGTCGGCGGCGGAGCCACCGACCGATTGCGGATCAGCCCGCGCTCGGCCAGGGCCTCGGCCTCGGTCACGTAGGCGTAGCGCAACGGCAGATCCTGACGGATCACGTCGTTGATCTCCGGCTCGAGCGCGCGCAGACGATCGTTGTCGGCCTCGGGCAGGTCGAAGTCCATGCGCGCGGTGCCGTCCTCGTTGAGCTGGGCCCCGGTGACCAGCGCCCCCTGGAAGTGCTGGAAGACCAGCGCGTTCAGGATATGCGTGTCGGTGTGGAGCTGGGCCATCAGGGAGCGGAACGCGGGGTCCACCACCGTCTCGACCGGGCCCGTCAGCTCGACCGGCTCGGCCAGCAGATGCCAGTAGCGGCCGCCCGCGGCCTCGATGCCGGTCACGCGCAGCTCACCGCCGGTCCAGCGCAGGAATCCGCGATCGGCGAGCTGGCCGCCGCCTCCCGGATGGAACGGGCTCTGCTCGAGGACGACGGCGCCCGGCCGGGCATCCACCACGCGGGTCTCGAGGATCAGGACGTCCGGGTGCTCGTGGCAGAAATAGCGTGACATGCGCCACAGTATAAGGGCACTCCGGCGTTGACAGGCCCCGCTCCCGCGCCCATGCTCCCGGTGCCCCACTTGTGCCGCCTCTACGGAGCCGGCAACGCACGGGCCCAGAGCGACATGACCTTCACGGATGTCCAGACCGGCCAGCCCGTGATCGTGACCGCGGACCGGCGCGTCGCGCAGATGGGCGTTTTCGGGGGTGACAGCAAGGATCACCTGAAGGAGTCGTTCGACGACATGGCCCGCGACTTCGCCAGGTTCCTGGCCCGGCTCAGCCGCGGTGAGGCACCCCGGAAAGAGTGAGGGGGCCACGGCTCGACACCGTGACCCCCTTGGAATTGGAGCGGCCGACCGGATTCGAACCGGCGACGTCCAGCTTGGGAAGCTGGCATTCTGCCACTGAATTACGGCCGCCCGTGCTCCCCTATTCTAGTCTTCGCCCGTGACCAGTCAACCGGAAGCTTGGGCTACTTGAGCGACATGTCGTAGGCCTTGATCAGCTCGTCGCTGCGCGCCTTCCAGTTGAGCCGCTTGGACGCCCCGTAGAGGTCGACCTGCTGGTAGAGCGGCACCGCCGGCATGTCGTCGATCCACAGCTTGTTGATCCGGTGGTACGTGGCCAGCCGCTGCTTCTCGTCCATGAGCGTCTGCGCCTGGTCCAGCATGCCGTCGAAGTCGGCATTGTGGTAGTTGCCCAGGTTGCTGCCGGTGCGGAAGAGCGGCCCGTACACCGTCTCCGCGTCCAGCGTGGGCGTGCCCCAGCCGATCAGCCACACCGGGCCGGGCTTGTGGACGTAGACGAGGTTGTTCAGGTAGTTGACGAACTCGTAGGTCTTGAGCTGGGTGCGGATCCCGGCCTTGTTGAGCTGGCCGGTCACCGCCTCCGCCACTTCCTTGTCCCGCACGTAGCGGCCCTGCGGGCTGTTGAGCACCAGATCCATCCCGCCCGGGAAGCCGGCCGCGGTGAGGAGCTGCTTCGCCTTCGCCAGATCCTGCTTGATCGGCTTGAGGGAGGCGTCGTAGCCGAAGTGCAGCGGCGTGAGCATGGTAGCGGTACGGACCGCCTTGCCGTCGAGCACGCCCTTGACGATCTCGTCCACGTCGATGGCGTGGGCGATGGCCTGGCGCACGCGCTTGTCCGCGGTCACGCCCTTGTAGGGCCCGACCAGCTTGTGCTGCGCGTCGTACTCGTGGGTCACGAACATGAGCTGCAGCGTCCGGATCGAGGGCGCGGTGGAGAGGAAGATCTTCGGATGGTTGGCGATGATCTTGGCGAGATGCGGCGGAATGTTCACCGCCACGTCCACCTCCCCGTTCTGCAGCGCGGCTACCCGCACCGCGTCGTCCGGGATCGGCCGGAACACCACCGTCTTGATCCGGGCCGCGCCGCGCCAGTACTGGTCGTTGGCCTCCAGCACGATCTCCTCGTCCTTGCTCCAGCGGACGAGCTTGTAGGGCCCGGTCCCGATCGGGTTGCGCGAGATGAACGCGGTGTCCTTGCCCGCGTAGGCCTTGGGCGGATACATCGAGGCCTGCCGGAACGCCATGATCGACGTGAAGGTCGGCCACGGCTTGCTCGTCTGCACCCGCACCGTGTAGGGATCCACGACGTCCACCTTCTCGATGGGCCGGAAGTTCGAGCTGGCCCGCAGCCCCGCCTTCACCCGCTCGAGGCTGAACTTGACCGACTCGGCGTTGAAGTCCTCGCCGTTGTGGAACTTGACGCCGCGGCGCAGCTTCACCTCCCACGTCGTCGG
>DATHSW010000182.1:0-2855 GCA_035463855.1 Candidatus Deferrimicrobiaceae bacterium | reverse complement strand
CGCGGTGACCTCGGGCATCCGCCGGCTCACCACGCTGGGCCCCGAGGAGCTGATGACCGAGTCCAAGAACCTGGGCGCCCCCTATGACCTGGTGCGCTGGGTGGCCAAGAGCGGGCATCTGCCGGTGCCGAACTTCTCCGCAGGCGGGATCGCGACCCCGGCCGACGCGGCCCTCATGATGCAGCTGGGCGCCGAGGCGGTCTTCGTGGGCTCCGGCATCTTCAAGTCGTCGGACCCGGCGGTGCGGGCCAAGGCCATCGTGCAGGCCACCACGCACTTCAAGGATCCCGACGTGCTGGCCAAGGTCTCCGAGGGACTCGGCGACGCGATGCCCGGCATCGAGACGTCCAAGCTCAAGGAATCCGAGCTCCTGCAGACCAGGGGCTGGTAGGGGGCAGTTGCTTGGCGAGGCGCAGCCGAAGGCGAGCCGAGCGAATACAAAAGAGAAGCTTACGATAGACAGCAGGATGGATCCCGTTCACACCCTCCCGCCGAACCTGCCGGTTCCGGTGGACGACGGCGCCTGCGACCACCTTCCGGGGTCGCGGGTGCCGTCCGTCCGCCTGGCGTCGACGGGGGGCCGGGTGGTGGATCTGGCCGAGGTCGCGGAGCGGCCCACCGTGCTCTTCTTCTACCCGCGGACCGGTGAGCCGGGAAAGGCCGCCGGCCCGGAGTGGGACGCCATACCCGGCGCGCGCGGGTGCACGCCCCAGAGCTGCGGGTTCCGGGATCTCCACCGCGAGTTCAGGAAGCTGGGGGTCGCCGTCTTCGGGGTCAGCACGCAGGACACCGGGTATCAGGGCGAGTTCGTCGAGCGCAATCACGTGCCCTTCGATCTGCTGAGCGACCGTGACCTGGCGCTCACCCGCGCCCTCCGCCTGCCGACCTTCGAGTACCCGGTCGAGCGGGGCGGGCCGACCACCCTGATCAAGCGCATGGCCTGGTACGTCGAGGGAGGACGCATCGAGAAGATCTGGTACCCGGTCTTCCCGCCGGATTGGAACGCCGAGACGGTGCTCGCCTGGCTCCACGCGCGCGGGCCCGTCCGCGAGACCGCGCGCGGAGAGGTCAAGCGCGCATGAAGATCGGGGTCCTGGCCCTGCAGGGAGATTTCAGCCTCCACCGGAAGGCGCTCGACCGGATCGGGGTGGCGTCGGTCGAGGTGCGCATGCCGCGCCAGCTCGAGGACGTGGCCGCGCTGATCATGCCGGGGGGCGAGAGCACCACGCTCCTCAAGCTGATAGACGCCTGGGACTTCGTGCCCGCGCTCGAGAAGTTCCACGCGGCCGGGCGCCCCATCTTCGGGACCTGCGCCGGGATGATCCTGCTCGCCCGCGAGGTGCAGAACCCCGCCCAGTTCTCCCTGGGCTTCATCGATCTCACCGTCGAGCGCAACGCGTACGGGCGCCAGAAGGAGTCGTTCGAGGCCGTGGGCTCGGGCGACCTGGGTGAAGGCCGGCGACCGCTCAAGATGGTCTTCATCCGGGCACCCCGGATCCGGCGCCTCGGCCCCGCGGTCACGCCGCTGGCCGAGCACCAGGGGGAATGCGTGATGGCCCGGCAGGGGAGCGTGGTCGTGGCCGCCTTCCACCCCGAGCTGACCGACGAGGCCACGGTGCACGAGTACTTCGCGCGGATGGTGCGCGCCGCCGGCTAGGCGTCGTCCGCCTCCAGCAGCTCCACCGGGTCGCCCACCGCGATGCGGCCCCCGCTCACCACCCCGCAGTCCAGCGCCATCCGCCCGCCGAACTCGGACACGATCCGCCTGAGCACCGACAGGTCCTGCTCCTGGGTGTCCGGATCGTACGTGGTCATGACGCACCGCGCGCGCAGCTTGGCCACGGACGTGATCACGTTTCCGATCCGCAGGCGGCGGCCGGGCCAGCCCCGCTCCGCCAATCCGTCCACGCCACCGATGACGATGTTGGGGCGCAGCCGGCGGTGGTCCACGCCGAGTTGCTCGAAGGCGCCATCGGTGCCGATCAGGAGGGGCAGGACGTCGAAGCGCTCCGGGCCGTCGTAGCGGACCAGCCGGGCCTCGGGGCCGGCCGCCGCGCGGACCGCGTCGGCGCTCTCCCGGGAACGCCAGGGCCGGCCGTTCACCAGCGGCTCACCGTCGGACCCCAGGCTGCCGCGGAGCCCGAGCAGGCGGGGATGGGTGCGCGAGGTGATGACGCGGCCGCCCGGGCCGGCGACGTGGACCACGCGATCGCCCCCGAGGCCGCCGCCGGTCAGCTCGGCGGCCTCGATTCGCTCGCCGGCCATCGACTTCACGGGGTACCGCCATAGCTCCGCAATCCACATCGGGGCTCCTCCTTCCGTGCTAACCTCTTTGACAAGAAAAACAGGTTAATGGATTCCATCGTGACAAAAGAGCCTTTTTAGTAACGTGATCGATATCTTATGAGGAGTATACGAAGGGAAGTTCTCAGGATCGGCGACCTCGCCGTCGATTTCGCCAATACCGTGCAGCCAGTGGGAGACCCTGCGGGCTCGCTCCGCTCCTGGAGCGATCTCATCGCGTTCCTCGAGCTGCGCGAGGCTGTGACTCGGAGCGAAGGGGCGGAGCTCCGCGCCATGGGCGAGCACGACGCCCGTCGCTGCGCGGCGGCGCTCGACCAGGGCGTGCGGCTGCGCGAGACGATCCGGTCCATGCTGGGCGCCCTGGCGGCCAAGCGGCCGCTCAGAGCCGGGTGGGTCGCCGAGATCAATCAGGCGCTGGCATGGGGGGCCGGTGCCGCCCGGCTGGTCCGCCGCGATACGGGATGGCGCCTGGGCTTCAGCCCGGGGCTGGCCGATCCCCTCCGGGCGCTCGCCCCGATCGCCCGCTCGATGGCGGATCTCGCGGCGTCGGG
>DATHSW010000181.1:0-10549 GCA_035463855.1 Candidatus Deferrimicrobiaceae bacterium | reverse complement strand
CCGCGGCCGCGCGGCCGGTCACCGCGCCGAGCGCCAATCCGAGCGCGGCGGCGCCGCCGGTGACCGCGGCCGCGGTGCGCGGCTACTTCGACGGGCGGGTGGAGCTGATCCTGGACGGCGGCCCCACCGCGGGCGGCACGGGCTCCACCGTCGCGGACTGCACCGTCTGGCCGCCGCGCATCCTGCGCCAGGGGCCGGTGATCGTCGAGGGCTCATGCGCATAACCGGGGTGATCCAGGCCGGCGGACGGAGCACGCGGATGGGCGGCCGACCGAAGGCCCTGATGGAGCTGGGCGGCCGGCGCATCATCGATCGGGTCGCGCACGTCGTGCGGCAGGTCGCCGACGACCTGCTCGTCGTGACCAATACGCCCGAGCTCTACGCCTTCCTCGGCCTGCCGATGGTGCCCGACGCCTTCCCCGACGGGGGCTCGCTCGGCGGCATCTACTCGGGCCTGCTGGCCGCGCGGGGCGACGCCGCGTTCACGGTGGCGTGCGATATGCCGTTCTTGATGCCGGAGGTGGCGCGCCTCGTCACCGAGCGGGCGGGGGAGGCGGACGTGGTGGTCCCCCGGGTCGGCGAACAGTGGGAGACGCTCCACGCCTGCTACGCCAAGGCGTGCCTCGCGCCGATCGAGGCGCGGCTCCACGCGGGGCGGCTCAAGATCATCGGCTTCTACGACGAGGTACGGGTCCTCGAGATCCCGGCGAGCGCGATCGCGCGCTACCGCTCCCCCGACGTCGTCTTCATGAACGTCAACACGCCCGAGGAGCTCGAGGCCGCACGCGCGCTCCTGCCCGCCCTCGAGCCCGATGCCGCATCGTCGGGGCCTCGGTCATGAGCCCTGTCCGACGCGGTCACGGCCCAGGCGGGGCCCTGCCGGTCCCGGCGTCCCTCAGGGCGAGCCGTAGCGCCGCGCGAAGCGCAGTGGCAGAGCGAGCAAACCGCCGAGGGTCGCCAGCCCTCGCGCCGCCCCCTTGGGGGATGGGGGGTCGCAGCTCGCTCTGCCCGAGCGAGCCGCGGCGTCGAGGCGAGCCCTGGGGACGCCGGGACCGGCAGGGCCCCGCCTGGGCCGTGACCGCTCCGCGCGAGGTGTTCGAGTAGCGCCGATGGACGCGCGCGTCGAGGGGCTGGGGCTCGGCTCGATCCAGGAGATCAACGCGTTGCCGCGCGAGCTCGCGGAGGTCCTCTACGCGCGGCTGGTGCCCGAGGAGCTGCTCGATCGCTTCGGCATCGATCCGGCCACGCTGTGCGACCGAAAGGGCGCGCGCCTGGTGCGGGTGACCGCGCCCGCGGACCAGCCGTGGGCCCGCGTCGAGGTGCGCTCCACGCCCGAGGACCGCGACCCCGCGCTGCTGGTGGACGTGGAGATGTCGCCGCTCTCGGTGCCGGAGCTGGCCTTCGTGCAGATCACCGATCCCGCCGGCGCGCGCTACGCGATCGACCGCCACCCGGACGGGCGCGACACGCTCTTCGGCACCGCCTGCCGCAACATCGAGGAGGAGCGCCGGGCGATGCGGGACGGCCTCGCGCCCGGACAGGTGCGCCGCGGCCTGCGCCTGCTCTCGCGCGTGCTCGACGCGATGGAGGGCTTCTGCGCGCTCATCGGCAAGGAGATCTATCTCATCGAGCCCCTCTTCTACCATTCCGCGATCCTCTACGAGCGCCGGGGCTGCGGCTACCTGATGGGTCGCGACGTGATGGAGTCGATCCACGCCGGCTTCGGCGACGGCGGCGCGCTCCGGAAGTCGCTCGACCCCTCCTCGGACTTCCGCGCGCCCGAGGCCGCCCGCACCGTGCGGGGACGGAGCTGGGCGATCCACGACGGTATCGGCGACGGCTTCTGGGGCGGCGCCGGGGCGGGCGCCGTGAAGATGTACAAGGCGGCCGGGCGGTCGGCGGGCATCAACACCTTCCCGGGCGCGATCTACTGAGCGGGACCCGCGGGATATACTACCGAGGGTGAAGCGCCGGAAGCCCATCCACGCCAAGGTCCGGAAGCCGATGCCGGCCAAGCCTCCCAAGGTGGAGGTGCCGAAGACGGTGTACCGGCGACGGCCCAAGCACCGGCGGCCCGCGGAGACCGACTGATGACCCCGGCCGCCGTCGTCCACTACCACGAGATCAGCCTCAAGCGGGGCAACCGGCCGCTCTTCCTCCGCCAGCTCCAGCAGAACCTGCTACGGGCGGTCGGCGACCTCGGGCCGGTGGATCTGGTCCAGCTCCCCGGGCGCATCGTGCTGGATCTCTCGCGCCACCCGGCGCCGGCCCGCCTGCCCGAGCGGCTCGCGCGCGTCGCGGGCGTGGCGAACTTCGCCCTCGCGCTCCGCACCGGCGTGTCCCGCGAGGCGCTGCGGGCCGCGGTGGAGCAGGCCATCGCGGGCCGCGCCTTCGGCTCCTTCCGGATCACGGCCCGGCGGGCCTTCAAGACCTTCCCGCTCACCTCGGTCGAGCTGAACCGGGAGCTGGGCGCCCACGTGCTGGCGCAGCGCCCCGGCTGCCGGGTGAGCCTCGAGCACCCGGAGCTGAACGTGCGCGTGGAGGTGCTGCCCGACGAGGCCTTCGTCTACTGCGATCCGCAGCCCGGCGCGGGCGGCCTGCCGGTGGGAACGGGCGGCACGGTGGCCGCGCTCCTCTCCGGCGGCATCGACTCCCCGGTGGCCGCGTGGCGGCTCATGAGGCGCGGCTGCCGCGTGGTCTTCGTGCACTTCCACAGCGCGCCCTACCTGCCGGACCTCTCGCGGGGCAAGGCCCGCGAGCTGGTGGCGCGGCTGACCCAGTGGCAGTACTACTCGCGCCTGTTCATCGTGCCCTTCGGGGAGATCCAGCGAGACGTGGTGCTGGCGGTGCCGCCGCCCGCGCGCGTCGTGGTCTACCGCCGGCTGATGGTGCGGATCGCGGAGCGCCTGGCCCGCCACGCGGGCGCCCTCGCGCTCGTCACCGGGGAGAGCCTGGGACAGGTGGCCTCGCAGACGCTGCACAACCTCATTCGCATCGACGAGGCGGCCTCGATGCCGATCCTCCGGCCGCTCATCGGCATGGACAAGCTCGAGATCACCGCGCAGGCCCACGCGCTCGGGACCTTCGAGATCTCCATCGAGCCCGACGCCGACTGCTGCACGCTCTTCACCCCCCGGCATCCGGCCACCCGGATCGAGGCCGAGCCGCTCGCGGCGCTGGAGGCGCGGCTCGACATGGCCCGCCTCGTCACCCAGGGCGTGGAGGCCGCGCAGCAGGAGCTGTTCGACTTCCCCGCCGGTGCCGGCCCGTACCCGCCGCGCGGCGCGGCGCGCCGGCCCGTGACGGAGCCGCTGCCGGAGTGAGCGCCACGCTCACCTTTCTCGGGGGCGCCGGGGGGACCGTGACCGGCTCCAAGCACCTGCTCGAGACCGGGGCCCGGCGCGTCCTGCTGGACTGCGGGCTCTTCCAGGGCCTGAGGGAGCTGCGCGAGCGCAACTGGGCGCCGCCGCCGGTCGAGCCGCGGACGCTCGGCGCGGTGATCCTGAGCCACGCGCACATCGACCACTCGGGCTACCTGCCGCGGCTCTGCCGCGACGGGTTCACCGGGCCCGTGTACTGCACGCCGGGCACCCACGACCTCCTGAAGGTCATGCTGCCGGACGCGGCCCACCTGCAGGAGGAGGAGGCCGCGTTCGCCAACCGGCACCGCACCAGCCGGCACGAGCCGGCGCTGCCGCTCTACACCACCGAGGACGCCGAGCGCGCGCTCGGCCGCGTGAAGCGGGTGGACTTCGGCCGCCGGTTCACCCCGACGCGCGGCGTGGAGGCGTGGTTCACGCCCTCCGGGCACATCCTGGGCGCGGGCCTCGTGACCTGCGTGATCGGCGGGCGCCGCCTCGTGTTCTCCGGCGATCTCGGCCGCTACGGCGTGCCGATCATGGTGGATCCCGCGCCGGTGGCGGAGGCCGACGTGCTGCTGGTGGAGTCCACCTACGGCAACCGCGTGCATCCGCCCGACGATCCGACCGAGCGGCTGATCGCGGCGGTGCGACGGGCGATGGACCGGAAGGGCTGGCTGCTGATCCCCGCCTTCGCGGTCGGCCGGTCCCAGGAGATTCTCTACGACCTGCGCCGGCTGGAGGCGGATGGGCGGATCCCGAGCCTGCCCGTCTACCTGGACAGCCCGATGGCGATCCAGGCGACCGTGGTCTACGCCGGGCACCCCGAGGAGCACGACCCGGAGCTGCGCCGGGCCACGACCGACGGCGAGCGGCCCTTCGCGCCCCGGCGCTTCCACCTCTCGCAGACCGTGGAGGACTCGAAGCGGCTCAACGACGTGTCCGGCCCCGGCATCATCGTGGCGGGCAGCGGCATGGCCACCGGTGGCCGCATCCTCCATCACCTCAAGCGCCTGCTGCCCGATTCGAATACCACGGTGCTCTTCGTCGGCTACCAGGCGGCGGGGACGCGGGGCCGGCTGCTCAAGGACGGCGCGGCCGAGATCCGGATGCTCGGGGTCACGGTGCCGGTGAAGGCGGAGATCATGGTGAGCGACGCCTATTCGGCCCACGCCGATCGCGAGGAGATCCTGCGCTGGCTCGGCGGCTTCAAGCGGCCGCCGGGCATCACCTATGTCGTCCACGGCGAGGCCGACGCCGCGGAGGGGCTGCGGGACGCGATCGCGACCCGCCTCGGCTGGAACGCGGCCGTCGCCCGGGACGGCCAGCGCGTGACGCTCTGAGCGGGCGCGCCGCGTCCTGGGCGTATCGCACCGTCCGGGCCCTCGCCCGGCTCCTGGCCGCCGTCTTCTATCGGCGGGTCGACGTGATCGGCGCGGAGCGGATCCCGGCCTCGGGGCCGCTCATCGTGGCCGCCAACCACCACAACGCGCTCGTCGACGGGGTGCTGCTGCTGTCCACGTTGCCCCGGCGCCTCGTCTCGGTGGCCAAGGCGCCGCTCTTCTCCAATCCGCTGATCGGGCCGTTCTTGAAGTTGATCGGCGCGCTGCCCGCGTACCGCCGGGAGGAAGGCGGGCGCGATCCGGCGCGGAACGACCGGCTCTTCGCCGCCTCCACCGAGGCCCTCCGCGGCGGAGGCGCGATCCTGATCTTCCCCGAGGGCGTGAGCCAGCCCGAGCCGATCCTGATGCCGCTCCGCACCGGCGCCGCGCGCATGCTGCTGGCCGCCGAGGCGGCCGCGGTCGGGCCGGTGACCCTCCTGCCGGTCGGGCTCATGTTCCACGAGCCGGGCACCTTCCGCACCGGCTGGGCCCTGGTCGCGGTGGGCGAGCCGGTGGAGACCGCGGACTACGTGGCGCTCGCGCGGAGCCAGCCGGACGAGGCGGCGCGCCGCCTCACCGACCGGCTCGGCGAGGCGATGCGCCGCCTCATCGCTCAGGTGGACGACCGCCAGACGCTCCGGCTGGTCGAGCACGCGGAGCGGCTCTGGCGCGAGGAGCGGGACGGGGGCGCGCCGCCGGACGCGGCGGCGCGCGCCGACTGGCGCCGCCGCGCCACCCGCGCCTACCGCTACCTCATCCACCACGACCCCGCGCGGCTCGAAGCCCTCCGGACCCTGGTGGAGCGCTACGTCAAGGACGTGGAGGCCGCCGCGCTCGGCACCGCGGTCGGGCTCCGGCCGCCGGGCGCGCGCATCGTGCTCCCGTACGCGCTGCGCCAGCTCGCGATCCTGGTGGGCGGCCTGCCGCTCGCGCTGTGGGGGCTGGCCAGCCACGCGGTGCCGTACTGGCTCAGCGGGGCGGCGGTGAAGCTCCTGCGGCCCGCCCCGGACGTGGAGGCCACCTACAAGCTCGCGGCGGGGATCGTCATCTATCCGACGGCGTGGATCGCCGAGGGCTGGCTCCTGTGGCGCGGGGGTGGCGGCTCCGCGCTCGCGCTCTTCGTGGTCCTGCTGATCCCCGCCGGCTTCTTCGCGCTCGCGTGGAGCGAGCGGCTGCGCCGGCTCTACCGCGAGGGCCGCGCCCTGCTCCGGCTCCTGGTGGACCGCGACCTCGGGCGGCACCTCGGCGAGCGCCGGCGGGCCGTCCTGGACGAGATGGATCGGGCGGTGGCGCGGGTGCCCGAGCCGGTGCTGGCCGGCCGCGAGGAGCCCCGGCGGTGAACGTGCGCGCCATCGTGGCCTGGACGCTCTACGACTTCGCGAACTCCGCGTTCGCGGCGGTGATCTTCGCGACGATCTACGCCGCCTACTACGCCCTCGCGGTCGTCGGCAACGAGGCCGGGGCGGGGGATCTCTGGTGGGGGCGGGTGGTCTCGGTCTCGATGGGGCTGGTGGCGGTGACGTCGCCCTTCCTGGGCGGCGTGGCCGACCGCGCGGGCATCCGCCGGCCGCTCTTCATCGGCTTCACCGCGCTGGCGGTGACCGCCACCGCGCTCATGGCCACGGTCGAGCCCGGCATGGTGGTGTGGGGCTTCGTGCTGGGCGTGCTCGGGAACTTCGCCTACGAGAGCGCGCTCGTCTACTACAACGCCTACCTGCCGGATCTGGCCCCGCCGAGCCATCAGGGCCGCGTGTCGGGCTGGGGCTTCGCGGTCGGCTACGCGGGCTCGATCGCGGCGCTGCTGGCCGCGCTGCCCTTCGTGCGCGCCGAGAACTACGCGGGGGCCTTCCTCGCGACGGCCGTGATCTACGCGGTGTTCTCGCTTCCCGCGTTCGTCATGCTCCCCGCGGCCCCGGGCGGCCGGGTGCCGGTGCTGCGGGCCGCGCGCGAGGGCGGGGCGGAGGTGATGGCCACCGCGCGCCGGATCCTGGCCCTCCCGGACCTGCGCCGCTTCCTCGGGGCCTACTTCATCTACGAGGACGGGGTGAACACCGTCATCGCCTTCTCGGGCATCTTCGCCGCGCAGACGCTCGGCTTCCCGATGGAGCGCCTGATCGCGCTCTACATCGTGGTGCAGGTCTCGGCCCTGGTCGGAGCGCTGGCCTGGGCCCGGCCGACCGACTACCTGGGGCCCCGCCGGGTGGTGACGATCACCCTCTGCCAGTGGGTGACCGTCGTGGTCGCCGCGTACTTCATCCAGACCCAGCGCCAGTTCTGGGTGCTGGCGGTCGTGGCGGGCACCGGGCTCGGGGCGGTCCAGGCGGCCAGCCGCGCGTTCCTGGCGCGTCTGGCCCCCAAGGGGATGGAGGCCGAGCTGTTCGGCTTCTACTCGCTCTGCGGCAAGAGCGCGGCGGTCATGGGGCCGCTCGTCTTCGGCGGCATCTCGCATGCGGCGGGGGGCAACCAGCGCGCCGGCATCCTGGCCGTCGGGGCCTTCTTTCTGGTCGGGCTGGGCCTGCTCTCACGGGTGAAGGCGGGCGGAAAAGCCCCACCGGTAGCGTCGTCTTGACACTCAACCCCGACGGAGCGTAAGGTTGGCGCGTGGTTTCGACCATCGCGCTCGGAGCCGATCACGCCGGGTATGAGCTAAAGGAAGCCCTCAAGGGCTGGCTCATAAACCACGGTTACCACGTCCTCGACCTCGGGACCCACTCGACGGAGTCGGTGGACTATCCCGACTATGCGGTCCTGGTGGGCGAGGCCGTGGCCGACCACAAGGTCGAGCGGGGCTTGCTGGTGTGTGGCACCGGCATCGGCATGGCGATGGCGGCCAACAAGGTTCCGGGCGTCCGCGCGGCCCTGTGCGGCGATCTCTACACCGCGCGCATGAGCCGCGAGCACAACGACGCCAACGTGCTCGTGCTGGGCGGCCGGCTGATGGGCGCCGAGATGTCCACGGACATCCTCCGCGCGTGGCTCGAGACCGACTTCGCGGGCGGCCGGCACGCGCGCCGGGTGGGCAAGATCGCCGACATCGAAGGCCGCCGGCCATGACCCGGCTCGAGCAGGTCGATCCCGAGATCGCCGAGGCCATCCGGGCCGAGACCGAGCGCCAGTCCCGCAACCTCGAGCTGATCGCGTCCGAGAACTTCGTCTCGGAGGCGGTGCTCGAGGCGGTCGGCTCGGTGATGACCAACAAGTACGCCGAGGGCTACCCGGGCAAGCGCTACTACGGCGGCTGCGAGTTCGTGGACATCGCGGAGGATCTGGCGATCTCCCGCGCCCGCGACCTCTTCGGGGCCGAGCACGTCAACGTCCAGCCCCACTCCGGCTCCCAGGCCAACATGGCCGTCTACTTCACCCTGCTCAAGCCGGGCGACACCGTGCTGGGCCCCAACCTGGCCCACGGCGGGCACCTCACCGCGGGCAGCCCGATGAACTTCTCGGGCCGCTTCTACAACATCGTCCCCTACGGCGTCTCCCGAGACACCGAGCGCATCGACCTGGATCAGGTGCGCGACCTGGCCCGCAAGCACCGGCCGAAGCTCATCATCGCGGGCGGCTCCGCGTTCCCGCGCGCGATCGAGTTCAAGCCGTTCCGCGAGGTCGCCGACGAGGTGGACGCCAAGCTCATGGCCGACATCGCGCACCCGGCGGGTCTGGTGGCGGCGGGCCTGCATCCCTCGCCGGTGCCCTTCGCCGACTTCGTCACCACGACCACCCACAAGACCCTGCGCGGGCCCCGCGGCGGCATGGTGATGTGCCGCGCCCCGTACGCGAAGGATCTCGACCGCACCGTGCTCCCCGGCATCCAGGGCGGGCCCCTGATGCACGTGATCGCGGCCAAGGCGGTGGCCTTCCGGGAAGCGCAGACTCCGGAGTGGCGGGCGTACCAGGCGCAGATCGTGAAGAACGCCAAGGCGTTCGCGGAGGCGCTGCTCGCGCGCGGCTTCCGGCTGGTCTCGGGCGGCACCGACACGCACCTGCTCCTGGTGGACCTCACCTCGCGGAACGTCACCGGCAAGGACGCGCAGGAGACCCTCGACCGCGCGTGGATCACGGTCAACAAGAACGGCATCCCCTTCGACACCAAGGGCCCGATGATCACGAGCGGCATCCGCGTCGGTACGCCCGCGGTGACCACCCGCGGCATGAAGGAGCCCGAGATGGCCCGGATCGCGGAGCTGATCGACCGCGTGCTCTCCCGCCCGGGAGACGGCGGGGTGGAGGCGGCGGTGCGGACGCAGGTCCAGGAGCTGACCGCGCAGTTCCCGCTCTATCCGGAGCGCCTCAAGTGAAGTGCCCGTTCTGCGGCCACACCGAGGACCGCGTGGTGGACTCGCGGGTGGGCCGGGACGGGGAGTTCATCCGCCGGCGCCGGGCGTGCCTGAAGTGCCACCGGCGCTACACGACCTACGAGTACATCGAGGACGTGCTGCCCCACGTGGTCAAGCGGGACGGGCGGCGCGAGCCGTTCGACCGCCAGAAGCTGCGCGGCTCCATTCTCAAGTCCTGCGAGAAGCGCTCGGTGGGCGTGCAGGCGGTGGACGACGTGGTGGCCGACATCGAGGCCAAGCTGCACGACCGCGCCGAGAAGGAGATCACCAGCCTCGAGCTGGGCGAGATCGTGATGGAGCACCTGCAGAAGCTCGATCAGGTGGCCTACGTGCGGTTCGCCTCGGTGTACCGCCAGTTCAAGGACATCTCGCAGTTCATGGACGAGGTGAAGCACCTCATCAAGGACGACAAGCCGGCCAAGGCGGTGGCCACCAAGGCGCCGAAGGCGACCGCCAAGCGGTAAGTCACCGTCGGGTCGTCAGCGCCACGCCCGCGATCACGCCGCACGCGCCGACCCAGTGGTACCAGCGGATCGGCTCGCCCACCATCAGCCAGGACAGCCCGAGCACCAGGAACGGGATGAGGTTGGTGAAGACGGCGGCCCGCCCCGGCCCCACCGTCCGCACCGCCTGATAGAAGGCGATGTGCGCCGGCGTCCCCAGCAGCGCGCTGTAGAGCACGACCACGACCGCCACCCACGAGGCTCCCGCGAAGCTCCGCCAGGGCTGCTCCAGGAGGGCCAGCGGGAGCAGCAGGCCCGCCGCCACCACGTGGGCGCCCGCCAGCATCTGGAGCGGCGAGAAGGTGGAGCGGTTGGCGCGGCTGTAGAGCGTGTAGCTCACCCAGAGCATCTGGGAGACCAGGATGATCACGTCGCCCCGGTTGGCCGACAGCGTCCGCAGCACCTCGAACGACCCCTGCGCGATCGTGAGCAGCACCGCGGCCATCGTCAGCGTGATCCCGAGCAGGTTGACGGGCGAGAGCCGCTCCCGCAGCCACGCGGCGGCGGCGAGCGCCACCACCACCGGGGCCGCCGCCCCGAGGATCCCCGCGTTGGCGGGGGTCGTGAACCACATGCCGGTGTACCAGAGCGTCGAGTTGCCCACGAAGCCGGTGACCGCAAGCACGACCACCGCGGTCAGGTCGCGGCGCGCGAGCGGCGGGAGCGGGCCCTCGATCAGGCGGGAGGCGAGCACGAGCAGGGGCGCGGCGATGAGCGCGCGCAGGGCGGCCAGGGTCAGCGGGCCCAGCTCCGACAGGCCGAGCTTGGCGAGAGGGAAGTTGCCGGCCCAGATCAGGGCCACGATGAGCAGGAGGGCGTAGGCGTCTCGGTGTGTCACGCGAGATGGAACGGCCCTGCCGGGATGGGGCCGACAGGGCCGAGCGCCACGAATGGCGCCTTACTTCTTCTTTTTCTTCTTCGCGGCCTTCTTCTTTGCCATCGTGTCACCCCCCTCCCGATCCCCGCGC
>DATHSW010000180.1:0-1967 GCA_035463855.1 Candidatus Deferrimicrobiaceae bacterium | reverse complement strand
CTCCGGCCGCGGGTACTCCGGCGCCTCCGGCCACATCTGGGTGCCGGTCGACGACGAGACCACCATGGTCTACAACTGGGAGCACAGCACGACCACGCCGCTGACCGACGAGGACCGGCTCGAGCGCCGGCTCGGCAACGGCCCCCTCGACGTGGACCAGACCACCTTCCGCTCGAAGCGCAACCGGGACAACGGCTACCTGCTGGACCGGCGCGTGCAGAAGACCGAGACCTTCACCGGCATCGACGGCATCAACGTCCAGGACCACGCGGTGCAGGAGAGCATGGGCCCGATCGTGGACCGCAGCCGCGAGCACCTCGGCCCCGCCGACCGCGCGGTGATCCAGGCGCGCCGGCTGCTGCTGCAGGCCACCCGGACGGTCGAGGCCGGCGGCGTCCCGCCCGGCGTCGAGCCGACGTACTACACCCTGCACCCCGCGGAGGGAGTGGTGCCCCGCGAGACCGACTGGCGCACGCTCCTGGCCCCGGAGGGGCCGCGCCCCCAGGTCCTGCAGCAGGTGTAGCCGCTCGGGATCCATGCGCGCGCTCGTCCTCGAGAAGTTCAACGGCCCGTTCGTCGCCAAGGACGTGCCCACCCCCGCCATCGCCCCGCACGAGGCGCTGGTCCGCGTGCGGAACGTGGGTGTCTGCGGCACCGACGTGAAGATCCGCGCCGACCGCATGGGCCTGGGGGTGATCCCGCTGATCATGGGCCACGAGATCGCGGGCGAGGTGGCCGAGGTGGGCCGCGAGGTGCGCGGCTTCGCCCCGGGCGACCGCGTCGTGGTGAACTTCTACGTCACGTGCGGGCGCTGCCAGTTCTGCCGCGTGGGCCGCGACACCCTCTGCCCCGAGGTGCGCCAGCACGGCTTCAGCATCGACGGCGGCTTCGCGGAGTACGTGAAGACGCCCGGCGTCAACCTCTGCAAGGTGCCGGACCACGTCTCGCTCGAGAGCGCCTCGATCCTGGGCGACGCCGTCGCGACCTCGTACCACGCGATCACCAAGCGCGCCCAGGTACGGCCGGGCACCACCCTGGCCCTGATCGGCGTCGGCGGCGTGGGCCTGCACGCCCTCCAGATGGCGCGGCTGGCCGGCGGCTGGGTGATCGCGGTGGACGTCAACGACGCGCGGCTCGAGCTGGCCCGGAGCCTTGGCGCCGACGCGGTGGTGGACGCCCGCAGCGGGCCCTTCCACGAAGCGGTGCGCAAGCTCACCGGCGGCCAGGGCGTGGACGTGGTGCTGGAGTTCGTCGCCAACCCGCAGACGCTGCCCTCCAGCTACCAGAGCGTGAAGCGCGCCGGGCGGCTGGTCTTCGTGGGCTACACGCCCGGGCTGCCGCTGCCGGTGATGCCGCACGAGCTGGTGCGCAACGAATTCGAGATCGTGGGCTCCCGCGCCAACACCAAGCAGGAGCTGGCGGAGACGATGGAGCTGGTGGCCCAGGGGCGGATCAAGCCGATCGTGGACCGCGTGATCCCGCTGGCCGACATCGAGGAGGCCTTCGCCGCGCTCCGCGAAGGCCGCCCCCTCGGCCGCAACGTGCTCGCGATCTAGGGGGGCGCTAGGGCCTGAGGCCGCTGGCGGTCCCCACCGCGGTCTTCTCGCCGTGCTGGTTCTGGCACCACACCTCGACGACGACGCGCGTGGCCGCGCCCTCGGGCCGCGTCTCCTTCACCACCCCGTGCACGGTGAGCCGGTCGCCCGCGTAGACCGGCTTGATGAAGGCCATCGACAGCGTCCCGCCCTTGACGAAGCCGGCGCCGAGCAGCCGGGTCATCATCTCCGAGACGTAGGCCGTGGACATCATCCCCTGCGCCAGCGTGGTGCGGAAGCCCTTCTGCCGCGCCCAGTCCTCGTCCGTGTGAATGGAGCGCGGGCGCACGCCCGAGTACACGTCGATCCGCCGCTGCGTCAGCTCCTTCGTGAGCGACGGCAGCTCCTGCCCGACCGCGGCGGCCTCAGCGA
>DATHSW010000179.1:0-3879 GCA_035463855.1 Candidatus Deferrimicrobiaceae bacterium | reverse complement strand
GTCTGGGGCAGGCCGTCGCGCAGCCATCCGTCCGCAGCCACGTCGCCCGCGACGATGGGATCGAGCAGGCCGACCGTGTGCCGGACCGCGACGGTCCCGGAAGCAGGACGGCTCGCCCAGGCCAGCAGATCGGCGCGCGTCAGCTCGCGATGCACCGCCTCGGGCCGGATCCCCAGCACGTCGTCGCGCAGCATCCCGACCACGTCGAGGCCCGACAGGCGCCCGGCCGCGTCGGCCAGGGCGCGCTCGAAGAGCGCGGAGCCGAAAGCCGCGGTGAGGTCGTTGAGCCCGAGCGCGGGCCCGCCGCGCGCGCAGGCCGCGTACGCCTCCTGCCAGATCTCGAAGACCGGCCGCGGCGTCCGGGCCGCGTCGAGGTACGCGGCCTGGGCGGCGCGGATGGACGCGAGCTGGTCGGCGACGTTGTCGCGGAAGCTCTTGGCCGGGTCCTTGTCGAACCACTTGGGCGGGAGGTTGTCCGCCGCGAAGCCCCGCGCGCGGCGCCCGTCGGCCGCCTCCACGTCCACCGCCAGGTGCAGCAGCGGGAAACGGGTGAGGGTGACCACGCCGTAGCGGAACGGCAGGCGCGTGTGCAGGTTGCGCAGGTGACCGGAGGCGGACTTGACCGCCAGCGCCAGGCTCACGGCGGCGCGCCGAGCGTCACCGAGGTCGCGTGGTCCAGGCCTTCACGAAGGTAGACCAGCCGCAGGGTCTCGCCCGGCCGTCGGCGGCCGAGCTGCTCGCGCAGATCCGCGAAACCGTGGAGCGCGGTATCGGCCAGCCGGACCAGCACGTCGCCCGCGCGCAGGCCCGCCCGCTCGGCGGCGCTGCCGGGCACGATCGAGCCGAGCCGCACCCCGTCCCAGCCGATACGGACGTCCGCCGCGATGCCGAGAAAGGCGCCGCCCACACGCGGCGAGGCCTCGCCCCGCGCCGCGCGCGGAGCCGGCGCCGGCCCTTTCGCGAAGACCGGCCGGGGCCCCTCCGCGATGCGCGTCGCGACGTGGGCGCCCAGCCGGGCGATCTTCTCCATGCCCGCGGGATCGATCTTCTCGGCGGTGTCGGAGGGCTGATGGTAGTCGCCGTGCCGGCCGCTGTGGAAGAAGAGCACCGGCACGTCGGCCGCGTGGAAGCGCGCGTGATCGGACGGGCCGGAGCCCCCGCCGTGCAGGTCGAGATCGAGCCCGGCGGCCCCGCCCGCCGCTTCGACGAGCGCGCGGAAGCCGGCGCCGGTATCCACGCCGCCCACGAGCAGCCGCCGGCCGTCGAGGCGGCCGACCATGTCGAAGTTCAGCATCGCGGCCATCCGCTCGACCGGCACCGCGGAGGGCTGCCGCACGTGATGGGCGGAGCCGAGCAGCCCGATCTCCTCTCCCGCGAACAGGACGAAGACCAGGGTCCGGGGCGGCCGCCGCGTCGCGAAGTGCTCCGCCAGCCCCAGGACCACCGCGGTGCCCGAGGCATTGTCGTCGGCGCCCTGATAGACCGTCGCGCCCGCGCGCCCGAGATGATCGTAGTGGGCCCCGATCACCACCGCCTCGGCGGCGAGCGCGGGATCAGCGCCGGGCAGGACGCCGATCACGTTCGCGGCGCGGAGCTGCGCGCGCGCGAGATCGACGTGCAGGTCCGCGCGCACGCCGGTGGCGACCGCGACCGGCGCGCCCGTTCCACGCAGGACGTCGTCGCGCGACCGCCCGGAGCCGGCCAGCAGCGCGGCGGCGCCGGCCGAGGTGATGCTGCCCGAGAGCAGCGCCACCGGCGCCGCGGTCGCGGTCACCGCGGGCAGCGGGTCCTCGACGATGAGCAGGGCGCGGGCACCCGCCCGGCGCGCCGCGATCAGCTGCTCCAGGCGCGACCGGCGGGCCGCGCCCTCGGGCGCACCGGCCAGCGCGAGCGCGATGCGGCCACGCACGTCCACGGACGCGTAGTCGTCATACCCGACGAAGACCAGCTCGGCTGACACCTGGCCGGAGGCCGATCCGCCATGGGGCGTCCACGCCTGACCGACCGGGACCTCGCGCGCCGCCGAGCCCGCCGATGCGAGCCGGCTGCCGGCGCCGACCTGTGGGGTCTCCCCCACGACGAACTCCTGGAAGAAGCTGCCCGCGTCGCCCCCGGGACGCAGGCCCGCCCGCGCCAGCGCGGTCGCGATGTACCGGGCGGCCCGCTCGCCGCCCGCGGTCCCGGAGCCGCGGCCCTCCATCTCCGGCGCGGTCAAGGCCAGCACGTGCCGCTCCAGATCCGCCGCGCGCGGCGGCGCGGTGGCGGCGGTGGTCAGCAGCAGGGCGAGGAGGGCGGCGGCCAGGCACCGAGCGCGGCGAAGTCGCGTCACGCTCGTACTCTACCGCACGAGACAAGAACGCCGCGTTGGCGGTACACTCGGGCCCATGCCGATCCTGACCCGGGTCCTGATCCTGACGATCGCCGTCGTGCTGAGCGCCGCCACCCTCGCCGCGGCCCAGGCGCCCGCGGTGCTCCACGCCGATTCCCTGCGGGCGGAATGGACCGTCGAGCCCACGCGGGCGGGACGGGCGCACGTGGTGGGCTACCTCCACAACCGCAATATCAAGGATGCCGCCGCGGACTGGGTGAAGGAGTGCCGGTAGCCCACTCGGCACCGCCCCACTCGGCGCCCTGCCCTTTCCTCGGTCTCCCTCTCCCCTCCGGGCAAAGGGCAGGGTGAGGGGGGCGGACATGGCCGAGCTGCTGGAATCCCTCGAGATCGAGACCGCCCCGAATCCGGAGGCGGCCGTCATCTGGATGCACGGGCTCGGCGCCGACGGGCACGACTTCGAGCCGATCGTCCCCGAGCTCCGCGGACCCGCGCGCTCCGGCATCCGCTTCGTGTTCCCGCACGCGCCGCTCCGGCCCGTCACCATCAACCAGGGCCACGTCATGCGGGCGTGGTACGACGTCCGCGCGCTCGCCGGCGTGCGGCGCGAGGACGAAGCGGGCGTGCGCCAGTCGGCGCGGCAGATCGCGGCGCTGGTCGCGCGGGAGCGGCAGCGTGGCATCGCCCCCGGCCGTCTGGTGCTGGCCGGCTTCTCCCAGGGGGGCGCCATGGCGCTGCACGTGGGGCTGCGCTACCCGGACCGGCTCGCCGGCGTTCTCGCGCTCTCGTGCTATCTCCCGTCCGCCAGCACGCTGGCCGGGGAGATGTCGCCCGCCAACCGCGACGTGCCGATCTTCTGGGCCCACGGTGTCCACGACCCGATGATCCCGCTCGCCATGGCCGAGCAGTCGCGCGAGCAGGTCGCCGCGCTCGCCTATCCGATCGAGTGGCATCAGTACCCGATACCGCACTCCGTCTGCGCCGAAGAGATCGCCGATGTCGCCCGCTGGCTGGGCCGCGTGCTCGGCCCGTGACGTCCACCCTCAGGAGAGGTGCGCCCATGCAGACCGACCGTCTGAAGATGCCGATCGGGGAGGCGATGTTCACCCAGCGCTCCATCCGCAAGCTGCGGCCGGATCCGATCCCGGTCGAGGATCTCCACCTGATCATGGAGGCGGCGGTCAAGGCGCCGAACGGCGGCAACCACCAGGTGGGGCGCTTCCTCATCGTCAACGACCGCGCGAAGATCCGAGAGTTCGGCGCGCTCTACAAGGAAGCCTGGTGGGCCAAGCGCTGGGACGACCACAAGTGGACCAAGCCCGAGGACATCCCAGTCGAGAACAAGAACTACCGCTCCGCGATGGGGCTGGCCGAGGACATGAAGGACGTCCCCTGCGTCGTGTTCGCCTTCACCGCCCCCGGCGGCGGCGCCAACTCGGTGATCCCGGCTTGCCAGAACCTCATGCTGGCCGCCCACGCGCTCGGCATCGGCTCGCTCCCGACCACGCTGCACGCCAAGGTGATGGATCGCTTCCACGCGCTGTTCGACA
>DATHSW010000178.1:0-12850 GCA_035463855.1 Candidatus Deferrimicrobiaceae bacterium | reverse complement strand
GCCCGCTACTTAGGGTTGACGCACTTGATGAGACGCCAGCCGTTGAAGAGATTGACCTTCGTGGTGATCTCCGGGATGAGGCCCACCTGCCTGAGGAGGGGCTCGAGCGCGAGGTTGGACTTCCACCCGAGCCGGGTGCATACGGGAGCGACCAGATCCTCCAGGCGCCCGACCGCAGGCCGCTCACTCCGGAAGTGGTTGAGGATCACGATGTTACCCCCGGGCTTCACCACCCGCTTCATCTCGCGCAGGACCCCGACCGGATCGGGCACCGCGCTGATCGTATACGTGGCCACGGCCGAGTCGAACTGGTCCTCGGCGAAATCCATCACGGTGGCGTCCATCGCGCGGAGCGCCACGTTGCTGAGCCGGAACTCGAGCACCTTCTCGTGGGCCTTCTCGAGCATCTCCTCGGAGAGGTCGATCCCGGATACGCGGCAGTGAGCCGGGTAGAGCGGCAGGTTGAGACCGGTGCCGATGCCGACTTCGAGCACCTGATGGCCGCGGCGGATGTCGAGGAGTCGGATGGCGGCTTCGCGTCCGGGGCGGAAGATCCAGTCGAAGACGAAGTCGTAGGCCGGAGCGTAGAGCTTGTAGGCCCGCTTGACCTGCCTCTTCTCCAGCGCTGCGTCCAATCCGGCACCCCTCCAGACTCGTCGCCGATTGCCCAGCCTCCGCCCTTGTAGCATAGGGTGACGCAGGTTGCCAAGCGCTTTCTGACCTATTGATCTGCAAGGGGAAAACGTGAGCGACCCTCGCTCCCAGGTGACGCGGGAGCCGAGGGCTTTGCCTAGAGATCGGCGTCCCGGCAGAGCCGCCCCAGCACCCGGTCCGCGGCGAAGTACTCCTCCGCGATCCCGCGCGCCGCGCGGCAATGCCTTGCATAGTCACGGTTGACCTCGTCGAGGGCCGCCGCGGCCTCCTCGACGGTCTGGTACGCGAACAGGCCGGCGCCGGTCGGCACGTACTTTCCGAAGCCCGTGTCCTGGGTGACGACCGGCTTGCCCGCGGCCAGGTAGCAGACGCTGCGGTCGCTGAACCAGCCGCTGCGCGTCCGGACGACCAGGTCCTTGGAAACCGTGAACTCGCCCCGCGAGCGCTCGATGTGGCGCTGGTAGGCCGTGAGGTCGCGCGAGGCCTCGAACGCGTCGGTGATCAGCCATCCGTGCCGCACCAGGAGGTCGCGCGCCCCCTCATCGTCCACCTCGAGGGCCAGCTCCAGCCGCTGGAGCGTCCGGCGCGGCAGGTCGATCACCTCGAGGAAGTTCATGTGCTTGGACCAGTGGTAGGTTTCGCCCCGGAACCGGATGTCCTTGCCGACGTTCTTCCAGGTGGCCACGGTGGTGAAGCGCTCAGCCGCGGCGTTCACGCGGGCCTCCCACAGCTCGGGGATCACCGGCGGCCGGGTGGTGCGCCAGGAGAACTTCTCCACTGGGATGGGGCAATCCGGCTGGCCCAGGTTCTCCCCGTAGGTGAAGTGATGGGTGTGCTCCTCGAGTGCCGCGATGGCCCGGCGGTCGCCCTCGGCGACGCGGATCTGCTCGAAGACGGGGTCGGTCTCCAGGTAGACCCGCACCGGGCACCGGAGGTGCTCTTCCTTCAACTCGGTGGCGCCGCAGACGTTGAACAGGCCGTCGGCCTCTCGGTAGAGCTGCCGGAGCCGCTCCCAGGAGAGGCCGTGGCAGACGCCGGTCGCGCCGTCCACGTAGGCCCAGCGGTCGGCGAGGCCAAAGCGGGCCATCACGTCCGCCAGGAAGGCCACGCCGTAGCTCGAGTCCACCACGACGCTCTTGATCCGGGGGTCATAGGGATTGGCGCGCGAATCTTCGACGTAGAACACGTCGTGACCGAGCCGGGCGAGTCCGAGCACGTGGTGCACCGCCTGCCAGCCGATGCCCCCCAGGGGATACCGCCCGGCCAGATGCAGGACGACGAGGCGCCTACGGGACGGCAACCGGGTTCTCTTCCGCCGAGACGGGTCGGGTGAAACCCCTCACTTCACCGGAGCGACGCGCCCGCCGAGCGGCGGGGCGTAGTGCAGCCGCGCGCGTCGCGCCACGCCATGCAGCGCGTCGTAGAGCGTACGGCCGAGCCCGAAGGCCTCGCGGAGTAGCCCCGCGCCCGTCCCCACGCCGGTGGCCACGCCCGCCGCGGCCAGCGTGGGCAGCCCGAGCTCCCACCCCACGCCCGCCATCAGCACGGCGGCCGCCAGCACTCCCTGGGCGAGGCGCGAGGCCCTGAGCGCGCACTTGACGCGAAGCACGCGCCGCTCGCCGCCGTGGTTCTCCGTGCACACCTTGATGTGAGCGCGCGACCACACGCCGCCGTGGGCCTCGAGGTCCCACTTGCTCCAACCCTGGTCCACCAGCACGAAGTACTTCCGCCGGTTCAGCACGTCGACGAGACCGTGCAGGATCGTCTCCTTCTCGAGCCCGTCCTCGGTCCAGAACGCCGCCGAGAATGCCCGCTCCCGCCACGACCAGGGCAGGGCCTGCACCGGGCGGTCGGAATCCGAGGGCTCCGCCGCGGTGAGCCCGCGCACCCACCAGCGATAGCGCTCGAGTGAGCGCAGCAGAGGGCCGAAGTAGGTGAGGACCGCGATGAGCAGTCGCCCCCGCACGCCGCCCGCCATGGGGTCCACCCGCGCCCGCATCGCGGCCCACAGGCAGCACGCCCACGACAGGGCCACCGGCGCCGCGCCCAGCCAGGCCCAGCCGCCGCGCGTGGCCCCGTAGGCCAGGAGCAGCGCGCCGATCAGGTTCCACTCGAGCGTGAACGGGAGATAGGACAGCACGGTGGAGGGTGGCTGGTAGAGGGTCTGGAAGAGCCCGCGTCCGAAGACGCCGCCGTAGATGATCGGGCGCCGCAGGGAGAAGAGCGCCGAGATCCCGCCGTAGATCCGCCCGCGCCAGCGCGAATAGCCGAGCGCGTTGAAGCGCTGAGGATGGCGGAAGTAGAGCAGCGCCTCCGCCTTGCCGTAGCCCTTCTGCTGGCCGATGTAGGCCTTCATGGTGTTGCGCCGGAAGTGCCAGACCATGGCGGCGGGGCTGAAGCCGATGCGGTAGCCGCGGTCCTGGAGCCGCCAGCACACGTCCACGTCATCGCCGGCCGAGCGGTAGATGGGATCGAAGCCGCCGATCTCGTCCAGTACCTCGCGGCGGAAGGCCATGTTGCAGCCCGGGATGTGCTCGGCCTCCACGTCGTCGAGCAGCACGTGCAGCGGCCCGCCCGGCGAGGCGGCCACGCAGGCGGCCACTACCGAGTCTTCCGGGGGCGGCAGGTTCGGTCCCCCCACCGCGGGGAGCCCGGTCTGGAGAAAAGTCGCGACCAGGTAGTGCAGCCAGTCCGGATCCACCACGCAGTCCGAATCGGTGAAGGCGACGATCTCGCCCAGGGACGCCTCGATGCCGACGTTGCGCGCGGCGCTGAGCCCCTTGTTCTCCTGGTGGATGACGTGGATGCCCTCGAAGCTGTCCGCGATCGCTCCCGTCTGGTCGGTGGAGCCGTCGTCGACGACGATGACTTCGAACGCGGGGTAGCGCAGGTTCTGCAGCGAGACGAGACAGGCCTCCATGGTTGGCTCGGCGTTGTAGGCGCAGATCACCACGGAGACCTTGGGATACTCGGCGAGGGCAGGTAGGGCCGGGGCTGCGTACCAGCGCTGCACCGCCTGGAAAGCCGGCTTCTTGCGCCGCTCGCGATCCACGACGCCGAAGGCCCAGTTCGCGATGTGGTAGCCGCCCGTATACCACTCGTCGGTGAACGAGAACACCACCGTGCCCGCCGCCCCCATCTCGAGCGCGGTGCGCACCTGCCACGACAGAGTGGCCGCCTGGACGACCTCGCCTTCGCGGATCGAATCGATCCCGAACTCGGTGAGGACCAGCGGGCGGTCGCCCGCCAGGGTGTGTAGCCGCGACAGGTAGCGGCGGAACTCGGGCTCCGAGTGCAGGTAGACGTTGAAGGCGAGGAAGTCGGTGAAATCGGTCTCGAGATACTCGGTGGACGGGAAGTTGGCGTACCCGACGAGCGCACCGGGCTCGACTTGCTTGATCAGGCCCACCAGCTCGCGCAGGAACCCGCTGATGCGCTGCGGGCCGTACCAGCGGACGATGTCCGGCGGGATCTCGTTGCCGACGAGGAACGCCCCGACCGCCGGATGATCCCGGCAGGTCTCCACCACGTCCCTGACGGCGCGCCGGACGGTGTCGGTGAGCTCCTCGGAGTCGAGGAAGCAGACGTGCTCCGCCCAGGGGATGCCGATGAGGACCCAGAGCTTGTGCCGGGCGGCCAGATCGAGCAGCCACCGCGGCGGTGGGGTGAAGAGCCGGAGGCAATTGGCCCCCAGGTCGACCATCAGGGCAAGATCCCGATCGACGACCTCCGGAGGGGGGACTTGATAGCCATCCGCGTCCGGGGCAAACGGGCCATAGGTGACGCCCCGGAGCGGGACCTTCTCATCGCCTGCGAAGAAGAACTTCCCGCGGACTTCCAACCGGGCGCGGGATCCGGCGGGCTGCGCGCGCCTGATGGCGCGCGACCTCGAGTCGAGCCTCACGGTCCCAATCCTCCTTGGGCGCCCCGGAGGGCGCCCAGAGTTGTGTTCGTATCGAGGCGCTCGGTGGTTGCGCCCAGAGCGTTGATGCCGAGAGGCTGGGGAGCGACCCGTACCGAGCGTCGGAGCTGGAGGTGCCCGAAATTGCGGGCATCCTCCCACGTGAGGGTGAGGCAACCGCCATGCCAGGGGAGGTGAGGCCCCGGGCCCCGCGAGGGCCCAGGAATCGCTGATATATCAGGTAGTCCGGCCGGCAGAAATTCTTGCACAGCCTTGGGAGAGTAGGCCTTTTCTCGTTTTTACACAACCCGCGAGTAAAAGTTACCCGGGCGAGGGTTCGACTAGAGCAAGAAGCGAATCAGGAGGGTCGCCAGTCCGAGGAAGGAGAAGAAACCGAAGACGTCGGTGAACGTGGTGATGATCACGCTCGAGGCGATGGCGGGGTCCACGCGGAAGCTCTTCAACAGGAGCGGGATGACGACGCCCACCACCGCCGCCACCACCATGTTCAGCGTCATGGCCACCGCGATGATGGCGGCCAGCAGGATCTGGCCCTTCCAGAGGTAGGCGATCCCGGCCATCACCAGGCCGGTGGCCAGCCCGATGGTCAGGGCCAGGGTCGTCTCCTTGCGGACCACCCGCCAGAGGTGGGCTGCCGTCATGTCCCCCAGGGCCAATCCTCGGACCACCACCGTGGCCGTCTGGGTCGTGCCGATCCCGCCCATGGAGGCCACGATGGGCATGAAGATCGCCAGCAGGGCCAGCTCCCGGATGGAGTCCTCGAACAGACCGATGACCGAGGCGGCGAGGATGGCGGTGGCCAGGTTGATCAGCAGCCAGACCAGCCGCTTGGGGAAGACGGTCCGGGCCGGGTCGAGCACGGTCTCGTCGCCGGCCGCTCCACCCAGGCGCTGGATGTCCTCGGTGGCCTCCTCCCGGATGACGTCGATGACGTCGTCCACCGTGATGACGCCCAGGAGGCGGTGGTCGGCGCTGACCACCGGGATGGCGACCAGGTCGTACTTCGCGACCAGGCGGGCGACCTCTTCCTGATCCACGTCGGGCGTCACGGTGACCGCCTCCTCCTGCCGCAGGAAGCGGACGGGCGCGGCCGGATCGGCGGTGACCAGGCGCCGCCACGGCAGGCTGCCGACCAGGTGGTCGTGGTCGTCCACCACGTAGAGCGTGGGAGCGGTCTCGGCGACCGGCGACTTGCGCACCTGCTCGACGGCCTGGGCCACCGTGAGATGCTCGTGGACCGCGAGGAAGTCCGGCGACATCAGCCGGCCCGCGGTCTTCTCGCCGTGCTCCAGGATCTCCTGGACCTCTTCGGACTTCTCCTCCTTCATGAGGTCCAGCACCTTCTCGACCTGCTCGGCGGGCAGATCCTCGAGCACCTGGGCGGCGTCGTCCGGCCGCATCCGGTCGAGGATGCTCGAGATCTCGCCCTCGTCGAGGGCGCGGGCCAGCTCGTGCAGGGGCTGATCGTCCAGCTCGGCGAGCACGGCGCCGGCCGACTCGCGCCCGAGCAGCCGGAAGAGCGTCACCTGGTCGGGCAGGGTGAGATCCCGCAGGACCGCCGCGAGGTCGGCGGCGTGGGCGTCCTCGAGAACCTGACTCAGGCGCTCGCGGCGTCCGGACTCCAGGAGGTCCCGGACGGTGTCGGTGAGCCGGGTGGCCTCGGCCATGTTCCGGCTACGCGGGTAGCGAGGGGCCCTGAGGCGCGCGGGGTGGGGGCGGGGACGGGCTCTGGGCGGCGATGAGCTGGGAGACCTGGGCTTCGAGCTGCCGGATCCGGTACCGGAGCTTGAGGACCTTCACGACGCCGCTCAGCGAGGCGATGACGATGCCGAGCAGGAGCGAGAGGAGGATGACGAGGGCCAGCGGCATGCCGGTCACGCTCCACGTCAGGAACGAGATCTCGACCGGCTCCCGGTTCTGCAGCGCGAAGACGGTCGCCATGCTCCCCAGCAACGCCATCAGCAGGTAGATGATGATCATGACGGGCTGCCCTCCGAGGGTTTGCCGTTGCCGCCCAACGCCCGCAGGAAGCGCTCGATGATGCGCTCCTGGCAGGCCCCGCTCGCGGCCGGCTCACCCGCGGCGCGGCCGAGCTGGCGCAGCGGGAACACCGCCTTGGCCATGGTCCGGTGCCCGCCCGCCATGCCGAGCTCGCCGAACGCCGCGCGGGTCACGTCACCTGCGCTCCGCACGTAGCCGACGTTGCGGACGGAGACGTGCACCTCATCGTCCACCACGCCGGAGACCACCGACCACTGGACGCCCTCGGCCTGCAGCCCGAAATCGGCGAACTGGGGGATGAGGTCCACGGTGGCGACCCGGCCCAGATGCGAGAAGAACACGCCCTGGAGCACGCGCCGCTTCGCCAGGCCCCCGGCGAGGACGTCCAGGGCCGCCGGGGACAGGTCCGGCCGCTCGATGCGCCGGAGCGCGTTGTGGTTGGCGAGCAGGTAGAGGTACGAGAAGGCCTCGAGGTCGGCCTTGCTTCCGCCACGCTCGAGTCCCAGCGTGTCGGACTTGATGCCGTAGAGCAGGGCGGTGGCCAGCCGCTGGCTGATCTTGACGTCCGCCGCGCGCAGGTACTCGACCATGATGGTGGACGTCGCCCCGTAGGACGGTCGCACGTCCTTGATGCGCGCGCGGATCGGCTGCTCCACCGGGTGGTGATCGATCACCAGATCCACCTCGCCGAAGTGCTTCTCCTCCTCGAGGAACGAGGGCTGCACGTCCACCATGGCCACCCGGTCGAACTGATCGAGCGCCGCCGCGTCGATCGCATCCACCTCGATCTCGAGGATCTTGCACATCGCGACGTTCTCGGGGCGGGTGATCGTCCCGAAGGTGCACATGGGGGCGGAGGCGCGGGTGCGGCCGAGGAGGGTCTTCAACGCGAGCGCCGAGGCGATGGCGTCGGGATCCGGGTCGTCCTGCATGAGGATCAGCACGCGCTCGGCATCGTAGAAATGGGCGCGCAGCCGCTCGGCGCGGGCGCGCTGCGCCGCGCGCTCGACCGCGGGCTGCACGATGCGCTCGCCGAAGGCCGAGAGCGGCACCACGGTGGCGTTGGACACCGGGCGGTCGTCGTCGCGCAGGACCAGCAGCGGGGCGTCCGGAGCCGCCTCCTTGACCGCCGCGGTCACCCGCGCGAGCTGCCCGGTGGGGGCGGCCACCACCACCGGACCCCGCCCGCCCCGGAGCTGCGCGTGCAGAAACGCCGCGTCGGTGACCTTGCCGGCCACCGCCCGGTCCCCGCGCCGGACGAGCCGCGCGCGCAGGGTCGTCCGCGACACCAGGTACAGCGGCCGCTCACCCGGGAAGGCGGCGGCCGTGACCACGTGTTCGAGGAGATCATCCGGACAGATCAGCACCGGTCGCATGTCGGCCTCGCTCGGGGCGCTCGGGCCCCGGCTCCCTTATTGTCGGCCCACTGGAGGGGGCGGCCAAGCGAAAATCCGGTCAGCGGCGAGGGCCCCGGTAGACGGCGCGGCCGGCCTTGACGCCGGCCTTGAGACCCCGCGTGAGCAGCCCCACCTCGCGCGTGACCTTCTTCTGGGACTCGCCGAGCGTGCGACCGAGGCGGTCGAGCGACTCCTTGACGCTCCGGCGCGCCTGCGCGATCTGCCGCGTGGCTTCCTTGCGCGAGCGCGCGCTCAGCAGCGTCCGGCTCAGCCGGTTCACCGAGTCCTTGAGCCCGGCCTGGGCGCGGGCCACCTGCTCCGCCATCGCCTTCTCGATGCCGGCCAGGCGCTCGCGGGTGAGGCCACCCCGGGCCGCCGTGTTCCGCATGCGCGCGAGGTCGGCTTCGACCTGCGCGAGCCGGGCCTCGAGCTGCTTGATCTTCGCGGGCGGGCGGGCCGCCGGGGTCTTGCGTCGCTCGGTCATGGGGGTGTCCTCCATAGGCGAGCAGTATACGGCTTGGCGTGGCCGGCTCGACAGTGCGAAACTTGGTCGTGATCGGCGAAGCCATCTTCTTCCGGGACCTCGCCTACGTGTTTCTTGCCGCGGTGGTGGGCGGCGCGCTCGCCCGGCTCGCCCGCCAGCCCCTCATCCTCGGCTACGTGCTCGGCGGCGTCCTGATCAGCCCGCTGACCCCCGGCCCCGCGGTCTCCGATCTCCACACCTTCGAGCTGTTCGCGGAGATCGGGGTGATTCTCCTGATGTTCTCGATCGGCATCGAGTTCTCGCTTCGCGACCTCCTGAGCGTGAAGTGGGTGGCGCTCCTGGGCGGCCCGCTCGGCATCCTTTTGTCGGTCGGGCTCGGCGTCGGGGTGGCCGCCGCCCTGGGCTGGCCGCTGCTGCCGGGGGCCATCGTGGGCATCGTGATCTCGGTGGCCAGCACCATGGTGCTGGCGCGCCTGCTCATGGACCGGGGCGAGCTGCACTCGCGCCACGGCCGCGTCATGATCGGCATCACGCTGGTCGAGGATCTCGCGGTGGTGATCCTGATCGTCCTCATCCCGGCGCTGGGCACCCTCGAGCCGGGCCGGCTGCTCACGATCGCGATGGCGATCGGCAAGTCGCTGCTGATCCTGATCCCGGCCATCTACGTGGCCGCCAAGATCGTCCCGTCCCTGATGACGCGGGTGGCAAGGCTCCACAGCGACGAGATGTTCCTGCTCGTGGCCTTAGCGGTGGGGCTGGGCACCGCGGCGCTCAGCCAGGCGGCCGGGCTGTCGCTCGCCCTCGGTGCCTTCCTGGCCGGGCTCATCATCAACGGATCCGACTATGCCCATGAGACCCTGGCCCGCCTCCTGCCGCTGCGCGACGTCTTCGTCGCGCTCTTCTTCGTCACCATCGGCGCCCTGATCGACCCGAACAGCCTCATCCAGAACATCCCGCTCCTCGCCATCATGGTGGCGCTCATCGTGGTGGGGAAGCTCGTGCTGTGGACCTTCGTGGTGTGGCTCTTCCGCCAGCCCTTCTGGACCGCGCTGCTGGTCGGGGTCGGGCTGACCCAGATCGGCGAGTTCTCGTTCATCCTGGTGCAGGTCGCGCGCGGCGCCGGCCACGTGGGCGCCGAGATCTACAACGCCACCCTCGCCGCCTCCCTCGTCACCATCCTGATCAACGCCGCGCTCGTGCGCACCGTCCCCGGCTGGGTCGCCCGTCTCCGCGGCGTCGAGGAGCGGGCCGCCCCGACGGGCGTGGAGGGGGCGGTGGCGGAGCACGTCATCCTCTGCGGCTTCGGCCGGGTCGGCAGCGCGGTGGGCGAGGCGCTCGAGACCTTCGGCGTCCGGTTCGTCGTCATCGAGCGGGATCCGGACATCGTGCGCGGGCTCCGCTCACGGGGGGTGCCGTGCCTGTTCGGCGACGCCGCCCAGCCGCGCCTCCTCGAGGAGGCCGGCACCGGGCGGGCGTCGCTCGTGGCGGTGGCGCTGCCCGAGATGGAGCGGGCCCAGCTCGTCGTGCGCGGGGTGCGGGCCCTGAGCCCACGCGTGCCCATCCTGGCGCGCTCGCACAGCGACGCGGGCCGCGACGCGCTGGCCGACGCGGGCGCCACCGAGGTGATCTCGCCCGAGCTGGAGGCGGCCGCCACCCTGATCCGCCACGCGCTCCGCCAGCTCGCGCTGCCGCAGCAGCGCGTGCTCGACTACCTCACGCGGTTCCGCGTCGCCATGAACCCGGCCGGGGCCGCCGCGGGCGCCGGCCTCGCCACTCCGGAGGCGCTGCCCGAGGTGCACGAGGTCACGCTGGGTGCCGGCGCGCTTGCGGATCTCTCGCTCGGCGAGGCGCGGGTGCGGGAGCGCTTCGGGGTCACGGTGGTGTCGGTGGAGCGGCCGGGCGGCGAAGCGGTGGTGAATCCCTCCGCGGACACGCGACTGCGCCCGGGCGACCGGCTCCGCGTCTTCGGGCTCCCCGAGCAGGTCGAGGCGTTCCGCCTCGAGGCCGGCCGGACCCTCTGAGCGCAGGGCCGCCCGCCTACCTCAGGAAACCGTTCCAGAGCGCCAGCGCGAAGGCCACGAGGGTCAGACCCACCGCGGCCAGCGCGGCCACCCGGTCGAGGCCCCGCTCGGTCCGGCCCTCGCCGTGGCCCACCGCGAGCGCGGCGAGATAGCCGCCCACGAAGCCCCCCGCGTGCCCCCAGTTGTTCACCCCGGCCATGAAGAAGCCGAGGATGAACATCAGCACCGCCCACTGCCCGTACTGGCGCAGCACCGCGAGGCCGAAGGTGCCGCCGCGGGTCCGGCCGTAGGCGACCATGGCGCCGAGCAGACCGAAGACGGCGCCGGAGGCGCCGACCGTCCACGCCACGCCCATCACGTTGGAAAGGACGAAGCCCGCCACGCCCGCCACCGTGAAGATGACGACGAGCCGGGCCGGACCGAAGAGCTCCTCGACCGCGGGCGCGAGCTGGCGCACCCAGAGGAGATTGAAGACGAGGTGCAGCAGGCTGCCGTGGAGGTAGATCGCGGTGAGGAGCGTCCACCACCAGCCCGCCGCCCACGGGGCGGCGCCGGTCATGCCGAGCGCGACCAGTGCGCCGAACCCCGGGGAGAGCAGATCGAACGGGCTGCGCGCGCTCGCCGCGGCCCGCGGGTCGAGAAGGATTGCGCCGACGTAGGCCGCCACGCACACGATGGTGACCGCGCGCGCGAAATCGAGCCGGCCGATCAGGCGGCTCGCGAGCGGGCCGAAGCCCCAGAGCCCGGGCCGGCGGGCCCCGCAGTAGAAGCAGACCGGGGCGTCCACGCGGTTGAGCTTGCCGCAGGCGTAGCAGAGGCTGGAGCCGGTTCGCTGCCTCAGGACTGTCCCGGTGAGCGCGCGGGGAACGGGGCCTGGACATCGAGCCGCTCCAGCAGCGCGTCGACGTGCACCGCGAATGCCTCGCGGCGGTGGGCGGGGACGGGCGAGCCGGGGATGAACTTCTCGCCCAGCGGGTTCACGAAGGTTCCGGCCTTGCGTACCCGGTAGTCGAGATGGGGGCCGGTGGACAGCCCGGTACTGCCGACCCGGGCGATGACCTGACGCTGGCGCACCCGATCGCCGCGGCGCACGTCGATCCTGGAGAGATGGTTGTACATGGTCTCGTAGCCCCGCGCGTGGCGCAGCATGATGGAGAGGCCGTAGCCGCCGTTCCAGCCCGCCTGGGTCACGACCCCGTCGGCGACCGCGCGCACCGGGGTGCCGATCGGCGCTCCGTAGTCGACCGCGAGGTGCGGCCGATAGCCGCCCAGCACCGGGTGAAAGCGCGCGTGCGAGTAGCCGGAGGTGACGCGGGTGAAGTCAAGCGGGGCGCGGAGGAACATCTTCTTCACCGAGCGCCCGGCCGCATCGTAGTACTCGCGGCGGCCCGAGACGTCGTCGAAGACCACGCTGGTGAGCAGCGAGCGCCCGACGCTCGCGTACTGCGCGATCAGGACGTCACCGTAGCCGAGGAAGGCGTCATCGACGTAGCGCTTCTCCACCAGGAGCCGGAAGCGGTCGCCGGGTAGCGAATCGGCCGCGAAGTCGAAGTCCCACTCGAAGAGGTTGACGAGCCGCGCGGTGAGGCCGGCCGACTCCCCGAGCCGCTCCACGCTCGCGAAGAGGGAATCCTGCAGCTCGCCCGCGATCGCCACCACCCGGACGTCCACGTCGGGCCGTACCGCGGTCACCGCCCAGCCCCCGTCGCCCCCGGGCTTGATCTCGTACCGCTCCGCGAGGGAGCGCGCGTAGCTGACCTCGGCGGGCCGGCCCTCGGGGCCCGGCCGGACGGTCAGCCGCTCCCCGGGCGCGAGCCGCCGCATATTCACGCTGCCGCGCAGCGCCGCCACGATGGCCACCGCGTCGCCCCGCTCCACGCCGGTCCGGCGCAGCGCCATCTCGAGCGTCTCGCCCCGCTTCAGCACGATCTCGACCGGCTCCGGGGCCTCCACGCCGGGGGCGGCAGTGGGGGCGGGGGCTTCGCTCACCGTGGGCGGGGCGGGCTCGCGGATGGGGACGGCGAGGCCGATCACCCCCAGGGCGAGCAGGACGGCGGCGGACAGGAGGCAGGAAGAGCGCCTCATGGTTCTTCTGCCAGGATACCGCGAATGCCCGTTTACGCCCCGTACTTGGTGAAGCGGAGGCCGTTGGCCATCAGCAGCGGCATCAGGTCCTGGGCGGGGATCACCCCGAGCGAGCCGCCCACGCAGTCCCGCTCGGTGAAGCGGCTGACCGGGTCGGCCCCGCAGTAGGGGCTCGCGAGGAGCGCGGGCACACCCTGCCAGCCGTGGCCCTTGAGGATGGACGGGGTCGCGTGATCGCCCGAGACGGCGAGGACGTCGGGCCCGAGCGCGAGCACGCGCGGCAGGA
>DATHSW010000177.1:0-7208 GCA_035463855.1 Candidatus Deferrimicrobiaceae bacterium | reverse complement strand
GGCCTCGTGCGTGGCCAGGGGATGCAGGACGTCGATCGCCCAGCCCACGTCCAGGCGCTCTCCCAGCCAGGACGGGCACGCCGTCCGCGAGTGGAGATGCAGCCCCTGCGCGTCGTGCCGCGCCCGGAGGGCCTGGACCGGGTCGGCGGGCACCGCGGCCGACGGCGGGACCTCGGGCAGGAGCCGGCCATCCGGCCGCCGGAACTGGAGCGCGCCGTCAGGCGTGCGATCGACCTGATAACCCTCCTCATGGACCGCGCGGTGGTGCCGGCGACAGAGCAGGGCCAGGTTCGCGAGCGTGGTTGGGCCGCCCTGCGCCCAGTGACGGACGTGATGCCCCTGGCCGAAGGGGAGCCCGCAGCCCGGGAAGCGGCAGCCGCGATCCCGGTGGTGAAGCGCGCGCCGCAAGGCCGGGGGAATCGTTCGCGTCCGGGCCCCGACCTCCACGGTGCGGCCGTCCTCGTCATGCCGCATCACCACGCGGCCCGCGTCGCACGCCAGGCGCCGGGACGTTTCCGCGGGAACGCGCGGCCCATCCTCGAGGACGGACTGGCCGGGCTGATCCGGATCCGCGAGCGCCGCGGCGTCGACATGGACCACCACCTGGTAGCGCTCGCCCGGCGCGCCGGGATCGAGCTCGTGATGGAGAGCCGTCTCCGCGAGCAGGGCCAGCGCGTCGGCCTGCTGCTGAGCCATCGTGGGCGGTTCCGCGGAACCGCCCACTTTCTGATACAGCGTCTCGCGAGCCGCGGCCAGCGCCCGCAGGAGCAGCGCCCCCACCTCCGGCGAAAGCCGCCCGCGGAGCACCACGGTGCCGTCCTCGTCGTGGTGGACGTGCAGCGCCGGCTCGCGTGCTGTCGCGCGCTTTCCCGCGCCTCGGCCTTGCGGTCCATGCAGCGCCACCCGCGCACGATTCGCTCGACGTGGGCGGCCGTGCCGGCGCGCCCTACCCCAAGGAGCCTCGCTTCTGTCTCCGGCGTCGCGACGCGGGTCAGGGCCCGGACCTTGGCGTAGGACAGCTCCCCGCGCGCGAGCGCCTCTGCCAGGGCCGGCAGCGTGCCGAGGGCGCGCGCCACGCGGACCCGTTCCCGGGCGGTCCCCAGGTCAAGCCCCACCCGCCAGCTCCGCCAGGCAGCGCAGGACCGGAAGCCGGTGTTCCAGCCGCCGCGGGCGTCGAAGTCCCGGATGAGGCCGAGGAGGCGCGCGGTGGCAGCCTCGAGATGCGCCGACAGCTCGGCGATCGCGTCGCCCAGTCGATCCAGCTCCGCGGTGGGATTCGGGGTGGCGGGGATGTCGGGCGAGTGGATCTCCATGGCGAGCCTCCCTTGTACTGGGGCGACTCTACACCCCGGTTTCGGAGCCACCGCGGAGGGCTCAGGACGGGCGATTCCGGGACGAGCGATGATTTTCGGTCGGATCCTGCCTGGCCGCCCATCGCCGAGCCCGTGCGGGCCGCTGGGCCGGCGTCCGTCGGGGGCGACCGACACTCGGCCACGCCACCCGGCCGGGGTCGTCAAGCGGAAAATGCAGAGGGAATTCTTCAGACGGGCTGGCCCGCCGATAGCTCCTCGCCCCACGGCTCCATCGCCGGCCGCAGCGGAGTGAACTCCCGCACGCGGCCCGCCACCCCGCTCAGGATGCGGTCGATCGTGGCGCGCTCGGCCGCGGACAGCTCGAGCTCGGCGCCCGCGTCGTTGGCGTCCACCTCGGCGGGCGTGCGGGCGCCCACCAGCGCGGTGCTGATCGCCGGATTCGCCAGCACCCAGGCTAGCGCGATCTGGCTCAGCGGCACCCCGCGCGGCTCGGCCACCTCGCGCCGCAGCCGCTCCACCACCCCCACGTTGGTCTTCATGTTCTCGCCGCGGAAGATGGGCTGCCCGAAGGCGACGCCGCCCGCGCGCCAGTCGCGCGCGGGATCGAAGGCGGTCGCGGCGGTGAAGGCCCCGGTGAGCAGGCCGTGGCCGAGCGAGCCGTAGCCCATCACCCCGATGCCGTGGGTGACGCAGTACGGGAAGGTCTCCTGCTCCTGGCGCCGGTCGAGCATGTGGTAGCCGACCTGCGAGACGTCCACCCGCCGCGTGCGCATGCACTCGGCGAGCATGGCGCCGGTGAAGTTGGAGACGCCGACGAACCGGGCGCGGCCCGAGGCCACGACTTCCTCCAGCGCGCGCATGCTCTCCTCGAACGGGGTGCCCGCGTCCGGCCAGTGCACGAGCAGCACGTCCACCCAGTCCGTGCGGAGGCGCTTCAGGCTGGCGTCCACCTCGCGGAGGATGTTGGCCCGGCTCGCGTCGCGCAGCGGCCCGGGCTGGCCCGGGGGCGGCACCCGCACCCCGCACTTGGTGACGAGGATGACCCCTTTGCGGCGGCCTTCCAGCGCGCGCGCCACCACCTCCTCCGAATGGCCGGCCCCGTAGGCGGGCGCGGTGTCCACGCAGTTCACCCCGCGGTCGAGGGCGCGGTGAATGGCCTTCACCGCCTCGTCGTCCTCGATGGCGCCGTAGCGGTCACCCGCCATCGGCCAGCAGCCGAACCCCACCACCGACACCTGCAATCCGGTCCGGCCGAACGGGCGGTAGCGCATGGTCAACCTCCCGGTGACGCCTGGCCGCCGGGAACGCCGGCGGAGAAATAGACGCGGGCGACGCGGGGTCCGACCGTCGTCGCCACGTGGTGCAGCCCGAGGCCGTGGTGGGCGGCGACCTCCGCCGGCGTGATCTCGAGGTCCCCCTGGCGGCCGATGATCACGACCTCGTCGCCCACCGCGGCGTCGGGGACCCCGGTCAGGTCGATCCGCGTGTGCTCGAGCGACGGCGAGCCGATCAGGGGCGCGGCCCGGCCGCGCACGAGGACGCGGCCGGCGTGGAGCCAGCGCAGGCCGTCGGCCGATCCCATCGGGACCACGCCGAGCCGCAGCGGCGCGGTCACCGGGAAGGGCGCCGCCTCGGCGAAGCGCTCGCGCGGCGCCAGATCCTTGAGCGCGATGACGCGCGTGGTGAGGGCGCGGAGCGCCGGACGCAGCGGCACCGGCGGCGTCTCCCCCGGGAACGTGATGCCGTAGAGCATCCGCCCGGGATCGACCGCGTTGAGGTACGTGTGCGGGAAGCGCAGCACGAACGGGCTCGCGGCCAGCAGTCGCACCGGGACCGGCACCCCGCGCGCCTCCAGCTCGTCCACCACCCCGGTGAACCGGCCGAGCTGCCAGTCGGCGTACGCCGCATCGCCGCCGACCTCGGCGTGGGGATGGGCGCACAGCCCGCCGAGGCGGAGGTGGCGCAGCTCGAGCATCGCAACGATCAGTTTCACCGCGTGTTCCGCGGGCACGCCGAGGCGCTCGAGGCCGACGTCGACCTTGACGAACACCTCGCACGGGCCGGTGGCGGCCGCCGAGTAGGCCCGGGCGGAATCGAGATCGACGAGGGTCGGGACGAGGCCGTGGGCGAGGGTGTCGGCCGCGGCGCCGGGCAGCGAGTTCGGATAGACGAGGATCGGCGCGGCGATCCCCCGCCGGCGGAGGCGGATCCCCTCGGTCAGATCGGCCACCGCCAGCCAGTCGGCGCCGTTCCGGGCGAACACCGCCCCCATCTCGGCGGCCCCGAACCCGTAGCCGTCCGCCTTGACGACGGCGAAGACTTTCCGCGACGGGCCCACGAGACCCCGCACCGCGCGGAGGTTGTGCGCCGCCGCGTCGAGATCGATCTCGAGCGTGGTGGGACGGAGCGGGGGGCCGGTCATGTCGCCCGCAGCATAACCCGCCGCGGCTAGCCGCGCGCGCGCTGGCGGAGGACGAGCTGGCCGCGCCCCGGTCGGCTCAGGAGCTGTCCGTCGCGCGCGACGACCTCCCCGCGCGAGAGGGTGAGCCGCGGCACCCCCCGCACCTCGAAGCCCTGGAAGGGGTCGTAGCCGGCGCGGGAGTGCAGGGTGCGCTCGTCGATGGTCTGCGTCCCCGCCGGATCCAGCAGCAGCAGATCGGCGTCGCTGCCCACCGCGATCGTGCCTTTCCGCGGATAGAGGCCGAAGAGCCTGGCGGGCGTCGTGGCGAACGCGGAGACGAAGGTCTGCAGCGAGATGCGGCCCCGGGCCACGCCCTCGGAGTAGACCACGCGCATCTCGGTCTCGAGCCCGGGCACGCCGTAGGGGATCTTGCGGAAGTCGGCGGCGCCCTCGGCCTTCTGCTTCACGGTCCAGGAGGTGTTGTCGCTGCCGATGGTCTGGATATCGCCGGCGCGGAGCGCGTCCCAGAGCGCGTTGAGGTCCGTCTCGGTGCGGAGCGGCGGCGCCCCGCACACCTTCGCGGCCTCCACCCCGCCCTTCGCGTAGGCCTCCTGGGTGAGCCCCAGGTAGATCGGCCGCGTCTCGCCCCACACGCGCAGGCCCCGCCGGCGCGCCGCCCGCAGCGCCTCGGCCGCGCCGGAGCAGGACATGTGGACGATGTAGACCTCCGCGTCCACCAGCTCGGCGTAGTCGATCACCCGCCGCGTGGCCTCCACCTCGGCCAGCGCCGGGCGGCTGTCCGCGTAGTGGCGCGGGTCGGTGCGGCCGGCCGCGATCAGGTCGGCCTGGGCGAGGTCGAGCATGTCGCTGTTCTCGCAGTGCACGTTGACCAGCGCGCCGGCCGCGCGCGCCGCCCGCAGCACCCGCAGCAGCGCCTCGTCGGACAGGCCGAACTCGCGAATCGTGAAGACCTTGACGCTCGGGAAGCCGGCGCCGACCAGCGCGGGCAGCTCCCGCAGCACCGCGTCGGTGGCCTCGGAGAGGATCACGTGGAAGCCGTAGTCCACGTGGGCCCGGCCCTGGGCCTTGGCCTTCCACGTCTCGATCGTGGCGGCCAGGGTCGCGCCCTTCGTCTGCCAGGCGTAGTCGCAGATCGTGGTGATGCCCCCGCAGGCCGCGGCGGCGGTGCCGGACTCGAAGTCGTCCGCGGTGCGGGTGCCGCCCAGGTCGAGATCGAGGTGGGTGTGCACGTCCACCCCGCCCGGCACCACCACCAGGCCGCGCGCGTCGATCTCCTGGCCGTTCCTCGGCAAGCCCTGATCGATGGTCGCGATGCGCCCGCCCCGAATGCCGAGATCGGCCACCACCGCGTCGGTGGCGGTGGCCACGAGCCCCCCGCGGATGACGAGATCGTAGGCCATGGCTCAGCCCCGCGCGGACGGCAGGAAGAGGTTCTTGGCGATCATGCCGTGCACGCCCTGGCGCTGGTCCACCACCTGGGTGACCCCGAAGTCGCCCGCGACCGAGATCAGCGAGTAGGCGTCGTCGCGGCTCAGCCCCTTCTGCTCGACCAGGAAGGCGAGCAGGGCCCGCGCGGCGGCCTTCATCGCGAGATTGAGATCCTCGTGGAAGCCGTGGGCGATCCAGTGGGTGGGGGTCTCGAGCATGGGGGCGGTCAAGCGCAGGTCCTTTCGCACGGTGATCTGGACGACCCCGTTGGCGGAGGCTTCGATCGCGGTGCCGGAGAGCTCGGCGTCGCCCTCGGCCATGTGCGGATCGCCGAGATAGCAGAGCGCGCCCGGGTGGAAGACCGGGTAGTACATGGCCGCGCCCGGTCCGAACCGCCAGTTGTCCACGTTGCCGCCGAACTCCCCGGGCGGAATGCTGTTGAGCCGGCCCGGCTGTCGCGGCGCGACGCCGCCCACGCCGAAGTGGGGCCGGAGCGGCACCACCACGTTCGCGAGCGCGGTCTGCCGGGTGCTCGCATCGGGCGGCACGATGATGCCGGGCTGCTCGTAGCGCGCGGTGGTCTTGTAGTCGAAGGCGAACGCGGCGCGGGCCAGCCCGGCGGCCGCGTCGATGCGATAGATCGTGATGCGCTCCTTCCCGAAGTCGTCGTAGAGGTGGCCCCGCCACGCCGCGATGTTGGTGCCGTAGGCCAGGCGCGGCTCCATGGACAGCACGCGGATCTCCAGCGTGTCGCCGGGCTGGGCGCCCTCCACGTGGATGGGGCCGGTCATGACGTGTACGCCGGGCCCGCGGGTGGCGATCGGGATGGCGTCGTAGACGGCGCGGACCCCGGCGTCCATCAGGAGGTCGGGCGCGTCGCCGGCCTGGTGGGTGAGGGTCTCGACGCGGACGAGATCCCCCGAGCGCACGCGCAGCACCGGCGGCAGCGCGGCGTCGAAGAATCCCCAGAAGCACGTCTCGGGCGTGGCGGGGAGCGTGTGGAGCATGGGAGCGGGCGGGCGCGGAGGCTCTCTACGCGGTCGCCGCCTTCAGATCCTCGAGCTGCTTGCGCACGCCCGCGACCATGGACGCCAGGTCGGAGGTGAGCATGACGAGGTCGAAGCCGCGCTTCACCGCGCCCGCCGCGAACGCCGCGCTCGCGCAGTGCATGGCCGCCTTGATGCCGTGCTTGTGGGCCGCGTCGCGGATCCGGTCGCACGTCGCCATGTGCACCGGGTCCGGGTTGTCGGGGCGCGGCGCCATGCCGATCGCGAACGCGAGATCGGAGGGGCCGATGTACACGCAGTCGAGCCCGGGCGTGGCGCAGATCGCGTCGAGGTTGGCGAGGCCTTCCTTGGTCTCGACCATGCCCATCACGACGATCTCGTCGTTGGCCTTGGCCACGTAGTCGGCGCCGCCGTAGTGCACCGCGCGCACCGGCCCCGAGGAGCGCATGCCCACCGGCGGATAGCGGCACGCCGCCACCGCCTTCGCCGCGTCCTCGGCGGTGTTGATCAGTGGCACGAGGATGCCGTACGCGCCCAGGTCCAGCGCCTTCATGATCGGGGCCGGGTCGTTCCACGCCACCCGCACCACCGGCACCGTGTCGGTCTGGGAGATCGCCTGCAGCATGGGCCAGAGGTTGGCCATGTCGGTGAGGCCGTGCTGCATGTCCACGACCAGGGCGTCGAAGCCCTGCCGGGCCATCACCTCCGCGGTGAACCCGTTGGACACCGACAGCCAGCCCATCGTCACGCACTTGCCGTCGCGCCACATCTGCTTGATCTTGTTCGGTCGCATCGTCACACCTCGTCCCGGAGAAGGTTGGCCGGAGTCGCCCGGCGGGCGGGCGAAGCGTATCACAGCCGCTGTGGTATAACACGCGCCATGGATCTCGAGCTGGGGGACAAGGTGGCGATCGTCGGCGGCGCGAGCAAGGGGCTCGGGCGGGCCTGCGCCGAGGTGCTGGCCGAGGAGGGCGCCCGCGTGGCGATCTGCAGCCGGTCGCGGGACGACCTGGAGCAGGCCGCGAAGGCCATCCGGGG
>DATHSW010000176.1:0-25601 GCA_035463855.1 Candidatus Deferrimicrobiaceae bacterium | reverse complement strand
ACAAGGGGTATTCGCTGGGACGCCCTTACAGGGCGTCCGCTTCCCGAGCGATGCGGTCGAGATCGGCGCGGGTGTAGGAGCCCAGGCTCCGGTAGTCGAGCTCGAGGTAGTTCTTGATCCACCGCATCGCGATCTTGACCGCCTTGCGGTAGCGCGCCTCGGCCTGTGCGTCCCGGGTCTTCGTCAGGCGGAGGATGTCGTCGCACTCTTCCTGCAAGAGGCGCTTCACCAGACCCGCGTCGTGCGTGGCCGGAATCCCTTCGGTGGTTCGGGCCGCGTGGCGAATGCGTTGCGCGATCTGCGCCACCGACATGCGCCCGGTGGCCAGGTCCTCCATGAGCGCCGGATGCACGCCGGGCTTGCCCGCGAGGCTGTCGATGCCCTTGGCCCCGCGCCCCTGCAGCCACCCTTCCACGTACTCGACGACCATGCGGGCGTTGCGGCGCGTACCCTCGAGCGTGATGGGGCCCGCCGGCACCTCGATGCGCACCGGGTAGCTCTCCGGCTTCACCATCTCGGGCCTGGGCTTCCAGGTCCCGCCGCCGTGCACCCGCTTGAAGGGCTCCGCCGCCGTCTTCATGTGGAAGATGTGGGCGACCCAGGCCCGGATGAAGCCCTGCTCGGCCTCCCAGATCTTGTCCGCCCGGATGGCCTCGGCGGCCACCCGGTTCACCTCCGGGTCGGGATTGGGCAGCGCGGTGGCCATGCCCCCGATGGGGACGGCGCCGCGCTTGAGGCAGACCGCGACCAGCCGGCGGAAGATATCGGAGATGAACGGGGTCGTCTTGATGTCCACCCCGAAACGATCCGGCCACACCGCGTTGGGATCGGCCATCACGAACTCGAAGATGCTCGCCTTGAGGTCCCACCGGGCCGCGTTGAGCCCGGCCGCGTAGGGGCCGAGGGCCCAGAGCATCTCCTCCATCTCGTAGACCGCGGGCAGCGCCTCGACCAGCGGGATGGCGCGGATCGTCGCGCTCTCGAGGAACGGCAGGAGCGCGCGGCTCCGGTCGAAGAGGTCGCGGTACCAGGCGCACTCCTCGGCGCCGTCCACCTTGGGCAGGTAGAAGTAGATCCCCTGCCCGCGGCCGGCCTGGGCGCGCCCCGGGTAGTAGAGGGTGAGCGCGGTACCGAGGATCGCGGCGGAGATCGGCCGGCCGTCCAGCGTGACCTCGGGCTCGTCGAGGTGGAGCCCGCGCTCCCGGTGCATGAAGAACGGCAGCTCGCCGGGCGCGATGCGGTACTCGCGGTTCCGCTCGCGGTCCGCGTACTGCAGCTCGTGGTTCACCGCGGCGAGCCGGTTGTGGCAGGCGCGCACCGTGTCGACGAGGCGATGGCCCGCCGAGTCCTCGTCGTCGTCGAGATCGCCTTCGGCGCGCTCGCCTTCCGGGCCCGGGTTGAGCGCGTTGATGAACATGCTGGTGATCGAGCACGGGCCCGAGATCTCGATGCCCGGCGTGGCCAGGTCCTTCGGGACCGGCGGCACCTTCCAGTCCCCGGTCGTCGCCGCGCTCGCGGGCAGCGGCTCCGGCAGGCGGCCCCGCTTGAGCGCCCGCTCGAGGCGCTCGGCCCGCTTGGCCCGCAGCGCCTGCGCGCGCGGGCCGAGCTCGTCGTGCAGGCGGACGAGGTAGGCCGTGAACTCGGGGGTGAAGAGGGCGGCGGCGCCCTCGACCGGCGCGACCTGTAGCCGCTCGGCCGCGGTGCGGGAAGCTCCTGGATTCGCCGGCATTGGCGTGGCTCCGTTGGCTCGGGGCCCCGGACTAGGCGTGCGGCCGCGGACCGCGCGCACGGCCGCGACCCCGCAGGAGCGCCCGGATCCCGAAGTAGGCGAAGGCGTCCTTGAGGTCGGAGAAGAGCCGCTGGAAGCGCCCCATCTCCGGGCTGGTCACGTACTCCATGGTGACGACCACGCGGCGCTCGCCCTCCCCGGACGGGCTCACCCCGTGGTAGACCTTGTCGCCGTTGAAGATGACCATCGAGCCGGGCTCGGTGGCGACCTCCAGATCGACCGGCTCACGGCCGGGCTGGCGCGTGTGCAGCCGGCACCGGAGCCGGCTCGCCGAATCCTGCACGAGCCCGACGAGCACCGTGTAGCGCGCGCCCCGGTAGTAGGACGTGTCGTAGTGATGGCCCATGTGGTCCCCCGCCTCCGTGTAGAAGTAGAGCGCGCAGGCGTGGGGATCCTCGTCCGGGCAGAGCTTGAGATCGGCCCGCACGAGCCCGCTCAGGAACCGCCGGAACCGCTCGGAGCGGTAGAACGCGAGCAGCGCGGGGCCCTCCTCCGCGATCGCGTAGTGGCTCACGCTGCCGCCCTTCTTGTGGCGCGGGACGTAGTTGCGGTTGAGACCGGGCTCGAGACGGCGCAGGTCGTCGAGCAGCGGGCCCAGCGCCGCCGGGGGCAGGAACCGCTCGATGAACAGGAACTCGTCCTGCGCCCAGTACTCCCGCTCGAGCGCGCCCGCGTCGAGACGGTCGAGGGCCGCGTCGATCTCGGCCGCGAACGCGCGGGTCGCGGGGGTCACCGCAGACGCTCCACCTGCACCAGGTTGGAGTGCAGCGCGGGGCCGCCGCCCATGTCCGCGGTCCGGTCGTCGGTGAGGGCGTTGACCCCGCGCCCGCCCGCCTGGTGCTTGCTCCACCAGATCCCCTCCACCACCGCCACCCCCTCGCGCGTGTCGCCGGTCAGCTCGGCGGTGAACCGGGCCTCGCCCCGCGCGCTTCGCACCAGCACCTGGTCCCCGCTCCGGATCCCGCGCGCGGCGCCGTCGGCGGGATGGAGCAGCACCGCGGGCCCGCGCTGGCGGCGCCGCAGAAGCTCCGATTGGCTGAACGACGAGTTGAGGAAGAAGCGGTTGGGCGGCACGATGCACTGGAGCGGATAGCGCCGCGCGAGCTCCGCGTGGGCGGGGCCTTCCACCAGCGGCACGTAGGTGGGCAGCGCGGGCAGGCCCTCACGGGCCAGCGACTCCGACACGAACTCGACCTTGCCGGACGGCGTCGGGGCCCCGTCGGCGAAGGGCAGGTACGGCCGGCCCACGCGCAGCCGCATCGAGTGCTCCTCCTCGAGCCGCTCGAGCGTGATGCCCTCGACGGACGGGTCGCCGGAGGCGAGCGCCTCGCGGATGAGATCGTCCGCGCTCTTCCGGAAGTGCGGGTCGCGCAGTCCCATCGCCCGCGCGAGGAGCCGGGTCACGTCCCAGTTCGAGCGCGCTTCGCCCTCCGGGGCGATCACCGGGCGGGCGAGCTGCACGTAGAAGTGGCCGTAGGACTTGTAGCAGTCGGTGTGCTCCATGGAGGTGGTGGCGGGGAGCACGAGATCGGCGTAGTCGGTGGTGTCGGTCAGGTGCTGCTCGTGCACCACCGTGAAGAGATCCTCGCGCGCGAGCCCCCGCAGCACCAGATCCTGGTTGGGCACGATCGAGGCCGGGTTCGCGTTGTAGACGTAGAGCGCCTTGACCGGCGGCGGGTGGTCCGGATCGGTGAGGGCGCGCCCGAGCTGGATCATGTTGATCACCCGGGGCGCGGGCCGGGGCATCAGGTCCGCCCGCTCGAGGGCGGCGTAGGCGAGCCCGAACGCGGACGTGGACGACAGCAGCGCGCCGCCCGCCGGATGCGCGTAGGCCCCGGTCAGCGCGGGCAGGCACGCGATGGTCCGGCACGTCATGCCGCCGTTGTCGTGGCGGGAGAGCCCGATGCCCACGCGGATGAAGGCGGCGCGCGTGGCCCCGTAGCGCCGCGCGAAGGCCACCACGTCCTCCGCGGCGAGTCCGGTGATCGCGGCCACGCGCTCGGGATCGTAGGCCTTGACGTGCTGGGCCAGGGCCGTGAAGCCGAGGGTGGCGCGCTGGATGTAGTCGTGGTCCACCCGCCCCTCGCCGATCAGCACGTGCATCACGCCGAGGGCGAGGGCGCCGTCGGTCCCCGGGCGCGGCATGAGGTGGCAGTCCGCCTGCCGGGCGGTCGGGGTCCGGTAGGGATCCACGCAGACCACGAAGGCCCCGCGCCGGCGCGCCTGCTTCACCAGCGTCATCGCGTTGATGTGGGTGTGGGAGGCGTTGATGCCCCAGAGCACGATGAGATCGGAGTCCACCATCTGCTCGGCGTCGCTGCCGGTCACGGTGCCCAGGGTGGCCCGCCAGCCCGCGTAGGCGGTGCTGATGCAGATCGTCCGGTCGAGGCGCGAGGCCCCGAGGGCGTAGAAGAGCGGGTGCCCGGCCCAGTACTGCACGAGCCCCAGCGTGCCGCCGTAGGAGAACGGCAGGATGGCCTCGCCGCCCCACTGCGCGATGATCCGCTGCCAGCGATGAGCGATTTCGTCCACCGCCTCGTCCCAGCCGATCGGCTCGAAGCGCCCCTCGCCCTTGGGCCCGACTCTACGGAGTGGCCTCGATACTCTCGTCGGCCCATAGATCCGCTCCGCGTAGTCGTGGACCTTGCCGCAGATCACGCCCCGCGTGAAGGGATGCCGGGGATCGCCCGTGACGTCGGTGATGCGCCCGGCCTCCACCGTGACCTGGAGCGCGCACTGGGACGGGCAATCGTGCGGACATACGGACGGCAACGTGGCTCGCATCGAGAGGTTAGATTAGCACAGGGAGCGCTATCATCCGGCCAGGCCCGCCTCGCCGGGCGGGGGCGGCGCTCAGGCGCCTTCGCGCTCCTCGCGCTCCACCGCCAGCTTGGCGGACTCGTACGCCCGGCGCAGCCAGCGGATGGCCCGGCCGACGTCGCGCGGGGCCTCCACCCGGCATTCGACCCAGCCGGTCGCGCTCATGCGCCGGTGGGGCGAGCAGCCCGCCGCGAGCGCCCGCCGCTGATCCTCCGGCCCGAGGCGGATCCAGAGATCGGTGTCCTTGGGGCGCAGCGGGAAGCAGGCGAAGAGGCGGGAACCCACGAAATAGCCCCAGCGCCCGAACATCGGGGTGATCTTGACCCGGGGCCAGTTGCCCAGCGTCTGGTTCAGCTCGGCCGCCGCGCCGGTGCCGCCGCGCTCGAGGGTCCGGCGGGTCTTCCGCGCCGAGCCGAGGCCGCGGAACGGCCGGCGGGGGTTCACGCTAGCTCAGCGGACTCGTGGGGCCGAGCGCGGTGAGCCCGCCGTCCACGATCGAGGTGTAGCCGGTCAGCGCCTCGTTGCCGAGCAGGAATACCACCGCGTCCGCGGCCTCTTCGACGGTGACCGGGCGGCCGATCGGCGTGAGGCGTCCGATCTGGGCGAGCACGTCCGGCGTGATGAGGCCGCCGCCGAAGCCGGTGGCGAGCAGGCCCGGGGCCACCGCGTTGACCCGGATGCGGGAGGGCGCCAGCGCGCGGGCCAGCGATTTCGTGAGCGCGTCGAGCCCGGCCTTCGAGGCGGCATAGGCCATCGACGAGCCGGTGCCGGTGAACGCCGCCACCGATGTGATATTGACGATGGCCCCACCGCCGCGCCGCTCCATGTGGGGCACCGCGGCCCGCGCGCAGTAGAACGGCCCGCGCAGGTTGGTGGCGAGGGCACGCTCCCAGATCTCGTCGGTGAGATCCTCGAGCTGGCGGTGCGGGACGCGCTGGGTCCAGCCCGCGTTGTTGACCAGGCCGTCGAGGCCGCCCAGCTCGCGGGCCACTTCATCGACCATCGCCCGCACCTCGGCGTCGCGCGTGACGTCGGCCCGGACCGGCAGCGCCCGGACGCCCGCCTGCTCGGCGAGCTTCGCGGTCTCGTGGGCCGCCGCCTTCGAGCGGGCGTAGTTGACGGCCACCGCGGCGCCTTCTCGCGCCAGCGCCAGCACCGTCGCGCGCCCGATGCCGGTAGCGCCCCCGGTCACCAGCACGACTTTCCCGGAAAGCTTGGGGCCCGCCGGCTTCATTGCCGAGTGGATCAGGGGAAGTGGTACCGGGAGATGTGCAGATGCACTCCGTGGGAGGATTGGGGCTCGACGGTCAGCTCGCCCGCCCCGAGCAGCAGCGCCGTCCGGGCCCGCTCGAGCCGTTGCACCAGCGGCGGCAGGTCCGGCGCCACCATGGACAGCGCCACCAGACCTTCCATGCCGCCCACCTCGCTGGCGGGCACCATCAGGAGCGTGCTGCCGCCGGCCCACCCGAGCATGGTGCGCGGCCCGCCGTTGACCTCGACCTCGGGCAGCCCGAAGAGATCCTGATAGGTCTTGGCGGTATCGTGGGGCGCGGGCGAGCCGATCACGAGCCGCTTGAAGCGCACCGGAGACTCCGGGTGCGCCTCGCCGGCCGACGGCGTGGCCAGCTCCACGAGCACCCCGTGGCAGGCCTTGGGATGCAGGAACGCGACGCGCCCGGCGAGCCCGTCGCGCGGCGCGGTGTCGAGCAGGGCCACGCCCTTGGACTGCAGCACGCCCAGATCGTCGGCCACGTCCGCGGTCTTGAAGCACACGTGATGGAGTCCCTCGCCGCGCTTGGCGAGGAATCGCCCGATCGGCGTCTCGGCGCCGAGCGGCTCCAGCAGCTCGATCTCGCTGTCGCCCGCGGCGAGCAGCGCCGCCCGAACGCCCTGATCCCGGATCGTCGCCTCGCGCGCCAGCGGCAGGCCCAGCGTCTCCCGCCAGAAACGATAGGCCCGCGACAGGCTCTTCACCGCGATGCCGACGTGATGGATGCCGGTCACCATGTCGTGGTCACGACGATCACGCTAGCCGACGGCCCCCGGATTTTCAAGGTCTTTCGGCTCAGGCCCGGGCGAACAGCTTCTCGCTCGGGGCGGGCGGCGTGCCCACCAGCCGCGCGTTCTCCTCCACGTGGGCCAGGCTCCGCATCCCGCAGAGCGCGGTCCCCACCCCGGGCGTAGACCGCACGAACTGGAGCGCGCGCTGCGCATCGGTGCGGAGGCCCTCCAGCACCTGGGCGAGCGCCGCCGGCAGGTTCTGCGCCAGCTTGCCCTGCAAGATGGACGCGGAGGTCATGACGTAGAGGCCGAGCTGCTCGGCCGCCTGCATGATCGGCACGGAGACCCGGCCGATCCGCTGGTTGGCCAGCGTGATGGCCTCGGTCATCGCGAGGTTGTAGGGGAGCTGGATCATGCCGAAGTGATGCCGCTCGCCCGCCACCTCCCGCGCCAACGCCACCAGCTCCGGGAGCGAGAGATGATCGCGCGCGGTCGCGGGCTGGCGGAAGCCGGTCCACGTGGCCGCCCCGTACCAGCGGATCTTGCCGTCGCGCACCGCACCTTCCAGGACCTCGAAGGCGGCCCGCATGCGCGCCAGGAACGTCGGCCGGTCCACCGCGGCGAGCTGCGTCTCCGGATTGTGCACGTAGTAGACGTCGATGGTCTCGACGCCGAGATTGGCGCGGCTGCGCTCGAGCTGATCGGCGAGGTAGCGCGGCGCGATGCAGTGGCCGTCCGCCACGACGTCCCGGGCGTCGACGATCCCCGCCCGCACGTAGCTCTCGACGGTATGCGGCAGGAAGCCGCCCTTGGTCGCGAGCAGGACGTCCTCACGCCCGATCCGGACCTCGCCCACCAGCGCGCGGAGCGCCGCGCCCACGCTCCGCTCGCTCCGCTGGTGGCGATAGTTGACCGCCGAGTCCACCACGTTGAGCCCCAGCTCGAGCGCCCGCCGCACCGCCGCCTCGTAGGCGCGGTCGGTCGCCTCGTCCTCCGGGCCCAGGTAGGTGCCGATACCGATCGAGGACAGCGTGAGCCCCTGCCAGGTCCGGAAGTGCCCCTCGGCGGCCCGGCCGCCCAGGCGGGCGCGGTAGGCGGCGGTGCCCTCCGCGGTCGCGAAACCCCGTAGCGCCGCGGGGTCCGCCATCACGTCTCCCGGTACACGAGCAGGATGAGCCCGATCGCGGTCATGCACGCGGCCCAGATCCAGCCCGGGACCAGGCGGTCGGCCGGGGGCAACCGCACCTCGAGCCAGCGGCCCCAGCCCATGATCACGCCGAGCAGCCCCATCGGCGCGTGGGAGACCTCGGTGAGGAACTCGGTCTTCAGGTTGAACATGGCGTGCGAGTGCGTGAGGAGCAGCGCGCCTCCCGACGCGCAGAGCAACGGGAAGACCAGGCGCCCGCCGGGCCGGGTGAGCCGCCCGGAGCGCACCATCCACTCGAACACCGCGAGGGCCACCACCAGCAGCACCACCAGCCGATGCTGCAGCACGTCGGGGAGCACCATGCTCTCCCAGAAGCCGGCCGGCCCCAGGGGCCACGCGCGCGGGTCGTTGCGCACGAAGAGGAACGCGGCCAGGCCCAGGAAGCCGAGCGGCCAGTGCCGCGCCCAGCGCGCGCGGCCCGTCTGCTCCAGCAGCGCGAGCAGCCCCATCCCGAAGACGAAGAACCCCGCTGCGTGGTGATTGTACTCCGACCACGCGTACTCTTCGGGCTGTCGCTTGGCCAGCGTGTCGTCCATGGGCGCCGCCACCGCCAGGAGCTGGGCGACGGGCGGCGACGTCAGGCGCGGCATCGCGGGGCGGAAGCGGGCGGCCACCTCGGCGGGGGTGGCGCGATCGGCCACCACGTCCACCGACGGGGGCAGCGAGGTCAGCGAGGCGGCGGCCAGGAGGAGCGTGATGCCGAGCCCCACCTCGGCCTCGATGAAGGCGGGCGCGCGCGCCGCGATCGCTCCCGCGCCCGGCCCGCCCCGGCGGAGCATGAGAAAGTTCAGGCCGCCCAGCACCAGCGCGCAGCCCAGCAACACCACCTTGGTGAGCACCATCACGCCGTAACCGGTGCCGGCGAGTCCGCCCCATCCGCCGATGTAGCTGATGGAGAGGTAGATCCCGGGCCCCAGCACCAGCACGAGGGCCGCGATGGCCACCGCGGAGAAGCGCGCGAGCACGCGCACCCCGAGCGGCTCCGCGGCGGGGCCGCCCGCCCGCCGCCAGAGGAGCGCGAACCCGACCAGGTGCACGAGGCCGCCCACCCACACCACCGCGCCCAGCTGGTGGAGCACGGTGCCGATCATGAGCGGGGCCCGATCGTGCAGCCGGCTCACCGCGTGGGCCAGCCACGCCGCGTTCGCCATGAGGAGGATGCCGAGGCCGATCGCCACCGCCCAGCGCGCGGGGCCGGCGCCGCCGCGTCGGACCCCCCGCGCGGCCGCCGCCAGGGCTGCGGCCAGCGCGACGCGGCCCAGTCCGGCCAGCCCGAACTCGGTGGTGAGGAACTCGCGGAGCGGCCAGCGGCCCGAGTCCTCCGCGAGGGCCCACGGGTGCACGAGCAGCAGGAGCAGCGCCTCCGCGCCCGCCGCCACGAGCGCCCCCGCCCCGATCAGGGTGAGTGCGCGGCCGCGCGCGGCCGCCAGCAGGCCCCCGGCCCCGGCGGGCGGCCTCAGCACGAGAAGCACGTGGACGAGTCCGCCGATGGCCGCGGCGAGCCCGACGGCCCCCACGCCGCGCAGCAGGACGTCGAGAAAGCCCGCCAGCTGCGTCATGCGGCTACTGGGCGGCGACCGTGAAGCGCAGGGCGCCCTCGGTGATGTGGCCGTCCACCGCGAGCACGCGGTAACGCAGGACGTAGACACCCGCTCCGAGCGGCCGGAGCGGGATCGTGAGCCGGTCCGGGGCGGCCTCGGCGTCGTCCTCGGGCAGGGCGACGGGCACCGGGGCCTGATCCGCGACGGCCAGCGTCACCCGCGTGAGCCGCTTCTCGATCCGGCTATTGAAGCGGAGGATCACCCGCTGCGGGGCGCGGGCCAGGACCGCGTCGTGGACCGGCGAGGACTCGAGCACGATGGCGTGCGGGGAGACCTCGGGGGGCGCGGCGAGGGGGAGGAGCAGCACGAGCAGGAAGACCGGCGCCACCGCCGGTCGGGGAACGGAAGCCACGCCGATCAGCGCCAGTCGTCCAGCACCAGATCGCTGGCGTCTTCGTAGTCCTCCTGCTTGCCCCGCTTCATGCGCACCATGGTGAAGTCCACGTGATAGCCGTGCTCGAGCAGGGTCTGGTACGCCGTCCAGTAGTAGGTGTAGGCGGGCACGACGACCCGCTGGAGCTGGGCGGAGGCCGCCAGCTCCTCGACCCCGGCGAGCAGGGCGTGCAGGTACTCGGGCTTGCGATGCGCGCGGTCGATGGCCAGCAGCTTGACGTACGCGCTGCCGTGCGGCGCCTCGCTGTTGGGCGGCAGGTGGCAGACCGCGAAGCCGATCATTTCCCGGCCCTTCTCGAGCAGGAGCGTGTCGCCCAGGGTGAGGCCGTCGACGATCTCGATCTCCTTGCTCACGTCGAGCCCGCGCCAGAAGTGATTGGTGATGCGCCGCACCTTCTGCATCACCTGCTTCTTGCGCGCCTCCTCCAGCGTCGAGTACCGGCGTATCGAGGCCCCGGGCTTGGCCTGAGGCTTCGGGGCGGCGAGCTCGCGCCGGTCGAGCGCCTTGCTGGTCACCACCACGAGGCCCTTCGGCTTGTAGCCGTATTTTTGATAGAAGATCAGGTGCTTGGGACTGTAGGGGTAGGTCGCCACCCCCTGCAGCGTCGCCTTGTTCTCGTCGAAGAACTCCTGGCACGCGGTGAGGAGCTGCTGGCCGATGTCCTGATTCTGGTAGTGGGTCAGCACCGCCACCGGGCCGATGATGCCCACCGTGCCCCACATGACCGCCACCGCGGCGCCCACGATCTTGCCGTCGCCTTCCTCGGCCACGAAGCAGCCCCACGGCTCCATGAGCCAGCGGTGGTGTACGTACTGGGCCCCGCCGAAGACCTGGCGCGGCCGCGTGCCCACCTGGCGCTCGAAGAAGTCGCCAAAGGCCTGCTCGATGACGTCGCGGACCTTGGAGAGATCGCCCTTCCGGACGCGGCGGATCTTGATCAGCGGCGAGCGGCCTTGCGAGTCGAGACCGGGGCGATCGACGGTCGCCCTCATGATTTCTCCGGCACGCCCGCGAGCTCCTCGAGCAGGGTGATGATGCCCGAGTGGTCGAGCCCGCCCTTGCCCTTCACGCGCATGGCGTTGAACAGCTCCTGCACCACCGCGGTCGTCGGCAGTGGGACGCCGAGGGCGCGCGAGGATTCCATGATCAGGCCCAGGTCCTTGAAGTGCAGGTCGATCTTGAAGCCCGGGTTGTACGTGCCCGCCACGTAGTTGGGCGTCTTCTGCTCGAGGCACTTCGATCCGGCCAGCCCGCCGCCCAGCGCCTTGAGCGTCAGCGCGCGGTCGAGCCCCGCCTTGCGCGCGAGCGTGAGGGCCTCGCCCAGCGCGGTGAGATTCACCGCCACGATGATCTGGTTGGCGAGCTTGGTGAATCCGCCCGCGCCCAGCGGGCCCAGGTGCGTGATGGTCTTGCCGAGGGCCTGGAACACCGGCAGCGCCGCGTCGAAGTCCGCCTTCTCGCCACCCACCATGATGGACAGCGCGGCGTCGATGGCGCCCTTCTCGCCGCCCGAGACCGGCGCGTCGAGCATGCGCACGCCCTTGGCCCCGAGCGCTCGGCCGACCTTCTGCGAGACCAGCGGCGAGATCGTGGACATGTCGGCAAAGAGCTGGCCGCGCTTGACGCCCTCGACCAGGCCGTCCTTGCCGAGCGCCACCAGCTCGACGTCCGGGGAGTTCGGCAGCATGGTGATCACCACGTCGGACTGGGCCGCGACGTCCCGCGGGGTGGCGGCCGCCTTGGCCCCCGCCCCCACCAGCTCCTGGACCGGCCCCTGGCTCCGGCTGTGGACAACCAGTGGATAGCCGGCCTTCAGCAAGTTCTTGGCCATGGGGCGGCCCATGATTCCAAGCCCAATGAATCCAATAACTTGCGCCATGGTGACCTCGTGGGGACCGGATTGGGAGGAGCGACGGCGGCCCGCAGGATGGAGTACCACAGCCTCGCGCGGCGAGTCAAGCCATTCCCCGAGTGCTTGACAGCCGGGCCGGTTCCTGCGACGCTCACGGCCGTGAATTCGACGCTCCCGGCAGCCTGGTCGTGGTGGTGGCCCTCCCTCTGAGGGGCGGGCCCGCCGGCCAGCGTTAGCTGCGAGTGACCTAGGCGAGACCGGAGCCGCCCCCCAGGCCGGGGCGGCGCTCGTGTCTTCGTCGCCCGCGGCCGCGGAGCCGGCTCCTCGGAGAGAGGAGCAACCATGATCGACGACACCTACCTCACGGGCGGGGGCATCCGCGTCCACCGGAGCATCGAGCCCCTCCGGATGGCCAACGCGATCGAGCCCGTCATCGCGGCGCTCGACGCGCGCCGCGGCGCGCTGCTCGCATCGAGCTACGAGTACCCCGGGCGCTACACCCGGTGGGACATGGGGTTCGTGGATCCCCCGCTCGCCCTCGTGGCCCGCGACCGCCGTCTTCGGGTGGAGGCGTTGAACGCCCGCGGCGCGGTCCTGCTCCCCCCGATCGCGCGCGCCCTCGCCACCGTGGACGCGATCGAGGACCTCGAGCGGCGCGACGACGCGGTGACGGTGACGGTGCGCGCCCCCGCGGCCGGCTTCGCGGAGGAGGTCCGGAGCCGGCAGCCCTCGGTGTTCTCCGTGCTCCGCGCGTTGATCGACCTCTTTCGCCACGCGGAGGAGCCCCACCTGGGGCTCTACGGGGCCTTCGGCTACGACCTGGCGTTCCAGTTCGAGCCGATCCGGCCGCGCCTGGCGCGGCCCGCGGATCAGCGCGACCTCGTCCTCTACCTCCCCGACGAGATGATCATCGTGGATCACCGGCGCGAGCTCGCGCAGCGGCGGCGCTACGACTTCGAGGCGGACGGGCGCACGACCGCCGGCCTGCCCCGCGACGCGGTGGCGCGCCCGTTCGTCGGCGCCTCCGCGGTGCCGCGGACCGGCGATCACGAGCCGGGCGCCTACGCGGGGGTGGTCCGCGTCGCCCGGGAGGCGTTCAAGCGGGGCGATCTCTTCGAGGTGGTCCCCGGCCAGACCTTCTTCGAGCCGTGCCCGTCGCCGCCGTCGGAGCTGTTTCTCCGCCTCCGCGAGCGCAATCCCTCGCCCTACGGCTTCCTCATGAACCTGGGCGACGCGGAGTATCTGGTGGGGGCCTCGCCCGAGATGTACGTGCGCGTGGACGGCGACCGGGTGGAGACGTGCCCGATCTCGGGCACCATCGCCCGCGGCCGCGATCCCATCGGCGACGCGGCCCAGATCCTGGCCCTGCTCACGTCGGCCAAGGACGAGTCGGAGCTCACGATGTGCACCGACGTGGACCGCAACGACAAGTCGCGCATCTGCGTCCCCGGCAGCGTGCGGGTGATCGGCCGCCGGCAGATCGAGATGTACGCCCGGCTGATCCACACCGTGGATCACGTCGAGGGCCGGCTGCGCCCGGAGTTCGACGCCCTCGACGCCTTCCTCGCGCACACGTGGGCGGTGACGGTCACCGGCGCGCCGAAGACGTGGGCCATGCAGTTCATCGAGGACCACGAGCGGTCGCCCCGCGCCTGGTACGGGGGCGCGGTCGGGCTCCTCGGCTTCGACGGCAACCTCAATACCGGCCTCACCCTCCGCACGATCCGGGTCAAGGACGGCGCGGCCGAGGTGCGGGTGGGGGCCACTCTGCTCTACGACTCCGATCCGGACGCCGAGGAGGAGGAGACGCGGCTGAAGGCGTCCGCCTTTCTCGACGCTCTGCGGCGGCCCCGCGGGGTGGAGGCCGGCGCGCGGGCGGACGCGCCGCGCGTCGGCGCGGGCCGCCGCGTGCTCCTCGTGGATCACCAGGACTCGTTCGTGCACACCCTCGCGAACTATCTCCGGCAGACCGGCGCGGAGGTGACGACGCTCCGGGCCGGCTTCCCCGCGGGCGTTCTCGACGAGCTGCGGCCGGATCTGGTCGTCCTCTCCCCCGGCCCGGGCACGCCGCGCGACTTCGATCTGTCGGGGACGCTGGACGCGCTGCTCGCGCGCGGGATCCCGACCTTCGGGGTCTGCCTCGGGCTGCAGGGCATCGTGGAGCACCTGGGCGGCGAGCTCGGCGTGCTCGACTACCCCATGCACGGCAAGGCCTCGCGCATCCATGTCCGCGGGGGGCGGCTCTTCGCCGGGTTGCCCGCGGAGTTCACCGCCGGGCGCTACCACTCGCTCTTCGCGATCCGCGAGAAGCTGCCGACCACGCTCGAGGTGACCGCCGAGAGCGACGACGGCGTCGTCATGGCGGTCGAGCACGCGCACCTGCCGCTGGCCGCGGTGCAGTTCCACCCGGAGTCGATCATGTCCCTCGAGGGCGACGTCGGGCTCCGCCTGCTCCGGAACGTCGTGAGCGGCCTGACCGCGGAGCGGACTACCGGATCCGCACCGGCTCCTCCTGGGCCCGGCGACGCACCCACTCGGGGTCGAACTCGCTGATCTGCCATCCCCGGTCGCCCTGGGGGCTCATCCGGAACCGGACCGGCCCCCGGGCGGGGTCGCGGTACGTGACCCAGACATCCCGCCCGGCCGACGAGACCTCGAAGGCCCGGAAGACCGCGACCGCCCCCACCGGCAGGACGAGGGCGGTGGGCTGGATGCCCGCGCGCTCCACGCTGCGCCGGATCTCGGCGCGCACGCGCGTCACCACCTGGGGCTGGATCCGGCGCTTGGCGATGCGGGCCGCGAGCTGGCGCCCGGCGGACTCGGCGTCGGTGGTGGGCGCGGGCTGGCGGGCGAGGTAGTCGGTCACGATCACCTCGCTGGCGCTATCGGCGATCCGCTCCACGTCGAAGTAGCGCTCGGCCGCGGCCACGTCGTGCCGCTGCATGGCCACGCCCAGCCGGTAGAGAGCGTAGCGGGGCGTGGAGGTGGCGTAGAGCCAGCCGAGCGCGCCCAGCACGAGCACCGCGACCGGCACGCCCCACGCCCACGCCCGTCTCGACATCGCCCGGCCACGCTACCCCAGCCGCCGCCGGCGGCGCAACTTTCCGGCCCCCGGCGCCCCGGTTGACCGCGAGGTCGTTTCGGTGTATTTATATTCGTCATGAAGAATATCCATGCATATGCGGGCGGGGAGGCGGGACGGCGCCGGCGCGAGATCCTCGCTCTGGTCGGCGGCGGCGGGGTGCGCTCGCAGGAGGACCTGCAGCGCCGGCTGCGGCGCCGGGGCATCGCGGTCGCCCAGCCCACGCTCTCCCGCGACCTCAAGACGCTCGGGCTCGCCAAGACCCCGACCGGCTACGTGCCCACGCCCGCGGGCGCCTTCGTGCCGGCGGAGACCCGGACCGCCGCCCTCGACCGGGCGGTGGACGAGTTCGTGCTCTCGGTGCGGGCCGCCGCCTCGCTGGTGGTGGTGCGCACCCCGCCCGCGGGTGCCCATCCCCTCGCCCGCGCCCTCGACGAGGCCGCTCTGCCCGAGGTGGTCGGCACCATCGCGGGCGACGACACCGTGTTCGTCGCCACCCCCGGGCCGGCGGCCGCCCGGCTGGTCGAGCGGCGGCTGCGCGCGGCTCTCACCTCCGCCCGCGGCCCGGGCGGGCGCGCCCGTGCCCGCGCCTGATCTCCTCGAAAGGAGCGAGAGCCCCATGTTCCACGAGCAGCACGACGGCGACATTCTGGTCACCACGGATCCGGCGCGTCTGGATCTGGCCACGATCCACGGCTTTCTCTCCGGGTCCTACTGGGCCAGGGGGATTCCGCGCGAGGTCGTGGAGCGGTCGATCCGCCACTCGATCTGCTTCGGCGCCTTCGACGGCGACCGCCAGGTCGGGTTCGCCCGCGTCGTCAGCGACCGCGCCACCTTCGCCTACGTCGCCGACGTCTTCGTGCTCGACAGCCATCGCGGCCGCGGCATCGGCAAGCGGATCATGGCCTGCGTGACGAGCCACCCCGAGCTGCAGAACCTGCGCCTCTGGACCCTGTTCACGCGGGACGCCCACGGGCTGTACCGCCAGCACGGCTTCCGCGAAGCGCGCTACCCGGACCGGCTCATGGAGCGGCGCACCGAGCGCCCCTATGCCCTGAGCGTGCCCGGCGATCCCCAGGAGAAGACGGCATGAGCACCGATCTCGGCGCGGTGATGAGGGTGGCGGACCGGCCCCCGGTGGTCATGGTGGAGGGGCACGGCTCCTGGCTGCAGGACGAGGACGGCAAGACCTACCTCGACTTCGTGCAGGGCTGGGCGGTGAACTGCCTGGGGCACACGCCGGACATCGTCGCGGAGACGATCGCCTTCCAGGCCCGCCGGCTGATCAACTGCAGCCCCGCCTACTACAACGCGGAGATGGCCCGGCTGGCCCGGTTGCTGGCGGACGCGTCCGGCCTGGCCCAGGTCTTCTTCTGCAACAGCGGCGCCGAGGCCAACGAGGGCGCGATCAAGCTCGCGCGCAAGTGGGGCGTCCGCCACCGGCGCGGCGCGTACCACATCATCACCATGGATCACGGCTTCCACGGCCGCACGCTCGCCACCATGGCCGCCTCCGGCAAGCCCGCCTGGGAGGCGCTGTTCGAGCCGAAGGTGTCGGGTTTCACCAAGGTGCCGCTCGGCGACCTGGACGCGGTGAAGCGCGCGATCACGCCGCTCACGGTGGCGGTGATGCTCGAGCCCATCCAGGGCGAGGCGGGCGTCTACCCGGCGGGCGACGACTTCCTGCGCGGGCTGCGGGCGCTCACCCGGGACGAGGGGCTGCTGCTGATCCTCGACGAGATCCAGACCGGCATCGGCCGGACCGGGCGCCTGTTCGGGTTCGAGCACGCGGGCGTCGCGCCCGACATCCTGACGCTCGGCAAGGGCATCGGCGGCGGCGTCCCGCTCGCGGCGCTGGTCGCCGCCGAGCCCGTCTGCTGCTTCGAGTTCGGCGACCAGGGTGGCACCTTCAACGGCTCCCCGCTCATGGCCGCGATCGGCTCCGCGGTGGTCGAGACGGTTTCCCGTCCCGAATTCCTGGCCGCGGTCAACGCGAACGGCGAGTACCTGACGCGGCAGCTTCGTGAGCTAGCCGCGGAGCTCGGCCACGGCGAGGTTCGCGGCCGCGGGCTGCTCCTTGCGCTCGAGCTCAAGGGGAAGGACGCCGCGAAGGTCGCCCGCACCGCCATGGACCGCGGCCTGTTGATCAACGCACCGCGGCCCGACACGCTGCGCTTCATGCCGGCGCTCAACGTGACCCGCGACGAGATCGACCAGATGCTGGTCCTGCTCGAAGCCGTTCTCCGCGTCACCTAACTCACGGCGAGGTCGGGGCGGCGGGCGGGGGCCGTGGGGGGCCGGTTAACCCGTTCCCCGCACGGCCAATGATTTCGATCCGCACCCGGATTGGGAACTCCGGACCGGGTTGGCCGAAGGGGCAGCGCGTCGTGGTTAGAGGCCCCCCACGGCCCCCGCCCGCCGCCCCGACCTCGCCTACCCGCCCATGAACTGTCCGAGCAGGGTGATGCGCTCGCCGCCGATCAGCGGCGTGTCGAGGTCGTAGGTGACGCCGAGGACGGCGTCGTTGATCAGCACCTCGATGTGGGAGCCGAGCTCGGAGTGGTCGGGGCTCCACAGCGCGGAGTCGAGCTCGGGGAAGCGGGCGGTGAAGCGGCGCAGGACGGTGCGCGGAGTGTCGCCGCGCCGGATCTCTTCATCGAAGATACGGCTGCCGGTGCCGTCGCCGCCTGCGTGCTTGGTGACCCACGTCGTCACCTCGATCGTCGCTCGGCTCGCCTTCGGCTGCACCTCGCCAGGCAACTGCTTGCTCTCCACCTCTTACTTCTTGCCGTACAGGTCCTTCTCGAGCCAGCCAAGGTCGAGCGAGCGCAGGAGCTCCCGCTTGGGCTTGCCGGTCTTGCGGTCGTAGTTGACCGTCTCGTACCAGACGTCGAGCATGCGGTCCCACTGCTTGCGGACGTCGTGCTCCTTGGCGGGGCCGTCGACGGGCTGGGAGCCGTAGCGCGCCGAGGGGTATTCCACCTCGGTGCCGATACCGCAGCGCAAGTTGAAGGCGCGCAGGATCGCGGCGGTGCGGTTGCCGAAGCGCACCGCGTCTTTCAGCCGATAATCCCAGCCGGTCGCGGCCGATAGCGCGCTGGCCAGGTTCGCGATGCGGGTCCGGAAGGTGAACGAGCAGCCGCCCAGGGAATCCTCGAAGTGGCGCCGGCCCCGGATCATGCCGACCAGCTTGGCCACCTGCTCGCCGTCGAAGGGATTGATGCGGCCGGGGGCTCCCACCTCGGTCTGGAACGTGGGGTTGGCGCTCTCCATGGTCCCGTTGGACGACGTGCACGTGTCGAGCATCTCCTCCCACCGCCCGCGGTGATCGTGACCCCGGGGAGATGCGCCCTTCATGGTGTAGATCGCGCACTCGGCCGCCTTGCCGCCGATCTTCTCGGAGGCGCGCTTGACGCCCTCGGCCAGGATGTCGCCGAAGCCCTGCCGGTGGCTGATCATCTGGAGCAGCTTGTAGGCGCCCTCGACGTCGCCCCACGTGAGCTTGAACCCGACCTGCTTCTCGGTGAGGTAGCCCTTCTCCATGCACTCCATCACCCAGCCGCAGACCCAGCCGAACTCGTTGACGTCCACGCAGGCGCGGTCGATGCGCGTGTTCAGCCAGGAGACCGGGACCTTGTCGGTGAGGCCGATGGTCCAGCCCGCCCCCGACCAGCCCTCGTACTCGGGCTCGTCCACCCGCTCGCCTTCGTAGCGCCCCTTGGGGATGACCTGGATGTGGCAGTGGCGCATGCCGCAGGCGTTGCACTGATGCCCGCGGTGGTCGAAGCCCTCGCGCAACTTGGGGGCCTCCCACTCCTTCATGTCCACGTCGCCGGTCAGGTTGGTCGTGTAATTCTTGATCGGCAGCACGCCGAGCTTGGAGAGATTCACCACCCCGGGCAGCGTGCCGTAGTTGTAGAGCGTCGCGGTCGAGGGATCGGTCTTGAGATCGTGCGCGATGTCGTCGGCCACCTGGATGAGCCCGCGGGCGTCGTGGGCGGCCAGCGCCTTGGTGCCGCGCACGATGCAGACCGCCTTGAGCTTCTTCTTGCCCATCACCGCGCCGCAGCCGTTCTTGGAGGCCACGTGGCCGTAGTCGCCGTGGATGGCCGCGAAGCGCACGAGGTTCTCCCCGGCCGGCCCGATGGCGTACACCGAGAGCCGGTGGCCGGAGAGACCGTGCTCGGCCTCGAGCGCCTGCTGGGTCTCCCAGGTGTCCTTGCCGGCCAGGTGGGCCGCGTCGCGCATCTCGACCACGTCGTCGTTGATGTAGAGGTAGGAGAGCTTCCTGGCCTGCCCCTGCATGACGATGGCGTCGTAGCCCGAGTACTTGAGCGCGGCGCCGAAGAACCCGTTGGCCTGCGTGGAGGTGGCGCCGCCGGTGAGCGCCCCGCGCGTGATCACGGTGAGCCCGCCCGTCCCCCACACCGGCAGGCCGGCCAGCGGGCCGGTGGCCATGATCAGCCGGTTGTCCGGATGATCCCACTGGACCCTCGGGCCGACCTCGTCGTAGAGGATCTTGGCGCCGAGCCCGACGCCCCCCAGGTAGTCACGCCGGTCCTTCTCGCTCCACGTCTCGGTCCAGCACTTGCCGGTGGAGAGGTTCACGCGGAGGAGCTTGCCGGCATAGGCGAAGGTCGGGGTCGCCGCGGGCTTGGCGGCAGCGCGGGTCGCGGTTGCGGTCGGGCTCATAGGGCCACCGTTTGGGGCAGCTGGGGTGAGTGAGACGGCCGGCCCAGGATGGTCTCGGGCAGCAGCCGTGAGGTCGTGCGCGTCGCGATGAACGCGGGTTTGACGTCGAACGGGTTCGCGTTCAAGTGCGCCTTCCAGGCCGAGAGATCCACGCCCGAGTAGACGAGGCCCTTCAGCATCCCCACGTCGTTGGTGGTCCACACCGCCTCCGCGGGCCCACAGATGACCGCGCCGGTGAGGCGCCCACCGTGGAAGAGCAGCTTGCGGTACTCCGAGCGGCCCGCACGCAAGGCGGTATAGACCTCGGCCTTGGAGTCCTCCCACTGACCGAAGGACGCCACGTCGAGATGCGCGACCTCGACGATGTTCATGAGCAGGCTGCCGCGATAGGCCACGTCGCGCCCGGCCATGTTGGCCCCGACCACGCGGCCGTGCTCCTGCGCGGTGGGCTCGATCGCGTGCACCTCGGCGGCTCCGGTGATCAGGTTGCGCCCGCGCGCCACGTCGCCCGCCGCGTAGACGCTCTTCACGCTCGAGCGCAGGTGATCGTCCACGACGATGCCGCCGGGGGCCTCGGAGGCCATCTCGATGCCCGAGCCCTGGAGCCACTCGAGATTGGTCCGGATGCCGGTGGCCATGATCACCAGATCGGCGGTGAGCGGGTCGCCCTTCTTGAAAGACAGCTTCCGCCGGCCGCCCACCTGCTCGATCTTGGTCACGGTGGCGCCGGTGCGCACCGCGACGCCGTGGTCCGCGAGCCACTCCTGCACGATGCCCGCGCAGGCGTCGTCCACCATGCGCGGCAGGATGCGGGGGGCCACCTCCACGATCGTGAGCTTGGCCCCGCGGGCCAGGATCGCGTTCAGGATCGTGAAGGCGATGAAGCCGGCCCCGATCATCACCACCCGGCTGCCCGGCGCGATGCCGGCCACGACGCCCTTGGCCTCATCGAGGGTCCAGAAGCAGTGGACTCCCGGGCCGTCGGCGCCCGGGATCGGGGCCTTGGCCGCCCGGGAGCCGGTGGCGATCAGGCAGTCGTCGAACTCGACCTTGGCGTCGTCGTCCAGGGTGAGCGTCCGGGCGCCGGGATCGAGCGCCTTGGCCTTCCGCCCGACCAGGGCCTTCACCTTCCAGGCGGTCAGCGCGGCCGGCGGCGCGGTGTACACATGGCTCTCGGAGATCGTGCCCCAGAGGTAATAGGGCAGGACCATCCGAGAATACGGTCGTTCCGCCGAGACCAGGGTAATCTCCGAGGACGCGCCGCCCGACAGCCGCTCTTCTTCCCGAATGGTCCGGATCGCGTTGAGCCCCGCGGTGCCGCCCCCGACGATCAGATGGCGGGCCGGCATCACCGGGCCTCCATCGCGAGCACGCGCGCGGTGCGCTCGGCCGCGAAGTCGCCGATCCAGTCGGCGGTCTTCGCTTCTTCAAAGGTGATGGCCTCGGTCGGGCACGCGGACGCGCACGCGGGCGCCCCGCCGCAGAGGTTGCACTTGTAGGCCTTCTGGGTGTCCCCGTCGTAGAACATGGTCCCGTAGGGGCACGCGATCGTACAGAGCTTGCAGCCCACGCAGGTGTCGTCCAGCACGTCCTTGGCGCCCGCCGCGTTGATCTGGATGGCCCCCACCGGGCACGCGGTCATGCACCAGCCCTCCGCGCACTGGGTGCAGGTATAGGGCGCGTACGAGGTGTAGCCCTCGAAGGGCGAGACGCGGATCACCGACTTGGACGGCTGGAAGAGCCCGGTCTGCATGTAGGAGCACGCCAGCTCGCACCGGAGGCAGCCGGTGCACTTCTCGGGATGGAGCGCGAGGACTTTCATCGAATGGTCAGCGACGCTTCCCTTTCCGCCCCGCCGCGGACCGGCTGCGCTCGAGGCGATTGATGAAGGTGTCGAGCGGAATGGCGGGCATCGTCATCATCTGCACCGAGCCACGCGCCCCCATCTCGATCGAAATGGACGAGACCGTCTCGTTGTCGGGCGCCTCCAGGATCGTCACGAAGTCGTACGGTCCGAGGACCGCGTATTGCGCAAGCACCTTGGCCCCGCGGCGCGACAGCTCGCGGTTGACCTTGCGGATCCAGCCGGGCCTGGCGTGCAGGACCTTGCGGCCGGATTCGCTCAGCGAGCTCAGCATCACATAGTGGGCCATGACGCGCCTCCTCGGACCTGCGGACGGTGCGCGTAGTATAGCAGAGCGCTCAGTCGCTCTCTCCGGTGATGCCGAACTCCACGCGCCCGCCCGGCGACGGCGGCTCGGCGGCGGCCGGCGGCGCGCCCGCGGGCGGCACGGGGGCCGCGGCTGCGGGCGGCCCCTCGGGCGCGACCTGCAGCCGGGCCTCCGGAATGCCTTCCACCTTCGCGAGACGCTCGCGGGTCACGTCGAGACGGCGCTGGCGCAGCTCGGCGAGGCGCTCCGCGGGATGCGGCTCGCGCTTGCGCAGCAGCACGAGCTGGTCCTCCACCTTCATGGGGAGCTGGGCGTCCCTCACCACCACCTGGTAGTAGCGGCGGAGCGCGGTCGGCAGATCCGCGATCCCCTGCTCCTTCTGGAACCGCTCGAGCCGCTCCGTGACCGCGCGCTCCTTGAGCGCCTCCACGTCGGCGGGCGAGGTGACCGAGCTGAGGGTGAGACCGACGTAGGGCGCTTGCCGGAGGAAGTCGGCGACCCGGACGGTCTGCCGCTCCAGCTCCTGGCTCAGGACCGGGCTTCCCGCCGGGAAGACGAGGGGGTCCACCCGGAGCTCCTCGATCTTGTCTCCGCTGGTGAAGAGCCCGCCGATGGCCCGGAACGGGGTCTTGAGGATATTGACGATGACGTTCCGGACCGCGGTCCAGATCGCGTCGCTGAAATCGAACTGGCGGTCGGTGAGGGTGCCGGTGATCGGGACGTTGACGTGGATGTTGCCGCTGCCGTCCTTGATCAGGGCCACGATGAGCCCGAGGGGCAGGCCGATCCGCTTCTTGACCTCGTCGGAGGGCCGCGAGGGCGCGACCCGGAGGTTGCCGACCAGGATGTCGTTCTTCGCGTCGAGCTTGTCGTTGTCGATCTTGTACTCGAGCTTGGCGGTCAGGTCGCCCCGCCGGATGATCCACGCCAGCACCTGGTCCATGTAGGGGTTGGCGGCGGCGAGGGTGAACTTGTCGAGCTGCGCGGTCAGGTCCACGTAGGTGGGCGCCCCGATCGCGGACAGCTCCCCCCGGACGTTCAATGCCGAGTCGCCGCCGATGAGGGCCTGCATGAGCAGACTGGCCCGCTGGCTCCGCTTGTTGGAGAGGTCCTTGACCGAGATGTTGAGCTTCGAGACGTCCTGGGAGAAGGGGGGCTGCGTGGTGTGGTCGAGGAAGCGCACGTAGCCGTCCTCGAGCACGATCTCCTTGAAGTGCAGCTCCATCGTCTCCAGGAGCCCCGGCGATTTGGCCGGCGCGGCTGAGCTCGGAGCGGCAGGAGCCCCCGCGGGTGCTTTGGGAGGTGCAGCCGGAGGCGAGCCGCCCGGTTTGGGAACAAACAGCTTCTGCACGTTGATCGTCCCGTCGGCGGCGCGGTCGACCTCGGACACCGGCGCCTTGAGCCGTATCCGGGCCACCCGCGCGTGGGTGGGCCAGGCGAAGTCGATGCCGGTGATGTCCATGCGCTCCATGCGGAGCGGGGCTTCCTTCGAATCCGGCGGTCGCACCGCCATGTCGGTGGCCCAGCTGTTGCCGCGGGAGCGCGCGGTGAGCTTGCCCTTGACGATGCGCACCCGGTTCTGGCTGTCCGAGCTGAACCGGCCCGAGGAGATCGCCGGGAACGGAAAGTACGCGCGGTAGGGCTCGATCGGCGCGTCCCGGGTGTTGAGGGTCAAGGTCAGGTCGAGGGGCTCGAGCTTGACCGCCCCCTTCGCTCCGATCTTGCCCCCGCCCGGCGGATTCATGGTCACCACGAAATTGATCGGCCGGATGTTCGGCCACGTCACGTCGTCCACCTGCGCCGCCAGGCCGGTCAGCTTCAGCACGGTGGGCGGCGTGGAGATCGACTCGTCCGTGAACGTCGCCGCCCCGGTGAGCCCGATCTTCTCCAGGGTGATCTTGTACTCGGGCTCGGCCTTCGCGGGGGCCGAAGAGCCCGGAGCGGCAGGAGACGCCGGGGCCGTGGGAGGCGCCGCCGCCTCCGGCTTCTTGGCGAGCTCCAGCAGATCGATCCGCTCCTGCTTGTCGCGTACCGCCTGGAGATCGAGCCCCTCGATGTCCACGCTCGACACCGTGACGACCTTCGAGACCAGGTTCACTTCCTTGAGGCCCACCCCGATGCGCGGCACGGTGAGGAACGGCTTCGTCTTCCCGGTCTGGGCCAGCGCGAGGGACGTCAGAGTCACGTCGCCCGTCACCAGGCCGACCGCGAGCCCGCTCTGCCCGCCCTGCGCCAGCTCGAGCTTGACCGCCATGACCACCCCCGCGATCCCCGACTCGAGCACGGCGGGCAGCGTGGGCGGCAGGTAGGGCCGGATCTGGAGGAGGTTGAAGTTCTGGATCGAGAACTTCCCACCGAACGAGGTCGGTGTGAGGTCGATGTCCTGGGCCGAGAACTCGATCGGCGAGTCGTTGAGCGCGCCGTGCACCGCCAGCTTGCCGAGCGGCCCCGACGGCCGCGTGGTGAGGTTGCCCGCCTCGATCGAGAGGTCGCGGACCTTCCACTCGCTGGGGGGCGTGACCGCGCGGTCCATCGCGATGAGGTTGAGCCGGATTAGCGCGAATCGGTCGATGCCGATCGTCCAGCGCGACTTGGCCTTGGGCTCCCCCGGCTTGGGCGGCGCCGCCTCGGCGGAGGCGGCCAGCCGGGCCAGGATGTCCGAGAAGTTGAACTCGGTGGCGCCGAGGCGCACCAGGTTTACGGTGGGCGCGGTGAGCGCCAGCTCCGCGAGCCGGATGTGACCCCACACCACCGACCACGGCACCACGCGCACGTCGAGCCGCTCGAGCCCGACGAAGGTCTGGGCCGGATCGGCCTCGGCGAGGCGGAACTTCTTGATCGCCACTCGGCCGGTGAAGAGGTTGATGTCGATGTCCTCGATCTCGGCGGCCCGGCCGGTGATCGCGGGAATCTGCTTGAGGGCCTGCCACTTCACGATCTCGGGCAGCGTCCAGACGAAGGCGACGCCCACCACCAGCAGAGCGACCAGGACGATCAGCCAGCGTCTGAGGCGGCGGCTCATCATCCCCTCCCTGCCCTAGACCGGCGCCTGCCCCGAGGACGGCTTGAGGAAGGAATACACGCTGGTGAAGTCGCGGCGGCCGAGACCGTGGGAGGAGGCGAGCCGGTAGACCTGCTGGGCGGCGGGCGTCACGAAGAGCGGCACCCGGAGATTTCGCGCTGCCTCCACCGCCAGCCCCAGGTCCTTGCACATGAGATCGGTCATGAAGCCCGGCTTGTACTCGTGGCTGGCCGCCGCCGTCGGCACGATCCCGGGCACCGGATGCATGAAGCCCATCAGGAACGTGTTGCCCGACGACTTGGAGATGACGTCGGTCACCACCTTCGGATCCATGCCAAAGCCTTCCGCGATGCGGAAGGCCTCGCTCACCGCGACGCCCACCACGCCCGCGATCAGGTTGTTGCAGAGCTTGACGACTTCCCCGCTACCCACCGCGCCTACGTGGATCACGTTGGTGCCCATGGCGGACAGCGCGGGCTTGGCCTCCTCGAAATCGGCGGCGGCGCCGCCCACCATGATCGCGAGCGTCCCGTCGGTGGCGCGCGGCGTCCCGCCCGAGACCGGCGCGTCGATGAACCGCACGCCTCTCTCCTGCGCGGCCTTCGCGATCCGCCGCGAGACCGCCGGGTCGATGGTGGACATGTCCACGCACAGCGTGCCCTTCCGCGCCGCCGCCAGCACGCCGCCGTCGCCCGTATAGACCGATTCGACATGCGGCGAGGAGGGCAGCATGGTCACCACGATCTCCGCGGTCGCCACCGCTTCCGCCGCGGTCGCCGCCGCGGTCATGCCCGCCGCGGCCGCGGCCTTCACCGCCTCCGGGTTGCTGTCGTACGCGGTCACGCTGAAGCCCTTCTTGACGAGGTTGCTGGCCATGGGCAGCCCCATGGTGCCCACCCCGATGAAGCCGATGCGGGTCATGTGGTCCCTCCCGGGGATCGGAGCGAGACACCCGCCCACTCCTCGATGA
>DATHSW010000175.1:0-8291 GCA_035463855.1 Candidatus Deferrimicrobiaceae bacterium | reverse complement strand
AAGTGCGACCTGCTGTTCTCGATCGGCTCGAGCCTCTTCCCCGGGCGGTTCAGCCACACGGTGCCCGACGCCCACAAGAAGACGATCGTCCAGTGCACGGTGGACACGCTCGACATCAACCGCAGCTACGAGACCCGCCACGCGGTGATCGGCGACGCCAAGCTCACGCTGCAGGCCCTGACCCAGGAGCTTCAGAGCAAGGGCGCGCGAAAGAAGCCGGAGGTGCTCGAGGAGATCCGCGGGGCGCGCCAGGCTTTCAAGGACAAGTTCCGCCCGTGGCTCGAGTCCACCGAGACGCCGATCAACCCCTATCGCGTGTTCGGCGACCTCGCCAAGGTGCTCGACCCGAAGAACTCGTTCCTCACCGCCGACTCCGGCAATACGCGCGACCAGACCAGCACGGTGTACGAGGCCCAGATCCCGCGCGGCTATCTCGGCTGGGGCAACGTCTCCACGCTCGGCTTCAGCCTGGCCGGCGCGGTGGCGGCCAAGCTCGCCTACCCGCAGCGGCAGTGCGTGCACGTCACCGGCGACGCGGGCGTCTGCTACATGATGGGCAACTTCGAGGCGGTGGCCCGCTACAAGCTCGGCATCACGACGATCCACATCAACAACGGCGGCTACTCGGGCTACGGCCCCGGCTTCTGGGGCGAGGGGCACGATCCCTACACCTGGAAGGTCTCCGACCACGGCAGCGCGTGCATGGCCAACATGGCACGCGCGGTCGGCTTCCACGCCGAGGACGTGAGCCAGCCCGCCGAGATCATCCCCGCGCTCAAGCGCGCCTTCGACGAGAACGCCAAGGGCCGCCCCGCGTTCGTGGAGTTCCTCTGCTCGCATCACCCGGTGCACGGCGGCTGGGTGCGGTGATGGCCGACGTGGATGCGTTCGCGCCCGCGACCGCGCTCCTGTCCGCGCTGCGCACCGGCTCGATCGGCTCGGCGGAGCTGACCGAGCTCTACATCCGCCGCATCGAGCGGCACGACGGCCGGCTCAACGCGGTCGTCGTCCGCGACTTCGACCGCGCCCGCCAGCAGGCCCGGGCCGCCGATCAGGCCCGGGGGCGCAACGAGTCGGCCCCCCTGCTCGGCCTGCCCATCACCCTCAAGGAGTCCATCAACGTGGCCGGGCTGGGGACCACCTGCGGCGTCCCGGACTGGAAGGGCTACGTCTCCCCGCACGACGCGCCCGCCACCGCGCGCACCCGGGCCGCCGGCGCCGTGCTCCTCGGCAAGACCAACGTGCCGCCCATGCTGGCCGACTGGCAGTCGGCCAACCCGATCTTCGGGCGGACGAACAATCCCTGGGACGTGGGCCGCACGCCCGGCGGCAGCAGCGGCGGCAGCGCGGCCGCGCTGGCCGCCGGGCTCACCGCGCTCGAAGTCGGCTCGGACATCGGCGGGTCCATTCGCGTGCCCGCCGCCTTCTGCGGCGTGTACGGTCACCGCCCGAGCGAGACCTTGCTGCCGCGCAGCGGCCAGTTCCCGATGCCGCCCATGCCGAACGCGGCCACCGTGATGGGCGTGCAGGGCCCGCTCGCGCGCAGCGCGGAGGATCTCGAGCTGGCCCTGTCGGTGCTGGCCGGCCCCGACGTGGGCGAGGACGTGGCGTGGAAGGTGGCGCTGCCGCCGGCGCGCCGGGCGCGGCTCGCCGACTTCCGGGTGGCGGTGCTGCCGCCGATCCCCTGGCAGCCGGTGGACGAGCAGATCTGGGCCGCCCAGCAGGATCTCGTGGCCCGCCTGGGCCGACTCGGTTGCGTGGTGAAGGAAGCGCAGCCCGAGGGCCTGGGCGATCACCGCGAGTACCACGGCTTCTACCGGACGCTGCTCGCGGCGGTGACCGGCGCGCGCCTGGACGCGGAGACGCGCCGGCAGCGCATCGCGATGTTCCGCGCGCCCGGCGACGATCTCTCGCTCGCGCACGCGCGCGGCTTCGAGGGCTCGGCGGGCGACTACATCCTCTGGCACGGTCGGCGCGAGCAGCATCGCGCGGCCTGGCGCGCCTTCTTCCGCGACTGGGACGTGCTGCTGGCCCCGGCCATCAACGTGCTCGCCTACCCTCACATCGAGCGGGCCTGGCCGATGGACGACAGCGACCTCACGCTCACCCTGCCCGTCAACGGTCGGCCCGCGCCCTATCTGCACAGTCTCTGCTACCCGGCCCTCTCGACGGTGCCGGGCCAGCCCGCCACCGCGTTCCCGGTGGGCGTCTCCCGCGAGGGTCTGCCGATCGGGCTGCAGGCCATCGGGCCCTATCTGGAAGACCTCACGCCGATCCGCTTCACCGCGCTGCTCGCGCGCGAGATCGGCGGCTTCCGCAAGCCGGCGGGCTACGACGCCGCCTAGGAGGATCGCCATGTCAGACCTCGAGACCCTGGAAGCGCTCAACCGCGACTACATCAGCTCGGTCCAGAACGGCGACGTCCGCCGCTTCGACGAGATCCTGGCCAGGCACTTCTACTGCTCCAACCCCGACGGCTCGCTGGTGGATCGGGCCGCCTTCCTCGCGCAGACCGCGCGGCCCGTCACGATCTCGGGCCTGGAGGCGCACGACGTCCTGATCCGGATGCTCGGCGACGTCGCGATCATCCACGCGCGCACCACCTACAAGCGGCCCGACGGGCAACCGGGCGCCGGCCGCTACACCGACGTGTGGGCACGCCAGGGCAGCCGCTGGCTGGCGGTCTCCGCCCACGTGACCCGATGCTGACGATCGACGGCCACTGCGACCCCCGCTTCGCCGCCGTCCGCGAGCAATTCTTCCGGAACTTCACGGAGCGCGGGGACGTGGGGGCGTCCGTCTGCGTGTACGTGGACGGGGTCCGGGCGGTGGACTGCTGGGGCGGCCACGCCGATGCCGCCCGCACGCGCGCGTTCGGCCCCGACACCCTCGTCAGCGTGGCTTCCACCACCAAGGGCATGGTCGCGCTCTGCGCCCACGTGCTGGCGGAGCGCGGCAAGCTCCATCTGGACGCGCCGGTGGCCCGCTACTGGCCGGAGTTCGCCGCCGCCGGCAAGCAGGACATCCCGGTGCGGTGGCTGCTGAGCCACCGCGCGGGGCTGCCCGCGATCCGCCGGCCCCTGCCCGCCGAGGCGCTCTTCGACTGGGAGGCGATGACCGCGGCGATCGCCGAGACCGCGCCCTGGTGGACGCCGGGCACGCGCCACGGCTACCACGCGATCACCTACGGCCACCTGGTCGGCGAGGTCATCCGCCGCGTGGACGGCCGCACCGTGGGCGCGTTCCTGCGCGACGAGGTCGCCGGGCCGCTCGCGGCCGACTTCTTCATCGGCGTCCCCGAGGAGGCCGACGCCCGCGCCGCCCAGGTGCTGCCGCCCCCGCCGCCCGCCGCCGGCGAGGCGACGATCTGGGACACGATTCTCGCCGATCCCGAGTCGGTCTCCGGGCGCACGTTCCTCAATCCCCCGCGGCTGCCGGACGTGGTCAACACCCGCGCCTGGCGCGCCGCGGAGATCCCGGCGGCCAACGGCCACGCGAGCGCGCGCGGGGTGGCCCGCGTCTACGCGGCGCTGGCCCGCGGCGGCGAGCTGGACGGCGTCCGCCTGCTCACGCCCGCCACCATCGAGCGCGCCACCGAGGAGCAGTCCCGCGGCCGCGATGCGGTGCTCACCCTGCCGACCCGGTTCGCCACCGGCTTCATGCTCGGGATGCCCGGCGGGATCTTCGAGTGCGGACCCGGCCGGCGCACCTTCGGCCATGTCGGCCGCGGCGGCTCGACCGGCTTCGCCGACCCGGACGCGCGCGTCGGGTTCGGGTACGTGCCCAACCAGTACGTGACCGGCACCGCGAAGCATCCCGACCGCCGCGTGTTGAGCCTCGTGGACGCGGTCTACGCGGCGCTCCGATGAGCCCGGCGCCCGGACTGGCCGCCCGCGACTGCCTGCCCCGCGACGCGGGCGGCGCGCTGCTGGTCGGCCGCGCGTGGGTGCCCGCCGAGGACGGCCCGTGCGTCGTCGCGGTGCGCGGCGACGAGGTGGTGGATCTGACTCGTACCTATCCGACCACGAGCCACCTCTTGAATGTCGCCGGGCCCGCCGACGTGCGCGCCGCGATCAAGGCCGCGCCGCGGCTCGCGACCCTGGACGCGCTGGCCGCCAACAGCGTGGAGGGTGCGCGCGACGCATCGAAGCCGTGGCTGCTGGCGCCCGCGGACCTGCACGCGGTCAAGGCCAGCGGCGTCACCTTCGTGGCGAGCCTGCTCGAGCGCGTGATCGAGGAGCGCGCCAAGGGCAACCCCGCGCTGGCCGACGGAGCGCGGCGGGAGATCCAGGCCATCGTCGGCCCCGATCTCCGCGGCATCAAGCCCGGCTCGCCCGAGGCGGCGCGGGTCAAGGACGTGCTGGTGGCCAAGGGCATGTGGTCGCAGTACCTGGAGGTCGGTATCGGGCCGGACGCGGAGCTGTTCAGCAAGTGCCCGCCGATGGCCGCGGTGGGATCGGGCGCGCGCGTGGGCGTGCACCCGGCCTCGGTGTGGAGCAATCCCGAGCCGGAGCTGGTGCTGGCGATCAACCGCGACGGGGCCATCGTGGCGGTGACGCTCGGCAACGACGTGAACCTGCGCGACGTGGAGGGCCGGAGCGCGCTCCTGCTGGGCCGCGCCAAGGACAACAACGCCTCGTGCGCGATGGGACCGTTCTTCCGGCTGCTCGACGAGCGCTTCACCCTGGACCACGCGCGCCGGGTCACGTTCGAGACGGTCGTGCAGGGCCCCGACGGCTTCCGGATCTCGCACATGACCCAGGTCGGCGAGATCAGCCGCGACCTGACCGAGCTGGCCGGCCAGGCCATCGGGAAGTACCACCGCTACCCGGACGGCCTCGTGCTCTTCATCGGCACCATGTTCGCGCCGGTGGCCGACCGCGGCGCCCCGGGCAGCGGCTTCACCCACAAGTCGGGCGACGTGGTCTCCATCGCCGCGCCCGAGATCGGCCGCCTCGTCAACGAGGTCGTGGCTTGCGACGCGGCCGAGCCGTGGGCCTTCGGGACGGGCGCCTTGATGGCGAGCCTCGCCCGGCGCGGGCTGCTGCGCGCTTGACCGGCTTCGCGGGCGCCTTGCCGCCGAGCGGGGCCGCGCTCACCAGGATGAAGGCGACCAGGCACGGCTGATCGCTCCGGTTGCTCCACGCGTGATTGGTCCCGCGCTGCACGAGGGTGTCGCCCGCCCGCATCAGCGTCTCGCCCTCGTCCATGAGGGCCCAGATCTCGCCCGCCAGCACGATCGCGTAGTCCACCGTGTCCGTGCGGTGCATGGCGGGATGCCGCGAGGCGTCCGGGTCCATGGCGTGGCTGGCCCCCATCGCCCGGAAGGCGGCCGCGCGATCGAAGCCGCCACCCGCCGCATCGGGCGGGAACTCGACGACTCGGAAGATGGTGCCGTTGATCGGCGGCTCGAGCGACATGCGGCGCCGGGCCGCGTCCGCGCTCCCCGTGTTGGACGCGGGCGCCCCGTCGCTCACCCACAGATCGGTGAGCGCGAAATCGGGGCGGCCCGGCAGCGTGAGCACGTGGGGCGAGGGGCCGTCGCTCACGATCACGGAGCGGCCCTGGGCGTCGTGCCCGGTGACGATGCGTCGGATCGGCTTGATCATGGCGGCCTCCCGGCGGGGACTATACACCGCCGCCCGGTTAGGTGAAACCGGGCGGGCCTGGCCCGGGCCCGCCTCACTCCTCGAAGCGGCCCAGCCGCCGCAGCTCGGGGAAGAGGACCATCCAGAGCCCGGCCACCGCGATGGTGCCGATGCCGCCCAGCAGCACGGCGGGGACCGTGCCGAGGAGCGCGGCGGCCACCCCCGATTCGAAGGCGCCGAGCTGGTTCGAGGTGCCGGTGAAGAGCGAGTGCACCGCGCTCACCCGGCCGCGCATCGCGTCGGGGGTGCGGATCTGGGCCAGCGACATCCGGATGACCATGCTGACCACGTCCGCCGCCCCCAGGATCGTGAGCGCCACCAGCGACAGGACGAAGCTGGTGGAGAGGCCGAACATCACCGTGGCCGCGCCGAAGACGATGACCGAGCGGAACAGGATCGGCCCGAGGTGCCGCTCCAGCGGGTAGCGCGCCAGGAACACGGACATGGCCAGCGCGCCCACCGCGGGCGCCGAGCGGAGCAGCCCGAGCCCGACCGGGCCCACCCCCAGGATGTCCTTGGCGAAGACGGGGAGCAGCGCAGTCGCGCCGCCCAGCAGCACCGCGAAGAGATCGAGCGACATCGAGCCCAGCAGGACCCGCCGGCTCTGGATGAAGGCCACCCCCGAGAACACGGTCTCGAGCGTGATCGGCTCGCGCGGCCGGACCGCGCGCGCGACCCGGATCGCCGCCGCGAGCGCGCCGGCCAGGACGAACAGCGCGCCGGCGGTGAAGTAGGCGGGGCCCGGCCCGAACGCGTAGAGTACGCCGCCGAGCGCGGGGCCGACGATCTGGGCGGTCTGCCCCGCCGAGATGACCCACGCCATGGCGGGGGCGATCAGCGGGCGCGCCACCACCTCGGGCACCAGCGCGCTCATCGCGGGGTTCTCGAAGGCCTGGGCCGCGCCGAGCAGGGCCACCAGGGCGAAGATGCTCCCCCGGCTCTGCCAGCCGCCGAGGGCACCCAGGGCGAGCGCGGCGGCGGCCGCCGCCTTCACGATCTCGCACACCATGACGATCGCGCGCCGGTCGCAGCGGTCGGCCACCTGGCCGACCACCAGCGTGAGCAGGACCATCGGCACGAACTGCACGAGGCCGACCAGCCCCAGGTCGAGCGCGCTCCCGGTCAGCTCGTAGAGCTGCCAGCCCACCGCGACCCCGAGCATCTGGAAGCCCACCGTGGCCAGGACCCGGGAGGACGACAGGAAGGCGAACGGCGGGTGGAGCAGGAGCGACCGCGAGGCGGGCGGGATCGCGGGCCCTCTAGCCGGCCGCCGGCCCTAGCGGTTGGCCCGGGCCAGCACTGCGTCCAGCAGGACGTTCACTCCGGGTGAGGTGTAGTCGAGCTCGGCGTGCTCGGCCTCGTTGTGCGAGATGCCGTCGCGGCACGGGGTGAAGATCATCGCGGTGGGCGCGATCCGGGAGACGTAGTAGGCGTCGTGGCCGGCCTGACTCAGGATGTCCCGGTGGGGGACGCCCCGCCGCTCGGCCGCTTCCCGGATCAGCCGGATGCAGCCGGGATCGAAGCGCTCGCTGCCGAACTGCCACTCGCCCGCCACCGCCATCTCCACGTTCGCGCGCCGGGCGCACTCGGGGATCGCCGCCTTCACCTCCGCCCACATCTGCTCGGCCACCGCGCGGTCGGCGTGGCGCACGTCGCAGGTCACCTGGGCGTACTCGGCGAGGATCCCCGCCTTGTTGGGCCAGGCCACCAGGCGCGCCACCGTGGCCTTGCCCTCGGTCGCATGGTACTTCCAGCCGATCTCGTTGACCGCGACCGCGAGCATCGCCGCGCCCACCAGCGCGTTGCGCCGCCGGTCCATCGGGGTCGGCCCGGAGTGGGCGGTCTCGCCGTGCACGTCCACGTGCATGCCCCGGGCCGCGTAGCCGCCCACCACGATGCCGACCGGCACCGCCTCGCGGTCCAGGATCGGGCCCTGCTCGATGTGCAGCTCGAAGTAGGCGTCGATGGCGCGCCCGCCCACCGCGGCCTTGCCGTTGTAGCCGATCCGCTCGAGCTCGCCCCCGAACCGCTTGCCGTCGTCGTCGCGCAGGGCCAGCACCCAGTCCACGTCGAAGACGCCCGCGAAGGCGCCGGAGGCCACCATCGGCGGGGTGAAGCGCGCGCCCTCCTCGTTGGTCCAGCACACCAGCTCGAGCGGCCGCTTGGTGCGCACCCGCCGGTCGTCGAGGGTGCGCAGCACCTCGAGGCCGGCCAGCACCCCCACGATGCCGTCGTACTTGCCGCCCGCGAACTGGGTGTCGAGGTGGCTGCCCATCAGCACCGGCGGCAGGTGGTCGTCGGTGCCGGGCCGCCGCGCGAAGATGTTGCCGACGCGATCCACCGCCACCGCGCACCCGGCCTCGGTGCACCACGTGATGAAGAGATCGCGCATCTCCTTGTCGGCGTCGGTGAGCGCCAGGCGCCTCAGCCCGCCCGCCTTGCCCGGCCCGATCTCGCCGGAGCGCATGACGGTGGACCAGAAGCGCGGCGCGTCGATCGTGATCGAGTCGGACGTGGACATGGGCTCGCGCCCTCCCGGCGCGCTCCGGTCTTACCCCGTGGCGGGAGAGGCTGTCAACCGCCTTGACAGCCGCCGCCGATCGGCCAATATCGAGCCGCCGTGCACTACGTCGATCCCTCCAC
>DATHSW010000174.1:0-17904 GCA_035463855.1 Candidatus Deferrimicrobiaceae bacterium | reverse complement strand
ACTCAACCGGGCCGGGATCGCCGCGGTGATGGTCACGAACCAGGCCGGGGTGGCGCGCGGCTACTTCTCCGAGGCCACCCTGCATGCTACGAACGAGCAGATGCGCCGCGAGCTGGACGCGGGCGGCGCCCGCCTCGACGGCCTGTACGTGTGCATGCATCACCCGCACGAAGGGCGGCCGCCCTATCGCGCGGACTGCGACTGCCGCAAGCCGCGCCCCGGCCTGCTCACGCGTGCCGCCGCCGAGCTCGGGCTCGATCTGCGTGTGTCCGTGATGGTGGGTGACAGGCTCTCCGACGTGGCGACGGGCCAGTCGGTCGGGGCCGCGGGGGTGCTCGTGCTCACCGGCTATGGCCGCGGGGAGTGGGAGTTCAGGCCCCCCGCGCACGAGATCGAGCCGGACCACGTGGCCCTGGACCTGCTCGACGCGGTGGACTGGGCCCTCGGCCGCGTGCGGGGCGAGGGGCGCTGACGTGTTCCCCGTGAGGCGGCTGCGGGACGCGCTCACGCGCTTTCAGGGCAAGCGCGTCGCGGTGATCGGCGACCTCATCGCCGACGAGTACCTCTACGGCAAGCCGGCGCGCATCTCGCGCGAGGCCCCGGTGCTGATCCTCCGCTTCACCGACCGTGAGGTGCGGCTGGGCGGCGCCGCCAACGCGGCCCACAACGTGCACGCGCTCGGCGCGACCGTCCTGCCGGTGGGCCTGCTCGGACCGGACGGCGCGGGCGACGAGGTGCACGCGCTCTTCCGGCACGCGGGCATGAGCACGGACGGCATCTCGCGCGAGCCGGGACGGCCCACCCCGGTGAAGACCCGCATCATGGCGGGCGGCTACCAGGCCACGCGGCAGCAGGTGGTGCGGCTCGACCGTGAGCCGGAGGGCGGCATCAGCGGCCCCGCGGAGGCGCGGCTGATCGCGCAGCTGCGCGCGATCGGCGCCACCGCCGACGGCTTCCTCGTCTCCGACTACGGCTACGGCACGGTGACGCCGCGCGTGTACGAAACGGTGCTCGAGCTGGGCCACGCCCGCCAGGTCCCGGTGACGGTGGACAGCCGCTACGAGCTGCCGCGCTTCAAGGGGGCCACCGCGGCCACGCCCAACGAGCCGGAGGTGGAGGCGCTCACCGGCCAGGACCTGGGCGACGAGCCGTCCCTCGAGAAGGCGGGGCGCGCGGTGCTCGAGCGGCTCGACGCGCGACTGCTCCTCGTCACGCGGGGCAGCCGCGGCATGGCCCTCTTCGAGCGGGAAGGGCCGGTGACGTTCATGCCGATCCACGGCAGCGACGAGATCGCGGACGTCACGGGGGCGGGCGACACCGTGATCAGCACGTTCACGGTGGGACTGGCGGCCCAGGCCACGCCGGGCGAGGCGGCCTGGCTGGCCAATGTCGCGGGAGGCGTCGTGGTCATGAAGCGGGGCACCGCGACGGTGACGATGCCCGAGCTGCTGGCCGCGCTGGCGAGCGATGGCGGCCGTCCTAAGCGTTGACGAGGCCGACCGGCTCGCGGCCGGCTGGCGCGCCCAGGGCAAGCGGCTCGTGCTCGCCAACGGCTGCTTCGACCTCCTGCACGTGGGGCACGTCCGCTATCTCCAGGCCGCGCGCGCCCTGGGCGACGCGCTCGTGGTGGCGCTCAACTCCGACGCCTCGGTGCGGCGGCTCAAGGGCCCGGGCCGCCCGGTGATGCCGGCCGCCGAGCGGGCCGAGCTGGTGGCCGCGGTGAGCGGCGTGGACGCGGTGATCGTCTTCGAGGAGGACAGCGCGGACGCGTTGATCGCGCGCCTCCGCCCCGACGTGCACGCCAAGGGCACGGACTACACCGAGGAGAGCGTGCCCGAGCGCTCCACCGCGGAAGCGGTGGGCGCGACGGTGGCCATCGCGGGCGACCCCAAGACCCACTCCACCCGCGACCTGATCGCCACCATCCTGAGCCGATTCGCCCAGCGCGCGCGATGACCGACACGACACGGAACGTCCGCGGCGGAGGGGTTGCGGGGGCCAGCTCTCCGGCTGTCCGCGGTGGGGGGAGTGCGGGGGCCATTTCTGGGCCCCCGCATAAGATAGACCCTGAGGATTCAAACGAGAGTCCGCGGCCGCTGCCCCCGCAGGTGACAACGAAGATCGCCATCGTGAAGCTCTCCTCGCTTGGCGACGTCATCCACGCGCTCCCGGTCGCGCGCGCGCTCCGCCGCGCCCGGCCGGGCCTCCACCTGACCTGGATCGTGGAGGCGCGCGAGTACGCGCTGCTGAAGGACCATCCCGACCTGGACACGGTGGTCCCGGTGGACACGCGGCTCTGGCGCCGGCTCATCCGCCGGCCGTCGGGTGTCCGCGAGGTCCTGGGGAAGGTCGGCCGCCTGCGCGGCCGCATCCGCGCGGCCCGCTTCGACGTGGCCATCGACCTGCAGGGACTCATCAAGAGCGGGCTGCTCACCGCCTACACCGGCGCGCCGCTTCGCATCGGCTTCACCGCCTCCCATTGCCGGGAGAGTCTCAACTGCCTCTTCACCAACCGGCGCGTGCGGCCGCCCGCCACCGCGGTCCACGTGGTCGATCAGTACCTCGCCCTGCTCGGGCCGCTCGGCGTCCCGCCGGGCCCGGTCGAGTTCCACGTGCCGATCCCCTCGCGCGCCGCGCTGCGCATGGATGACTTCCTGGGCCAGCAGGGCGTGAAGAGCCGTGACCTGCTGGTGGCGATCAACCCCGGCGCGGGCCGCGCCAACAAGCGGTGGCCAGTCGAGCACTTCCGCCGGCTCGCCGACCGGCTCGCCCTGGAACCCAACGTGAGGATCCTCCTCCTGTGGGGACCGGACGAGATCCACATGGCGCGGCAGATCCGCGACGGCTCGAGCGCGGGGGCCATCCTCGCCCCGCCGACCGACCTGCACGAGCTGGCGGCCCTGCTGCGGCGCTCCGCGCTCATGGTGGCCAACGACACCGGCCCGCTGCACCTGGCCGCCGCCCTCGGCACCCCGAGCCTCGGCCTCTTCGGGCCGACGCGGGCGGAGCGCAACGGCCCCTACGGCCCGCGCGGCCGGGGGCTGCAGAGCCCCGACGGCACCATGGCCGGACTCGCCCCGGAGGCGGCGGTCGCGGCGGCCCTCGATCTGCTCGCGGCCGGAGGGCCCGGGCGGTGAGCCGCCTCTCGGTCACCGTCATCGCGTGGAACGAGGAGGAGCGCCTGCGGGCCTGTCTCGAGAGCGTGTCGTGGGCGGATGAGATCGTGGTGGTGGACGCCGAGTCCGGCGACAAGACGGTGCAGATCGCGCACGAGTTCACCGACAAGGTCTCGGTGCGGCCGTGGCCCGGCTTCGCGGCCCAGAAGAACTTCGCGATCGCGCAGGCGACCGGCGACTGGATCCTCTCGCTCGACGCCGACGAGCGCGTGACGCCCGAGCTGCGCGAGCGGGTGCGCGCGATCCTGAAGGACGACGGGTCCGCCGACGGCTACTCGATCCCGCGGCGCAATATCTTCTGGGGCGCGTGGGTGCGCCACGGCGGCCTCTACCCCGACTACCAGCTCCGCCTGTTCCGGCGGAGCGCCGGGCGCTTCGTGGAGAACGCGGTCCACGAGTCGGTCACGGTGGCGGGGCGGGTGGAGACGCTGGCCGAGCCGCTGCTGCACCACTCCTATCGCGACCTCGAGGATTTCGTGCGCCGCTCCAACCGCTACTCCACCCTGTCGGCCCAGGACTGGATCCGGCGGGGCCGGCGGGCGGGGCTGCTCGGGCTCGTGACTCGGCCCCTCGGGCGGTTCTTTTCCATGTACATTGTTCACCGTGGCTTCCTGGACGGCTGGCGCGGCTTCGTGCTGGCCGTCCTCTACGCCGAGTACGTCTTCCTGCGCATGGCCAAGGTGTGGGAGACGCAGCGGAGCCGGAAGCCCGGGGAGGGTGACTAGACCGTCATGACCGGATCACGGGAACGGGTGCTATCGGGGATGCGGCCGACCGGCCGGCTTCACCTCGGCAACTACCTCGGGGCGCTCGAGAACTGGGTCACGCTCCAGAAGGGCTACGAGTGCTTCTACTTCGTGGCGAACTGGCACGTGCTCACCACCAGCCCGGGTGACATCGGCGAGGTCCCCGCGGACACCATCGAGATGGGCGCGGACTGGCTCGGCGCCGGGCTCGACCCCGAGAAGTCCACGCTGTTCATCCAGTCCCTGGTGCCGGAGCACGCCGAGCTGCACCTGCTCTTCTCCATGGCCACGCCGGTGGCCTGGCTCGAGCGGGTCCCGACCTACAAGGAGATGGTGGAGCAGCTCGGCATCGAGTCGCCGTCCTACGGGCTGCTCGGCTACCCGCTGTTGCAGTCCGCCGACATCCTCATGTACAAGGCCCAGTGGGTTCCGGTGGGCGCCGACCAGGTGCCGCACATCGAGCTGACCCGCGAGGTGGCGCGCCGCTTCAACAACACCTGGAAGCCGGTGTTCCCGGAGCCGCAGGCCAAGCTGACCCAGATCCCCAAGGTGCCGGGCACGGACGGGCGGAAGATGTCGAAGTCCTACGGCAACGCGATCTACCTCTCGGACACCAGCGAGGAGATCACCGCGAAGGTCAAGCCGATGGTCACGGACCCCGCGCGCAAGCGGCGCTCCGACCCCGGCGATCCGGACGTCTGCCCGGTCTTCGACCTGCACCGGATCTTCACGCCCGAGGCGGACCGCGAGGCCTGCGCGACCGGCTGCCGCACCGCCGCCATCGGCTGCCTCGACTGCAAGGGCGTGCTGCTCAAGCACATGCTGCCGCCGCTGGCCGCGATCCGCGAGGCCCGGCAGCGCTTCATCGAGAAGCCGCGGGAGATCGTCGAGATCCTCCACGAGGGCTCCAAGCGCGCCCGCCGCTTCGCCCACCAGACCATGACCGAAGTCCGCGACGCGGTAAGACTCGAGCCCTGAACGATGACCGGGCACGAAGCAGCCACCCAAGGAGCCGTCCAGGACTCCGGGATCACAGTCCGCGTCGAGTCGTTTGTCGGCCCGCTCGACCTGCTCCTCCATCTCTGCCGCACCAACGAGATGGATCTCTCGCGGCTCTCCCTGCGCACGATCACCGACCAGTACCTGGCCCACCTCGAGTCGGTGCGCTTCCAGGACCTGGAGACGGCCGGCTCCTTCATGGTGATGGCCGCGACCCTGATCTACCTCAAGTCCAAGCTCCTGCTGCCCGCCAACCCGGACGACGCGGACGAGGTGCTGGACGAGGAAGGGGAGCTGCTCAAGCGCGAGCTGGAGGAGCGGCTGCGCGAGTACGCGCGGGTCAAGGCGCTCGGCACCTGGCTGGCCGAGCGCGAGGCGGAGCAGACCCTCATCTTCGGCCGCACCACCGCCGAGCTGCCGCCGCCCGAGGACATCCCGCTCGAGGATCTCTCGGTGCACCTCCTCCAGCGGGCGATGCAGCGGCTCATCGAGGACCAGAAGCGCCGGGTGCCCCGGGAGGTCGAGCCGAACCCGCTCTCGGTGCTCGAGCGCATGAGCGAGATGCTCGAGCTGCTGCGCAGCACCTGGTCGCTGCTCTTCTCGTCGGTCGCGGGCCCGGGGCGCCTGCGGGCCGAGTGGGTGGTGACGCTGCTCGCGCTGCTCGAGCTGGTCCGCCTGGGCCAGGCGCGCGCGCGGCAGGCCGAGCTGTTCGGCGAGATCGTCATCGAGCGGAACGCGGTGAGCGTGCGGGAGCCCGCGCGAGACGCGGAGCCGGCGCCCGGTGAATCGGCCCCCGACCCCCAAGCCCCTCACCTTCAAGCCCCTCACCCTGGCCCGCTCCCCGAAGGGGAGAGGGCTTCCGCTGAACCGGGGGAGTCCCTGAATGCCTGAGCTCATCGACGTCGTCGAAGCGCTGCTCTTCGCCTCGGACACTCCGGTGGAGGCCTCCCGCGTCCAGGAAGTCCTCGATCTCGATTCGCCCGCGGCGGCCCGTGACCTCGTGGACAGCCTCCGGCGCCGGCTGGACGCGGAGGGCCGAGCCCTGCAGGTGATGGAGGTGGGGGGCGGCTTCCGGCTGGTGACCCGCCCGGAGATCGCGCCCTGGCTGGTGAAGCTCGCCCGCAGCCGCACCCGCTCGCGGCTCTCGCGCCCGTCGCTCGAGACGCTCGCCATCATCGGCTACCGCCAGCCGGTCTCGCGCCCCGAAGTGGACGCCATTCGAGGCGTCAACTCGGACGCGGTGCTGGAGAACCTGCTGGAGCGGCGCATGATCCGCATCGCCGGGCGCAAGGAGTCCCCGGGCCGCCCCTTCCTCTACGAGACCACCCGCGAGTTCCTGGTCGCCTTCGGGCTGCGCGACCTCGCCGACCTGCCGAAGGTGGAGGGCGAGCTGATCGTGCCCGAGCTCGCGGAGACCGCGGCCGCCCAGTTGACCGAGCCTCCGCCCGAGCACGAGGAGACCGCCGCTGCCGACGATCCGGCTGAGCAAGATCCTGGCTCAGGCGGGGATCGCGTCACGGCGAGCAGCTGAAGGGCTGCTCGCGGAGGGACGCGTCACCGTCAACGGTCGGGTCCGGCTCGAGCCGGGCGCGCAGGCCGACCCCGAGCGGGACCGCATCACGGTGGACGGCCGGCCGCTCCCCGGGCGCGCGCCGCTCCAGTACCTGCTGCTGCACAAGCCGCGCGGCTACGTGACGACGCGGCGCGATCCGGCCGGCCGGCCGGTGGTGCTCGACCTGCTCCCGCCCGCCGCGCGCATCGTGTACCCGGTGGGCCGCCTCGACTTCGACACCGAAGGGCTGCTGCTGCTCACCAACGACGGCGAGCTCGCCAACCGGCTGCTCCATCCACGCTACGAGATCCCGCGCGTGTACGAGGTGGAGGTGCGCGGCCGCGTGGACGAGGCGGACCTGCCGCGCTGGCGCCGCGGCGCGGTGCTGCCCGACGGCCCCGCGGTGCCCAAGCACGTGACGCGGCTCTCGGCGGGGCCGCGGAGCACCCGGCTCCGCGTGACGTTCGCGGAGGGACGCTACCGGGAGGTCAAGCGCTACTGCGCCGCGCTCGGGCATCCGGTGGAGCGCCTGAAGCGGGTGCAGTTCGGCCCGCTGCGCCTGGGGAGCCTGGCCTCCGGGGCGCACCGGGCGCTGACCCCTGCCGAGCGGGCCGCCCTTGAGAGCTTGCGTGGGGGGTAGGCTTCCGCTATAGTGCGTGGGGTTACGCGACCGACGTGCTTCAGGAGCCCCCGATGAACCTGGACGATTGGCGATCCAGGATCAACAGCCTCGACGAAGAGATCCTCAAACTCCTCAACCAGCGCGGTACCGCCGCCCTCCGGATCGGCGAGCTCAAGAGGCAGCAGGGTCTTCCGTACTACATTCCCGAGCGCGAAGCCCAGGTCCTCGACCGTCTGGTCGCGCTCACCGAGGGCCCGCTCGCCGGGGACGCCATCCGCGCCATCTGGCGCGAGATCCTCTCCGCCTCGCTGGCCCTCGAGCATCCGTTGCCGGTCGCGTACCTGGGCCCGCCCGGCACCTTCACCCACCAGGCGGCCACGCGCCGCTTCGGCTCCTCGGCGCAGCTCCTCGCGGTGCGCACGATCGCGGAGATCTTCGACGAGGTGGAGCGGGGCCGGGCCGAGTTCGGCGTGGTGCCGGTGGAGAACTCGACCGACGGGGCGGTCAACGTGACCCTCGACCGGCTCATCGACTCCGACGTGACGATCACCGGCGAGATGACGCTCGACATCACGCAGCACCTCATCTCGCAGGCGAGTGAGCTCGGCGAGGTGAAGATGGTGTGCTCGCATCCCCAGGGGCTCGCCCAGTGCCGCGGCTGGCTCGCCACCCATCTGCCGGAGGCGGTCACCGAGGAGACGCCGTCCACCGCGGCGGCGGTGGAGCGGGCCCGCGACGACGCGACGGTGGCCGCCATCGCCTCCGACATGGCCGCGCAGGTGCACGGCGTGCCGATCCTCCGGAGCCGCATCGAGGACAACCCGGCGAACTCCACGCGGTTCCTCGTCATCGGACGGCGGCCGGTCGCGCCCACGGGGAGGGACAAGACGTCCATCCTCTTCTCGATGAAGAACGAGCCGGGCGTGCTCTACAGCATCCTGCGGCCCTTCGCGACCCACCGGCTGAACCTGACCAAGATCGAATCCCGACCGACGAAACGTCGCCCCTGGGAGTACGTCAACTTCCTGGACTTCGAGGGGCACAGCGAGACCGAAAACGTCCGGAGCGTGCTGGCGGAGGTCCGGGAGCGCTGCCAGTTCCTGAAGATCCTCGGCTCGTATCCGGCCGCGTAAGGAGCATCCGCATGAGCGTGTCCTGGGAATCACTGGCCAACGATCACATCCTGGGCATCGCGCCCTACGAGCCCGGCAAGCCGATCGAGGAGCTCGAGCGCGAGCTCGGCATCAGCGACGTCATCAAGCTCGCCTCCAACGAGAACCCGCTCGCCCCGTCGGACCGGGTCATGAAGGCGATGCAGGCGGCGCTCAGCCACATCAACCGCTATCCGGACGGCAGCGGCTACTACCTCCGGCAGGCCATCGCCCGCCGGCACGGCCTCACCGCCGAGCACGTCGTCCTCGGCAACGGCTCCAACGACCTCATCGAGCTGATGGTGCGCGCCTTCCTGCGGCCGGGGGAGGAGGCGGTGATCCCGCACCCCTCCTTCGTGGTCTATCCGATGATCGTGCAGGCGGTGGGCGGCATCCGGGTGGTGGTGACGCTCAAGGACCAGCGGCTGGACCTGGAGGCGATGGCCCGCGCGATCACCCCGATGACCAAGATGGTGTTCATCGCGAACCCGAACAACCCGACCGCCACCATCGTGACCGCGGACGAGGTCGAGCACTTCATGGCGCGGGTGCCCGACAAGGTCATCGTGGTGTTCGACGAGGCCTACGTCGAGTTCGCCCAGGGCCCCGACTTCCCGGACTCGCTCGCCTACCTCAAGCAGGGGCGGAAGGTGGCCGCGCTGCGCACCTTCTCCAAGGCCGCGAGCCTCGCGGGCCTGCGGGTGGGCTACGCGGCGGCGGATCCCGACTGCATCGCGCTCCTCAACCGGATCCGCCAGCCCTTCAACGTGAACTCGGTGGCCCAGGCCGCCGCGCTCGCCGCGATGGAGGACGACTCCCACGTGGTGGAGTGCCTGCGCATGATCGAGGCGGGCCGCGCCTTCCTCACCGAGGAGTTCACCGCGATGCGGCTCAAGTACGCCCCCTCGCGCGCCAACTTCATCCTGGTGGACGTGGGGCGCAGCGCCAGCGACGTGTTCCACTGGCTGCTCAAGGAAGGCGTGATCGTGCGGCCCATGACGAGCTTCGGGATGGAGAGCGCGCTGCGCGTCACCATCGGCACCCCCGAGGAGAACCGGCGGTTCGTGAAGGCGCTCAAGAAGGTCCTCGCCGGAGCCCAGGGCGCGTGATTCGCCGCCTCAGTCTGGTCGGGCTCGGGCTCCTGGGCGGATCGGTGGCGAAGGCCGCCCGGGCCCAGGGGCTGGCCGACGAGATCGTGGCGGTGGGCCGCGCGCGCGCGCGGCTCGAGCCCGCGTTGCGCGAGGGCGTGGTGGACCGCATCAGCACCAGCCTCGAGGAGGGCGTGGCCGGCGCCGACTTCTGCCTGCTCGCCACGCCGGTGGCCACGCTCACCGCGCTGCTGCCCGCGGTATGGCACGCGCTGCCCGCGGAGGCGCTGCTCACCGACGTGGGCAGCACCAAGACCGGCATCGTGCACGCGGCGGAGGCCCTCGGCCGCGTGCGGCCGCTCGCCTTCGTGGGCAGCCATCCCATGGCCGGCTCCGAGCAGAGCGGCTACGCGGTCTCGCGGCCGGATCTCTTCCACGGGGCCACCGTGATCCTCACGCCCACCGAGCGCACCGAATCGCACGCGGTCAAGGGGGTGAGCGCCTTCTGGGAGGCGCTCGGCGGCCGGCTGGTGATCCTCGATCCGGTGACCCACGACCGCGCCACCGCCGCGATCAGCCACCTGCCGCACCTGGTCGCCGACGCTCTCGTGGACGCGGTGGTGCGGATGGACCCGCGCTTCTTCGAAGTCGCGGGGCGCGGCTTCCGGGACACCACCCGCATCGCGGCGTCCGACGCGCGGGTGTGGCGCGAGATCTTCCAAGAGAACCGCGCCGGGCTCGCCGAGGCCCTCGGCGCCTTCCGGGCCGCGCTCGACGAGCTGGAGCGCCTGCTCGACGCCGGAGACGTGACCGCCATCGAAGCGGCCCTCGATCGCATCCGGCGGACGCGCGAGACCGCAGTGTGAGACGAGGCCGGGAGAGCGGTACGGGTGTGAGGTTCGAGTCCGCGTGAAGGCCGGGCAACGCGACATCGTGGTCACCATCGACGGCCCGGCGGGCGCCGGCAAGTCGACCGTGGCCGCGGCGCTGGCCCGCCGGCTGGGCTTCACGCTGATCGACACCGGCGCCCTGTATCGCGGGCTCGCGTGGGCGGTGCAGGAGGCGGGGGTGGCGCCCGAGGACGGCCCGGCGCTGCGGGATGTCCTGGACCGGACGAGCGTGCGCCTCGAGGGCGCGCGCGTGGTCGTCAACGGCCGGGACGTCACCGCGGAGATCCGCACGCCCGGGATCAGCCGCCTCACGTCCCGGTTGACGACGCTGGGCGTGGTGAGAGATAAGATGACGCCGATCCAGCGGGCCTTGGCCGCGGCGGGCGGCGCCGTCCTCGAGGGGCGCGACACGGGCAGCGTGGTGTGGCCGGAAGCCGAGGTCAAGTTCTACCTCGACGCCGACCTCGACACGCGGGCCCAGCGACGGCGCGCCGATCTCGCGGCGCGGGGCCTGGACGGGGATCTGGAGACGGTCCGCGAGGAGATCGCCCGGCGCGACCGCCAGGACATGGAGCGCGCGCTGGCCCCGCTGGTGAAGCCGGCGGGCGCGGTGGTGGTGGACACCACCGGGCTCGGGATCGCGGAGGTCGTGGACGGGCTGTTGCGGGTGATCGAGCAGGCGAGATGCTGTACGCGATCCTGAAGCCGATCGCGGTGGCGCTGATGCGCCTCTTCTTCCGCCTGGAGGCGGTGGGCCGGGAGCTGGTGCCCCCCACCGGTCCGGTGCTGCTCGTGTCCAATCACGTGAGCGTGCTCGACCCGCCCCTGGTGGGCGGCTCGGCGCCCCGGCCGGTCTGCTTCATGGCCAAGGAGGAGCTCTTCCGCATCCCGCTCTTCGGCCGGCTGATCCGGGCGCTGAACGCGCGGCCGGTGCGGCGGGACGGGTCGGACATGCGGGCGCTGAAGACGTCCCTGGCCCTGTTGCGGGAGGGCCGGGCGCTCCTGGTGTTCCCGGAGGGCACCCGGGGCGTGGAAGGGGAGCCGCCGCGCGAGGGCAAGGCCGGCGTCGGGATGCTCGCGGTGCTGAGCGGCGCCCCGGTCGTGCCGGTGTACGTGTCGGGGAGCGGGGCGGCGCTGCCGCGCGGGCGAGCCTGGCCGCGGCCCCACAAGGTGCGGGTGACCTTCGGCCCGCCGCTGGTCTTCAAGGCCGAGGGCAAGAGAGCGGGTGACGACGGGCGCAAGGAGGCGTATCGTGAAGCGGCCCAGGAGATGATGCGCGCGATCGCGCAGCTCCGGGCGCAGCAGAAGCAATCCTGAGGTACGGCTGGGATGCCGGCCGCGGCACGATGGCGCGGCCGACAAAATAGATCAAGGGAGAGGTGGCGTCATGGCGGAGAGCGACAACCGGAAGGCGAAGGCCCTCGTGGGGGGCGTGAAGGAGGTGGGGGAACCCGCCGAGGAGAGCATGGAGTACTGGTTCAACCGCGGCGTGAGCGACGTCGAGGAGGGTGAGGTCGTCCGCGGGCGGGTGGTCGAGGTGCGCGACAGCGAGGTCCTCGTGGACATCGGCTACAAGAGCGAGGGGACCATCGCCATCGAGGAGTTCCGGCACGCGGGCAGCCTGCCCAAGGTCGGCGACGAGATCGAGGTCTACCTGGAGTCCAAGGAGGACAACGAAGGGCTGATCGTCCTCTCCAAGGACAAGGCGGACAAGATCAAGGTCTGGGACCAGATCTCCAAGGCCCACGACAGCGGCACGCCGGTGGAAGGCCGGGTGGCCGAGGTGGTCAAGGGCGGCCTCGCGGTGGACGTGGGGGTGCGGGCCTTCCTGCCCGGCTCCCAGGTGGACCTGCGCCCGGTCAAGAACCTGGGCGCGATGGTGGGCCAGTCCATCCGGGCCAAGGTCATCAAGCTGAACCGGCGCCGGGGCAACGTGGTGCTCTCCCGTCGCGCGATGCTGGAGGAGGAGCGCGAGGAGAAGAAGAAGCACACGCTCTCGGTCCTCGCCGAGGGGATGGTGCTCACCGGCACCGTGAAGAACCTGACCGACTACGGGGCCTTCATCGACCTGGGCGGCATCGACGGGCTCCTGCACGTCACCGACATGTCCTGGGGGCGGGTGGGGCATCCGTCCGAGATCTTCCAGATCGGCGACCAGGTCGAGGTGGTGGTGCTGCACTTCGACCGCGAGACCGGCCGCGTGTCGCTGGGCTACAAGCAGAAGTCCTCCGACCCGTGGGCCAACGTGGACGACCGCTATCCGGTCGGCGCCAAGGTGAACGGGCGGATCGTGAGCCTGACCAACTACGGGGCGTTCGTGGAGCTGGAGCCGGGCGTGGAAGGCCTGGTGCACGTCTCCGAGATGTCGTGGACGCGCCGGGTGCGTCATCCCTCGAAGCTCGTGAACGTGGGGGACACCGTCGAGGTCATGGTGCTCGAGGTCAACAAGGCCACCAAGCGGATCTCGCTCGGCATGAAGCAGGTGGAGACCGATCCGTGGGCCACCATCACCGAGCGCTACCAGCCCGGCATGCGCGTGCAGGGCAAGGTGCGCAACCTCACCGACTTCGGCGCCTTCGTGGAGCTGGAGCCCGGGGTGGACGGCCTGCTCCACATCTCGGACATGTCCTGGACGCGCAATATCGGGCACCCGTCCGAGCTGCTCAAGAAGGGCCAGCCGGTCGACACCCAGATCCTCAACGTGGACCGCGAGAACAAGCGCATCTCGCTCGGGCTCAAGCAGATCCAGCCCGATCCGTGGGACAGCGTGGCCTCGCGGTACCCGATGGGCTCGCGGGTCACCGGCAAGGTGGTGCGCCTCACCGACTTCGGCGCCTTCGTGGAGCTGGAGCCCGGGGTTGACGGCCTGCTCCACATCTCGCAGATGTCGAACCGTCCCATCGCCACCCCGGCCGACATCCTGAACGTGGGCGACGAGCTGACCCTCATGGTGATCCGGGTGGATCCCAACGAGCGGCGGATCGGGCTGTCGCTGAAGGAGCTGGCCGCGGTGATCGAGGAGCCGGCGCAGACCGACGGCGGGCGGGGCCGCGGGCACAAGGGCCGCAAGCGCCGGGGCGGCGACGACTACGACGACGAGGAGTAGGCCCGCGTGGCCTCACGCGGGCGGGTCGCCCTCATCGCCCTCGGGGTAGGGGCGGGAGTCCTCGTGCTGTTCGTCCTCACCGTCTGGCTGCTCCTGGCGGTGAGCGACGACGGCCTGCCCGGCGGCAGCAAGGTGGCCGTCGTGGAGGTCGCGGGGGTGATCGGGGTCTGGACGGACCGGGGCCTCGACACCGAGACGATCATCCGCACGCTCGGCGAGTACCGCGACGACCCCACCGTGCGCGCGGTGGTGCTCCGCATCGACAGCCCGGGCGGCGTGGTGGCGCCCACCCAGGAGATCGTCACCGCGGTGCGCCGCCTGCGCGAGGCCAAGAAGCCGGTGGTCGCCTCCCTGGGCTCGGTGGCCGCCTCGGGCGGCTACTACGTGGCGGTGTCCGCGGACCGCATCTTCGCCAGCCCCGGCACGCTCACCGGCTCGATCGGCGTGGTCATGCAGCTCGCCAACGTGGAGGGCCTGCTCAAGAAGGTGGGCGTGGAGTACGTGGTGGTCAAGGCGGGCGCCTACAAGGACGTGGGCAACTTCGCGCGCGCCATGACGCCGGAGGAGCGGCGGATCCTCCAGAACCTGCTCGACGACGTCTACGACCAGTTCATCGTCGCGGTCGCGGAGGGGCGGGGGCTCGAGCCGGGGGCGGTGCGCGCCTTCGCCGAAGGCCGCATCTATTCGGGCCGCCAGGCGCACGGGCTCAAGATGGTGGACGATCTGGGCGGGCTCGAGGACGCCATCGAGGCCGCCGCGAAGATGGCGGGCCTGCCCGCCAAGCCGAAGGTGATATACCCGCGTCGCCGCTTCTCCCTCCGCGAGCTCCTGCGCAACGAGTGGCCGCTCGGACCGGTCTCGCGGGTGCTGCCGGCCCTCGAGACCCTGCGGACGCCCCTCTATTTGATGCCCTAGCCGGCCGGCCGGCCCAGGGTGTCCCCTAACTACCCAGGTTGCTTGACAAAGTTCCACCTGCCATGGTACGGTCTCGTCGTCGATAGGCCCTCAGCGCCGGCCCTCTGAAGGAGTCACCCATGACGAAAGCGGAATTGATCGAGGAAGTAGCCAAGGTGGCGAGCTTGACCAAGAAGGAAACCGAGCTCATCGTCAACACCGTCTTCGACAACATCACGGACGCGCTGGGCAAGGGCGACAAGGTCGAGCTGCGCGGCTTCGGCAGCTTCCGCATCCGCCATCGGAACTCCCGCAAGGGACGCAATCCGAAGACCGGCGACAGCGTCAGCGTGCCCGAGAAGCGGGTGCCCTTCTTCAAAGTCGGCAAGCGCCTCCGCGAGCTCGTCAACACGTAGATCGAGTGGAGCGGCTCTGGGCGCCCTGGCGGATGTCCTATGTGTCGACCGCCGGCGGCCCCGAAGCCGCCTGCGTCTTCTGCTCGGCCCTGACCGCCGGTGACGACCGCCGGTCGCTGATCCTCCACCGGGGCGACCGGGCCTTCCTGATCCTGAACGCCTTTCCCTACGCCTCCGGGCACCTCATGGCCGTCGTCACCCGCCACGTCGGCTCGATCGAGACGGCCACCGCCGCGGAGCTGGCCGAGGTGATGGCCCTCATCCAGAAAGGCACGCTCGCGCTCGTCGCCGCCTATCACCCCGACGGCTTCAACGTGGGCCTGAACCAGGGCCGGGTGGCGGGGGCGGGTGTGGTCGGCCATCTGCACATCCATCTCGTGCCGCGCTGGAACGGCGACACCAACTTCATGCCGGTCGTCGGCGAGACCCGGGTGCTGCCCGAATCCCTCGAGACAACGTACGATCGGCTGGCCGCCGCGCTCGTCTCCACGTGAGGGAATCGCCCGCCGAGCTGACGCCGATGATGCGGCAGTACGGGGAGCTGAAGCGCCGCTTCCCGGACTACCTGCTGCTGTTCCGCCTGGGCGACTTCTACGAGCTGTTCTTCCAGGACGCGCAGACGGCCTCCCGGCTCCTGCAGCTCACCCTGACGTCGCGACAGAAGGGCGAAGGCGCGATCCCGATGGCGGGCATTCCGCACCACGCCGCCGACGGCTACATCGCCCGCCTGATCCGCGCGGGCCAGAAGGTGGCGGTGTGCGAGCAGCTGGAGGAGCCCGGCGCGACGCGAAAGATCCTCCGTCGAGAAGTCGTGCGCGTCATCACCCCGGGCACCATCACCGACACCCAGTTTCTCGACGGCGCCCGCAACAACTTCCTGCTCGCCGCGCACGCGACATCCGCCGCGGTCGGGGTGGCCCTCGTGGACGTGTCCACCGGCGACTTCTGGGTGGGCGAGGAGCCGGGCGCCGGGGAAGCCCTGCTCGAAGCCGCCCTCCTCCGCCGCCCCGCCGAGCTCCTGCTGGCCCAGAGCGCGGAGGCGGCGTGGATCGCCCGCTGGGCCCCCGCCGGCGTCCCGGTCACCCGCGTGGACGGCGGCGCCTTCGGCTCCCGCGCGGCGCGCGAGGTGCTCGAGGCGCATTTCCGGGGCGCGAGCCTCGACGCCCTGGGCGTGGGCGCCCTCACCGCCGGCCTGCAGGCCGCGGGGGCCGCGCTCGCCTACCTGCGGGAGACCCAGGGCGAATCGCTCGCGCATCTCACGCGCATCCAGCGCCTGGTGACCGGCGAGGCGATGCTGCTCGATCCGACCGCGGTGGCGACGCTCGAGCTGTTCGAGACGGCCCAGGAGCGCGCGACGCGCGGCTCCCTCTTCGCCACCCTGGACGCCACCACCACCCCGATGGGCGCGCGCCTGCTGCGCCAGTGGATGCTCCGCCCGCTGCTCGACCGCGAGGCGATCGCGCGCCGGCAGGAGGCGGTGGCCGCCCTGGTGGACGCCCCCGCCGCCCGCGACGCCCTGCGCCGGCGGCTCGACGGCGTCGGGGATCTCGAGCGGCTCACCAGCCGGGCCGCCCTGGGCGTGGCCCACGCGCGCGACCTCATCGCCCTGCGCGGCTTCCTGGCCCGGCTGCCCCGGCTGGCAGAAGAGCTGGGCGGCCTCGACGCCGCCCTGCTGGCGACCCTCGGGGAGGAGATCACTCCGCTCCCCGACCTTCAGAAACTCCTTGAAGACGCGCTCGAGGACGAGCCGCCGCTGACCCTGAGGGAAGGCGGCCTGATCCGCGAAGGCTGGAACGGAGACCTGCGCGAGCTCAAGCAGGCCGCCCGGCAGGGCAAGGAGTGGATCGCCTCCCTCGAGCAGCGGGAGCGGGAGCGTACCGGCATCCCGTCGCTCAAGGTGCGCTTCAACCGCGTGTTCGGCTACGCCATCGAGGTGGGCAACGCGCACGGGGCCAAGGTGCCGCCCGACTACCTCCGCCGGCAGACCCTGGTGGGGGCGGAGCGCTACGTCACCACCGAGCTGAAGGAGTACGAGAGCCGGGTGCTCGGCGCCGAGGAGCGGATCGGGCGGCTCGAGTTCGAGCTGTTCGGCCAGGTGCGCGCGGCGGTCGCGGCGCAGGCGGCCCCGCTGCTGCGCACCGCCCGCGCGGTCGGGTCCCTCGACGCCCTCGCGGCCCTCGCGGAGGTGGCGCACCAGCGCGGCTACGTACGGCCCGCGGTGGACGACGGCTTCGCGCTCGAGATCGTGGACGGCCGCCATCCGGTGCTGGAGGCGGGCGGCGCGCCGTTCACCCCCAACGACGTGGCCCTGGATCCGGCGGGCTGCCAGGTCATGATCCTCACCGGCCCGAACATGAGCGGCAAGAGCGTTTTCATGCGTCAGGTCGCCCTGCTGACGCTCATGGCCCAGATGGGCGGCTTCGTGCCGGCCCGCTCCGCGCGCATCGGGCTCGTGGACCGGATCCTCACCCGGGTGGGCGCGCAGGACAACCTGGCGCGCGGGCAGAGCACCTTCCTGGTGGAGATGGTGGAGACGGCCAGCATCCTCCACCACTCGACCGCGCGAAGCCTGATCCTCCTGGACGAAGTCGGCCGCGGGACCTCCACCTTCGACGGCCTGGCCATCGCGTGGGCGGTGACCGAGGAGCTGCACGAGCGCGGGCACGGCGCCAAGGTGCTCTTCGCCACCCACTACCACGAGCTGACCGCGCTGGCCGAGCGGCTGCCGCGGGTGCACAATTTCCACGTGGCGGTCCGTGAGTGGAACGACGAGATCATCTTCCTGCACAAGGTGCGGCCGGGCGGCACCGACCGCTCCTACGGCATCCAGGTGGCGCGCCTGGCCGGGCTGCCGTCGTCGGTGATCACGCGGGCCAAGGCGATCCTGGGCGAGCTCGAGCGCGAGCGGAGCGGGCTGCAGGCGGCGGTGGCCCCGGCCCCCGCCGCGGGACCCGCCCAGCTCGGCCTGTTCCCGCCCGCCCACGACCCGCTGCTGCGCGAGCTGGCCGCGCTGGACCTGGCGGGGCTGACCCCGCTGCAGGCGCTCAACCTGCTCGCGGAGTGGCAGCAGCGCCTGCGGTCGCGCCCGTGAGCGCTTCCCGCATCCGGCGGCTGCCCGATCACCTCGTCAACAAGATCGCGGCGGGGGAGGTCGTGGAGCGGCCGGCCTCGGTGGTGAAGGAGCTGGTGGAGAACGCCCTCGACGCGCTCGCCGCCCAGGTCACGGTGGACCTGCGCGACGCGGGCCGGGCCCTGATCCGCGTC
>DATHSW010000173.1:0-5287 GCA_035463855.1 Candidatus Deferrimicrobiaceae bacterium | reverse complement strand
CCTGCTGCCTCTCTTCGTGTGGATGGTGGTCGACGGGCCGGTCTGGCTGTTCGGAGCGGTCATGGTCCTGGCCGGCGCGCTCGGCCAGTGGGAGTTCACCGGGATGTTCGAGCGCGCGGGCGTGCCGAGCTTTCGCGTGCTCGGGCTGGTCGGCGGCTCGCTGGTGACCGCGAGCTTCGCGCTGCCGGTCTCCGAACGGGTGGCCTTCACCGCGGTGCTGCTGGCCTTGCTCGGGATCGGCCTGCTGCGGGCTCCGTCCGGCCGCCCGGCCTGGGAGCCGGTGGCGGTCACCCTGCTCGGCATCGGCTACGTGAACTGGCTGCTCGGCTACACCTTCTGGCTGCGCGACCTCGAGGCGGGCCGGGAATGGATCCTGCTCCTCGTCTCGGTCACGTGGCTCGGGGAGACCGCCGCCTATCTGGTCGGCTCCACGCTCGGCCGGCACAAGCTCGCCCCCGTCGTCAGCCCCCGCAAGACGGTGGAGGGCGCGCTCGCGCAGCTCGTCGTGTCGGCGCTCGCCGCCCTCGGCGCGCGCGTCACGTTCTTCCCCGCGCTCTCGCTGGAGAGCGCGATCGCGGTCGGGCTCCTGCTCGGGGTGGTGGGCCAGGCGGGCGATCTCCTCGAGTCCGCCATCAAGCGGAGCGTCGGCACCAAGGACACCGGCCGGCTCATTCCCGGGCACGGCGGTATGCTCGACCGGGTGGATAGCCTGCTCGTCAACACGCCGGTGCTCTTCTACTACGCGACCTACGCGAGGTCCCTGGGCGCATGAAGCGATTGACCGTGCTGGGGGTCACCGGCTCCGTGGGGCGTCGCACGCTCGAGCTGGCCGAGCACTTCCCGGACGACTTCCGGGTGGAGGGGATGGCGGCCCGCGGCTCGAACCCGGAGCTGCTCGCCGAGCTGTGCCGCCGCCACCGGCCGCGCGCCCTCGCCCTGGCCGACGCGAGCGCGCTCGACGCGGTGGCGCGGGCGCTGCCGTCCCCGCGCCCCGAGCTGCTCGTCGGCCCCGCCGGCATCGTGACCCTCGCGCAGCAGGTCCCCGCCGACGTGGTGCTCTCGGCCATCGTGGGCGGGGCGGGCCTGCTCCCCACCATGGCCGCCATCAAGAGCGGCAAGAGCATCGCGCTGGCCAACAAGGAGACGCTGGTGATGGCGGGCAGCCTGATGACGGCGGCGGCCCGCGAGCGCGGCGTTCCGCTCTTGCCGGTGGACTCCGAGCACAGCGCGGTCTTCCAGTGTCTCGAGGGCCACAACCGTGGGGAGGTGGGGCGGGTGCTGCTCACCGCCTCCGGGGGCCCCTTCCGGGCGATGAAGGCGGAGGATCTCGCCAAGGTCACGGTGGAGGAGGCGCTGAACCACCCGACGTGGCGGATGGGCGCCAAGATCACGGTGGACTCCGCGACGCTCATGAACAAGGGCCTCGAGGTCATCGAGGCGCGCTGGCTCTTCGATCTCCGGCCCGAGCAGGTGCAGGTGGTGGTGCACCCGCAGTCCATCGTGCACTCCATGGTCGAGTACGTGGACGGCTCGGTCATCGCCCAGCTCGGCGTGGCCGACATGGGTATCCCGATCCTCTACGCGCTGACGTATCCTCAGCGCCTGCCCTGTCCGGCGGAGCGCCTGGACCTCACGCGGGTCGGGCCGCTCACCTTCGAGGAGCCGGACGTGCAGCGCTTCCCCTGCCTGGATCTCGCGCGGCGGGCCATGCGGGAAGGCGGGTGCGCGCCGGTGATCCTGAACGCGGCGAACGAGATCGCGGTGGCCGCGTTCCTGGAGGGCCGCATCCGTTTCACCCAGATTCCGGAGCTGATCGCGGAGGCCCTCGCGCGGGTACCCGCGCGCGCGCTCGATAGTATCGATACCTGCGTGGACGTCGACACCCGGACGCGGGCGGTGGTGCGGGAATGGCTGCCCGGCGGGATCGCCGCCGCGATGAGATAGGGAGTCTCATGGCAACCGTGCAGATGCTCGTCTCGTTCGTCGTGGTGCTCGGCGTCCTCATCATCGTCCACGAGCTCGGGCACTTCTTCATGGCCCGGCTCTGCGGGGTGGGGGTCGAGCGGTTCTCGGTCGGCTTCGGGCCCGTGCTCTGGCGATTCCGCGGCAAGCAGACCGAGTACTGCGTGTCCCTAATCCCGATGGGCGGCTACGTGAAGATGATGGGCGACGACGAGAACCCGCTGGAAGGCGGCAAGGCGGGCACGATCGATCCGGCGAAGGCCTTCAACCACAAGCCCCTGCTCGCCCGCTTCCTCATCGTCTTCGCGGGCCCCGCCATGAACTTCGTTCTCGCCGTCCTGATCGCCGGCGCCATGTTCATGTTCATCGGCCGCCCGGTCGCGCCCGCCGAGGTGGGACGCGTGACCGAGGGCGGGCCCGCCGCCCAGGCCGGGCTCCGGACCGGCGACCGCATCGTGGCGGTGGACGGGAAACCGGTGCAGTACTGGGAGGATCTGGCTCGCGTGGTCCAGGCCGCCGACGGTCGCCCGCTCCAGGCGACGGTGCAGGGGCGCGACGGCGGCCAGCGGACGGCGGCCCTGACCCCGGTTCAGGCCACGCGCAAGGACCTCTTCGGCGACGACCAGATCGTGTGGGAGATCGGCGCCTCGCCCTATCTGCCCCCCGCCATCGGCGACGTGATCCCCGGCGATCCCGCGGAGCAGGCCGGGCTCAAGCCGGGCGACGTCGTGGTCGCGCTCGAGGGGCAGCCGGTGATGTCCTGGGACGAGCTGGCCGAGAAGATCCACCGGCGCGCGGGGCAGCCCACGCGGCTCGAGGTCAAGCGGGGCGCCGAGACGCTCGCGATCGCGGTGACGCCGAAACGAGGCAAGATCCCGGGGCCCGACGGCAAGGAGATGGAGGTCGGCCTGGTGGGCATCCGCCCCGGCGGGGCCACCACCATGGTCCGCTCCAATCCGCCCTCCGCCATGTGGGAAGGGCTCGCGTGGTCCGCCGACGTGACGGTCAAGACCGGCATCGGGCTCTACAAGATCGTGGTCGGCCAGCTCGACCGGAGCAATATCGGCGGTCCGATCCAGATCGCGAAGACCGCGGGCGAGCAGGCGCGCCAGGGGATCGTGAGCCTGGCCCTCTTCACCGCGGTGATCAGCATCAACCTCTTCCTGCTCAACCTGCTGCCGGTGCCCATGCTCGACGGCGGCCACCTGCTCTTCTTCGCGTTCGAGGCGGTGCTCGGTCGCCCGCTCTCGGTGCGCAAGCGGGAGGTCGCCCAGCAGGTCGGCTTCGCGCTGCTCATGCTGCTCATGGTGTTCGCCTTCTACAACGACTTCAAGCGGATCGGACTCTTCTGATGGGCCAGTACGAGCGACACGTCTTCGTGTGCACGGCGGGCGACAGCTGCCCGGTCCAGGGCGACGTCGAGAAGTACGTCAAGACGCTGCGGGCGGGGGTGGTCACCGCCGGCCGCCACGTCGAGGTCCGCGTCAACAAGGCGGGTTGCTTCTCGCAGTGCGGCCACGGACCGATGATCGTGGTCTACCCCGAGAACGTCTGGTACGCGGGCGTTCAGGAGAGCGATCTGCCCGAGATCCTCGAGTCGCACATCCTGAACGGGGTGCCGGTCAAGCGCCTGATCTACGATCCGGGCGTCAAAGGCGCCAACAAGGTCAAGTAGTGCGCTGGACCCGGTCGCTCATTCCCACCCTCCGGGACGATCCCGCCGACGCGGAAGCCATCAGCCACAAGCTCATGGTGCGCGCGGGCCTCGTCCGGCAGCTCGCGGCCGGGATCTACGTCTACCTCCCGCTCGGCCTGCGCGTGCTCGAGAAGGTCAACGCGATCATCCGGGACGAGATGAACGGCATCGGCGGCCAGGAGATCACGATGCCGGTGCTCCACCCCGCCGAGATCTGGCAGCAGTCGGGTCGGTGGGACGTCATCGGCGGGGAGATGTTTCGTCTGAAGGATCGCAACGGGCGCGACATGTGCCTCGGCATGACCCACGAGGAGGTCATCGCCTGGCTGGCCGCGCGCGAGATCCGCTCCTACCGCGACCTCCCGCAGATCTGGTACCAGATCCAGACCAAGGAGCGGGACGAGGCGCGCCCGCGCTCGGGTGTGCTGCGCACGCGCGAGTTCCTGATGAAGGACTCCTACACCCTCGACCCCGACGAGGCGGCCCTGGAGGTCTCCTACAACGCCCACAAGGAAGCCTACTGCCGGATCTTCGACCGCTGCGGGGTCACCTACGTGGTCGTGCAGTCCGACCCCGGGATGATGGGCGGCTCGGGCTCCCACGAGTTCATGGCCCCGAGCGCGGCCGGCGAGGACGACGTGGCCCTCTGCGACGCCTGCGGCTACGCGGCCAACGTGGAGCTGGCCCGCGGGGTGCCGAGCGCGCCCCCCGCCTCCGACGGCAAGATGGAGGAAGTGGCGACGCCGGGGGCGCGGACCATCGCGGAAGTATCGGCCCAGCTCAAGATCGACCCCTCCGCCACCATCAAGTCGCTGGTCTTCATCGGGCCGGAGGGCCCGGTGCTGGTGCTGGTCCGCGGGGATCACGCCCTCCATGAGCGCAAGCTCGCGCGGGCGCTCAACGCGGAGGCGCGTCCCGCGCACCCGGAGGAAGTCAAGCAGCATCTGGGAGTGGCCCCGGGCTCGGTCGGCCCGGTCGGGGTCCGTGGCGCGCGGATCCTCGCGGACGAGTCGCTGCGCCAGGGGGGGCGCTACGTGGTCGGCGCCAACCGGGAGGGCTTTCACCTGACCGGGGTGACCCCGGGACAGGACTTCGCCTGCGAGTGGGCGGATCTCCAGGTGGCCCTGGCCGGCGAGGGTTGTCCCGCTTGCGGCAAGCCGCTCCGGATCGAGCGGGTGATCGAGGTCGGCAACATCTTCAAGCTCGGCACCAAGTATTCCGTCGGCCTGGGCGCTATGTACCTGGACGAGCACGGCCAGCAGCGGCCGATCGTCATGGGCTCCTACGGCATCGGGCCGGCGCGCATCATGGCGGCGGCGGTCGAGCAGCGGCACGACCAAGACGGCATCGTCTGGCCCTGGGCCATCGCCCCGTTCCACGTGCACCTGGTGCCGGTGGCGGTGAAGGACGCCGCCCAGCTGGCGGCGGCGGAGGAGATCTACCGGGGCCTCCGGGCCGCCGGGTTCGACGTGCTGATGGACGACCGCGAGGAACGGGCCGGGGTGAAGTTCAAGGACGCGGACCTGCTGGGGATTCCGATCCGGGTCACGGTCGGCAACGCGCTGGCCAAGGAGGGCGTGGTCGAGCTGCGCCAGCGCGGCACCCGGACCGATCGCCGGGTGCCGAAGG
>DATHSW010000172.1:0-1583 GCA_035463855.1 Candidatus Deferrimicrobiaceae bacterium | reverse complement strand
CAGCGAGGAGATCCTCCGCGAGGCCGGCCTCACCGCGGGCGAGATCGCCGCGCTCCTCGCCGCGGGGGCCACGCGCGCCGCGCGGTGAGCGTGAAGCGCACCTGAGTCCGCTTCACGCGTGGTTGCCCGGCTAGCAGGGTGCTGAAAAACCCGACATTGGATGGCGGGTCCGCATGAGAGTTCGGCTACGATGCGCGTAACCCCTCGCGAGGAGGCGCGCATGCGCGGCGACGACGAGCAACAGGCCTCGGTCTGGAGCTACATCCCCCTGGAGCAGCGTGTGCCGGCGGACCACCCCCTGCGGGCGTTGCGGGCGATGGTCGATGAGGTCCTGCGGGAACTGTCCCCGCAGTTCAGCCGGCTCTACGCGACGGTCGGCCGGCCGTCGATCGCCCCGGAGCGGCTGCTGCGGGCGCTGTTGCTGCAGGTGCTCTACAGCGTGCGGAGTGAGCGGCTGCTCATGGAGCAGCTCGACTACAACCTGCTCTTTCGCTGGTTCGTGGGGCTCAGCGCCGATGACCCGATCTGGGACGCGACCGTGTTCACCAAGAACCGGCAGCGGCTGCTCGAGGGCGACATCGCCCAGGCCTTCTTCGACCGGGTCGTGGCCCAGGCCCGGCAGCGCGGGCTGCTCTCGGATGAGCATTTCACCGTCGACGGGACCCTCATCGAGGCGTGGGCGAGTCTGAAGAGTTTCAAGCCGAAGGGGAGGCCGGCCGCGCCGCCGCCGGATGACCCCGGCAACCCGACCGTGAACTTCCACGGCGAGCGCCGGAGCAATGCCACCCACGCGTCCACCACGGACCCCGAGGCGCGCCTCTTTCGCAAGGGCGACGCCCACGAGGCCAAGCTCTGCTACCAGGGGCACGTGCTGATGGAGAACCGCCATGGGCTGGCCGTGGACGGCAGCCTCACCCCCGCCACGGGCTTCGCGGAGCGGGAGCAGGCGCTCGCGATGGCCACCCGGCTGCCGGCCCGCGCCACGCTGGGCGCGGACAAGAGCTATGACACCCGCGACTTCGTCGATGCCCTCCGCGGCCTCGCCGTGACTCCGCACATTGCCCAGAACATCACGCGCCGGCGGAGTACGCTCGATCGCCGCACCACGCGGCACCCCGGCTATCTGGCGAGCCAGCGCGAACGCAAGCGGATTGAAGAGATCTTCGGCTGGCTCAAGACGGTGGGCCTGCTGCGCAAGACCCGCCACCGGGGCACCGCCCGGGTCGGCTGGATGTTTACCTTTGGCCTGGCCGTCTACAACCTGGTCCGGATGCGGCGGCTCCTGGCGCAGCCGACATGAGCCCCCGCGGTCGCCATCCACGCGGCGCCGGCTCGGCCCCGGGGCCAGGTCCCGGGCGCGGGCCGCGCTAACCACCGACCCGAATGCGGACAACGATGCGCCGTTCACCCAGTTTTTCCGTAGCCTGCTAGAAGCGCGACGTCGTCAGTCGGACGTCGGCCCGCGCCCACGCGCGACGGAGCCGCAGCCGCTGATCGACGTAGGCCTGCGCCTGGCGCGACGTCGTAATGATGGCGGGCCCGCCATGGTGAGCGTGCGATCCGGGCTGTCCCGAGCACCCCAC
>DATHSW010000171.1:0-13164 GCA_035463855.1 Candidatus Deferrimicrobiaceae bacterium | reverse complement strand
GTGGGGTGCTCGGGACAGCCCGGATCGCACGCTCACCATGGCGGGCCCGCCATCATTACGACGTCGCGCCAGGCGCAGGCCTACGTCGATCAGCGGCTGCGGCTCCGTCGCGCGTGGGCGCGGGCCGACGTCCGACTGACGTCGTCGCGCTTCTAGCCGGACCGATGATGCGGGATCGCTACGGGCTGCCGCTCTCGACATCCTCCGCGGTGGCGGGCCGGGCCTACGCGGAGGGCGTCGACCGCTTTCTCGCGGCCCACGCCGGCGCCGAGGAGTGCTTCGACCGCGCGGTCGCCGCCGATCCCGCGTTCGCGCTGGCGCACGTCGGGCGGGCCCGGAGTCTCCAGCTCCTGGGCGAGGGCGCCCTCGCGCAGGAGGCCGCGGCGCAGGCGCGCGCCCTCACCGCCGCGCTCGACCGGCGCGAGCGGCGCCACGTGGAGGCGCTGGGGCTCGCGGTCGCGGGCCAGGGAGCCCGCGCGCTGGCCCTCATCCGTGAGCACGTCGCCGAGTTCCCGCGGGACGTGATGGCTCTCGCCGCGGCCAATGGGGTCTACGGGCTCATCGGCTTCAGCGGGCGGCAGGAGCGCAACGAGGAGATGCTGGCGCTGCTGGAGTCGGTCGCCCCCGCCTACGGCGACGACTGGTGGTTCCTCGGCGCCCACGGCTTCGCGCGGACGGAGGCCCTCGGCTGGAAGGCGGGGGCGCCGCTGATCGAGCGGGCGCTCGCGCTCGCGCCCCGCAACGCCCACGCGGCGCACGCCTGGGCTCACGTCTGCTACGAGCGGGGTGCCGATCGAGACGGGACCGCGTTCGTCGCGGGCTGGTTGCCGGAGTACCCGAAGGCGGGGCCGCTGCATTGCCATCTCTCGTGGCACCAGGCGCTGTTCGAGCTCGCGCTCGGCCGTCCCGAGGTCGCGCTCGTGCTCTACGAGGCCAGCATCCGGCCGGGCGCCTCCCGCGGCGCGCCGTTCTCCACGCTGGTGGACTCCGCCTCGCTGCTCTGGCGCCGGGAGCTGGCGGGCGCCCCGCGGCGGCCCGACGCGTGGAGCGTGGTGGCACAGCACGTGCGCGTGTCGTTTCCCGTGAACGGGATCTCCTTCGCGGACCTGCATTGCGCGGTGGCGCTGGCCGCCGCGGGCGATACCGAGGGGGTCGCGCGCTGGGTCGGGCTGCTCCGCGAGGGCGTGGAGCAGGGCCGGGTCCCGGCGGGCCCGGTGGTACCGGTGGTGGCCGAGGCGATGGACGCGTTCGCCCGGGGCCGCTACGAGGACGTCGTCCGCGCCCTCGCGCCGGTGGTGGAACAGCTCGTGCGGGTGGGCGGCAGCCGGGCGCAGCGCGATCTCTTCGAGCACACGCTGCTGGCCGCCTACCTCCGCGCCGGTCGGGCCGCCGATGCCCGGGCGCTGCTCGCGCGGCGGATCGATCGCCGGCCGTCGGTGCCGGTGGCGGGGGCCTGATGGCGGAGCCCGCCCGCGAATATCGCTACCGGGTGGATCGCGACGGGCGGATCTTCCACGACGGCACCGAGGTCGTCGATCCCGCGGTGCTGCGCTTCTTCCTGCGCGCGATGACGCGGACGGAAGACGGCCGCTGCCTCGTGCTCTGCCAGGGCGAGCGGAACTGGTTCGAGGCGCCGGACACCCCGTTCGTGATCCAGCGCCTGCGCCTGGCCGTCGAGAACGGGCGGCTCCATGATGTCGAGCTGTGGTTTTCCGGCGACTACCGCGAGCCGCTCGATCCGCGCACGCTCGAGACCGAGCGGGATCTGCTGTTCTGCCGGGTGCGCGGCGGCGCCTTCCGCGCCCGCTTTGGCCGCGTCGCGATGCAGCAGCTGGCGCCGTTCCTGGTCGACGGCGGGGAGGGCTCGGCGCTGCTCCTGGGCGGCGCCCGGTATCCGGTGCAGGCCGTCGCCGTCACCTCACCCTAGAGTTTCCCTTCGAGGAGCGACCATGGCTGACCGAGTCGGTTTCATCGGGCTGGGCACGATGGGGTTGCCGATGGCGACCAACCTGGCCAAGGGCGGCGTGCCGCTGGTGGTGTACGACGCGAGCCCGGCGGCGCGGGCCGCCGCCGCGAAGCTCCCGGGAGCCCGCGCGGCCGGGTCGGTCGCCGAGGTGGCGGCGGAGGCGGCGGTGCTCTTCACCTGCCTGCCAAACGACGCCACCGTGCGCGAGGTCTACCTGGGGCCGAATGGCGTCGCCTCGGCCGCCCGCGCGGGCCTCGTGACCTGCGACTGCTCGACGGTGAGCCCCGAGGTGACCACCGCGGTGCACGCCGGCCTCAAGAGCCGCGGCGTGGATCACATGGACACGCCCATGCTCGGCTCGCAGCCTCAGGCGGTGGAGGGCCAGATCTTCTTCATCGTGGGCGGGGAGAAGGCGCGCCTCGCGACCATCGCGCCCTATCTCGAGATCATGGGCAAGATGCACATGTACGTGGGCGGCCCGAGCATGGCCAATCGCGTGAAGCTGATCCACAACGGCCTCGCCGCGGTCACCTCGGTGGCGGTGGCGGAAGCGCTCGCGGTGTGCGTGCAGTCCGGCGTGGACCCCGGCACGTTCTACGACGTGGTGCGCAACGGCGGCGGCATGGCCTACGGGACCTATTTCGACCGGCGGGCCAAGCGCATCTTCGACGGGGAGTTCTCGCCCACCTTCATGCTGGAGCTGATGCGGAAGGACGCGATGCTCGCGCTCGCCCTCGCCAAGTCGGTGCAGGTGCCCACGCCGATGCTGGAGGAGACCAAGCGCACCTACGACGAGGCGGTGGACAGCGGCTGGGGCCGCGAGGACTTCTCGGCGGTCACCCACGTCGTCGAGAAGCGCATCGGGCGGCGGCTCTCCGGCCGGTAGCGCGGCCAGCCGCCGGGTAGTAGGATGGGCGCCCGGCGCGTGATCGGGCGCCGGTTCCACCGACCCGGGAGCGATCAGGAGATCTCCGATGCCACTCGTCGATCCGGGGCGCAAGGCCCCCGCGTTCTCTCTGCCGGACCAGGGCGGCAAGGTCCACCGGCTCAAGGACTACGCGGGCCGCCCGCTCGTCGTCTACTTCTATCCGAAGGACGACACGCCCGGCTGTACGAAGGAAGCCTGCGCCTTCCGCGACGCGCTGCCCGCCTTCAAGAAGGGCAGGGCCGCCGTCCTCGGGGTGAGCGTGCTGGACACCGCGAGCAAGGCCAAGTTCGCGCGCAAGCACAAGCTCGACTTCCCGCTGCTGGCCGATCCCGAGCACGAGGTGGCCGACCGCTACGGGGCGTGGCAGAAGAAGAGCCTCTACGGCCGCACCTACATGGGGGTGGCCCGGCTGACCTACCTCATCGGCCCGGACGGCACGGTGGCGCGCCGCTGGGACAACGTGAAGGTGGACGGCCACGCCGCCGACGTGCTCCGCGCGATCGACGAGCTCTGAGCGGCCGGTGACCGCCGTCATCGTCGGAGCCTACGAGAACGCCGCCACCGCGGTCGCCGCCCTCGCCCCCGCGGGGGGCAAGCGTCGCGCCGCCGTCCTGCCGCGCGCGGCGGTCGACGACGAGGCGCGCGTGCGGCTGCGCCAGGCGCAGGTCGAGTGCCTCAGCACGCTGGACGGCGGTGATCTGGCCGCGGCCCGCCGGCTGGCCGCCGCGCTCGCGGAGGCCGAAGGCTGGGAGCGGGTCGACGGCGCGCCGGCGCCCGCGGGGCAGAGCGAGCCCGGCGACGTGATCGGCTGGTACGAGGTCCGGATCGGCGGCGCCCTCACCACCGACCGGCCCGTCACCCGGCTGCACGGCTCCCGCCGCTACATCGCCTCCTTCAACCTGCTGGGGCAGGCGCGGCTCAACCAGGCGTGCGGCGACCTGCTCTATCGGCGGCTCACGGACGACGGCGTGGCGCTCGGCGAGGTCTTCGACGTGATCGTCTGCTCGGAATCGAAGGCGGTCGGCATGGCGCAGGTGGTGGTGGAGTGCTTCGGCCAGGACCGCTACGTGGTGCTGAGAAAGGGCCTCAAGAACTACATGCCGCGCCATCCGCGCGCGCCGCTGGTGGAGGAAGCCAGCAGCATCACCACCGCGGGGGCGCAGGCGCTGGTGCTGGATCCGCTCGACTGGCCGCTGCTGGAGGGCCGCCGCGTGCTGCTGGTGGACGACGTGATCGCCACCGGTGGCACCGCCCGCGCGGCCTGCCGGCTGCTGGAGCGCGCGGGTGCCCGCGTCGTCGCCGCCGCGACGGTGCTACTGAAGGGCCCCGAGCCCGACCTGCCGCGCCTGGTGGTCCTGGCGCGGCCGCTGCTGTGATCGCCGTTCAACCCCGACAAGGAGCGTGACGATGGGCACCATGACGACCCTCACCGCTGAAGACGGACATCGGCTGTCGGCCTACCGCGCGGCCCCGAGCGGGCCACCCAAGGGCGGCCTCGTGGTCGTGCAGGAGATCTTCGGGGTCAACCACCACATCCAGAGCATGTGCGACCGCTTCGCGGCCGACGGCTACGTGGCGCTGGCGCCCGCCATCTTCGACCGCGTGGAGCCCGGCATCAACCTCGGCTACACCGCCGACGACATCGAGCGGGGCCGCTCGATCCGGGGCAAGGTGGACATCGCGGACATGGTCCGCGACGTGCGGGCCGCGGTGGAGGCGCTCAAGGCCGAAGGGCAGAGCGTGGGCGTGGTGGGCTATTGCCTGGGCGGCACGCTCGCGTGGCTGGCGTGCACGCGCATCGACGGCGTCAAGGCGGCGGTGGGCTACTACGGCAGCGGCATCGCGGAGACCGCGAGCGAGACGCCGCGCTGCCCGGTGCTGCTGCACTTCGGTGAGACCGACCAGGGGATTCCGCCCGAGCACTGGGCCCGCATCCGCGCCGCGCATCCGGAAGTGCCGCTGCACACGTACCCGGCCGGCCACGGCTTCAGCTGCGACGAGCGCGGCAGTTTCCACGAGCCCAGTGCCAAGCTGGCGCGCCAGCGGACGCTTGGGTTCTTCCAGGCGCTGCTCTAGGACGGGCGACGGGGTCGGGGCGGGGGCGGCCGGTGCTGCCCTCGCCCCCGAGCCTAGGCGTCCGGTCCGACGGCGCGGAGGGCGCTGCTGAACGCCACCTCCACCTGCTCCCGCATCCAGGACCATTCCCAGAGCACGTTGCCCTTGCACACCGCGCAGTACGAGGGCTCGGCCGCGCGCGACGTCGATAGCAGGGGCAGCCCGCACTCCGCGCAGCGAGGCCCGGGGAACCCCGCCGCGGCTTCCTTCGCCTTCGGAAGGACGGCGGCCAGCCGAGCGCGCCGCTCCTGCGCGATCGCCTCGCCCCGCTCGGTGTAGAGCCAGTCCGGGACCTTGAGCTCCGCCGGGTCCCACAGGACGACGCCGTCCTCGCCGTTCAGGGGCTCGGCCGTCCGCGGGTCGAGATAGTCCTGGATGCGCAACGTGATGTACTGCAGCAGCGGCTTGGCCGCGTAGATCACCTGGGCGTCCCGGTCGTTGTGCCCCTGGAGCGCCCGGTCGAGGCGCTGGGCGAACTGCTCGAGGAAGGTGAACGTGGCCTTCTTCTTCCGCTTCTCCTGGACGGCCGCGGACACGGACTGGATCCCGTCACGGACCGAGCGGAGCAGATCCTGGTCGCCACTCCTCAGCAGATGTTTGGCATCCTTGACCAGATCCTGCCCCACGCCCATCAGGGTGGAAGCCTGGGCCGCGGTCAAATAGGGGGAAGTCCCCGTATTTCCCCGCGGGCGGAGCTTGCACATCTCGGCCGCGACCAGCGCCCGCTGCGACGCCGTGAGGTGCCGTCGATGGAAGTTCCGGCCCAGGACCAGCTGGGCCGCCGCGCGCGGGTTGCCCTCGAACCGCAACACGCGCGGCTCCCGACCGAGCTCCTGGCAGGCGCGGTAGCGATGCAGTCCATCGAGGATCTTGCCCTCGTACAGGATGATCGCCTCGTGCTGCCCGTGCTCGCGGATGTCCTCCTTGAACGCGGCGAACTCCGGCTCGCTCATCGGGGGGAAGATCAGGGCGAGCTCGTGTGCCTCGTACTTGGTCATGCCGGCGTCACCTCCAGGACTCCAGCATAGAGGGGCGGAATTTATCGGGAAATGCCCCCGCGGCTTGACCCGGACGCGGATGTCGCTATCCTGCGACCGCAGGCCGGCCCGAATCCGACCAGCCGGCGCACCCGGGAGGGAGCCATCGACGAGGCAGCCGCCGTCATCGCATCGAGCTTCACGTGTGTCGTGCGCCCGGAGTGGATCGACAACAACGGGCATATGAACATGGGGTACTACGTCGTGGTGTTCGATCTGGCCACCGACGAGTGGATGCGCGTCATCGGCCTGGACGCGGATCATCGCCGGACGCACCGGGTCACCACGTTTTGCCTCGAGGCGCACGTCACCTATCATCGCGAGGTCCAGGAGGGGGATCCGCTCCGGTTCACGACCCGGCTCCTCGCCTACGACGCCAAGCGCATCCACTACATCCACGAGATGTTCCACGGCGACGCCGGGTATCTCGCCGCCACCAACGAGCTGATGTCGCTGCACGTGAGCCAGGAGACGCGGCGCGGTGCGCCCATGGCCGCCGAGATCCTCGAGCGCCTGGGCCGCATCCAGCACGCGCACGACCCGTTGCCGCGGCCGCCCCAGGTGGGTCGCGTGATGGGCCTGGGCGCGCGCCCGACGACGCGGTAGCGGCGGCGCACCGCCGGCCGTCGGCAAGACTGGATCGGCCCAGGGGCCGTCGAGGCCCCCGCCGACTACCTAGCGGCCGTTGAGGGAGGGGCTGGGGGCGCGCCCCGCGCCCCAGGGCGCGGTGGTCACGAGCAGGGCGGGCACGCGATCGCTCGGCATCGGCTTCGCGAAGTAGTAACCTTGACCGTGGTCGCAGCCGAGCCCGCGCAGGTGCTCGAGCTGCTCGGCGCTCTCGATCCCCTCGGCGGTCACCGAGAGCCCGAGGCTCTTGGCCACCGTGATGACCGCGCGCACGATCGCGCTGTCCTCTACGTCCTGGCCGATGCCCTTGACGAATGACCGGTCGATCTTGAGCGTGTCCACCGGGAAGCGCTTGAGATAGCCGAGCGAGGAGTAGCCGGTCCCGAAGTCGTCGATGGCGAGCTGCACGCCGAGCGCCTTCAAGGCCTCGAGCTTGGCGAGGGTGGCCGGCGCGTCGTGCATGACCACCGTCTCGGTGATCTCGAGGCGGAGCGCGCCCGGCTCGAGGCGGGTGTCGCGCAGGACCGCGGCGATCTCCTCCACCAGGCCGGGCTGCTGGAGCTGGCGCGCCGAGAGGTTGACGCTGATCGCCAGGTTGCTGCCCGGCGTGGCGAGCTGCCACTGGCGCGCCTGGCGGCAGGCCTCGTGGAGCACCCAGCGCCCGAGGGGCACGATCAGGCCGGTCTCCTCGGAGAGGGGCACGAAGTCACCGGGGAGGAGCAGGCCGCGCTGGGGATGCTTCCAGCGGACCAGCGCCTCCACCTCGACGATGCGCCCGGTCGGCAGCTCGACCACCGGCTGGTAGTGCAGGACGAACTCGCCGCGGGCCACCGCGTTGCGAAGGTCCAGCTCGAGATCCATGCGCTCCTGGGCGGGGGCGTTCATGCTCTTGTCGAAGATCTCGTAGCGGGCCTTGCCCTTGCCCTTGGCGTGGTACATGGCGAGGTCGGCGTCGCGCAGGATGTCCTCGGGGGTCATCCGCTTCGCGGTGCTCATCGCGATGCCGATGCTCACCGTGATGACGACCTCGCGGCCCTCGACGATGAAGGGCTGCTGCAGCTCGCCGGTGAGCCGATCCGCCACCGAGGCGGGCGCCTTGTCGTCCTTGACGTCCTCGAGCAGGATCGCGAACTCGTCGCCGCCCAGCCGCGCGATCGTGTCCTCCGGGCGGAGGCAGGCGGCCAGCCGCTGGCTGACCCCGATCAGGAGCTGATCGCCGACGCCGTGGCCCAGGCTGTCGTTGACGACCTTGAAGCGGTCGAGGTCCAGGAAGAGCACCGCGAGCTGCTCGCCTCGCCGCTCGGTGCGGGTCAGCGCGTGCGCGAGGCGGTCCATGAACAGCGCGCGATTGGGCAGACTGGTGAGCGAGTCGCGGAAGGCCTGGCGGGCGAGCTGGTCGAGCCGACGCGGAAACTGGTTGATCTCGTCGGTCTGCTGCTCGATGGTGGCGAGCATCTTGGCGAACGAGCTCATGAGGGTGCCGATCTCGTCCTTCCGGGCCGGCACCAGCGGCAGATCCGCGACCCTGGTGGTGGTCGCCAGGTGCGCCGCCCGCGAGATGGCCGAGGCCACGTCCCACACCACGAACCCGCCGCCCGCCATGAGCAGGCCGGTGAAGACGAGCAGGGCCGGCATCGTGAAGGTCTCGGTGTATTGGCCGATCGGCCCGAGCATCTGCCGGACCGGCGCCTGGAAGGCGTAGGTCAGGATCAGGAGCGGGATGACCGAGGCGAGGGTCAGGGCGAAGATGACCTTCTGCTTGACCCGCTGCCCCGCGAAGGCAATCTCCCGATTCAGATCGTCGCCGCTCACGTGTCTCCCGTCGTGTGAATGGAGTTTCAGGGTGGCGGTCTCAGGGGAAGCAACCGAAGTGCCAGGGATTGCATAGTGAGAACCAGAGAGAAATCAGACGCTTGAGCTCCATCCGGCGAATGTTGCTCGGGACGAGGTGTCAATTTTGCGTAATGCGGATGACGCATTGAAGGAACGCGGACAGGCCGGCGGTCCAGCGCTAAACCCCTGACGAGTTCTCCAGGCCGCGGCCGCTCCAAGGGGCAGGAGGGCAGCATGTGTTATACTCCGCGGGGTTTGTAGCCACTCCAGGAGGCGCCGTGTGGCCGGGTATCTGCCCGTCGTCATCTTTCTGGGCCTGATCATCGCATTCGCGGTGGTGTCCCTCGGGGCGGCCGCGGTGCTCCGCCCGGCCCGGCCCTACGCCAGCAAACTCGAGAGCTACGAGTGCGGCGCCGAGCCCATCGGGCAGGCGTGGGTCCAGTTCCCGGTGGGCTTCTACCTCGTCGCCCTCGTGTTCATCGTCTTCGACGCGCTCGCCGTGTTCCTCTTCCCCTGGGCCCTCGTGCTCCGCGGCGTCGGCCTCTGGGCGGTGGGAACCATGGCGCTCTTCATCGGGATCCTCTCGCTGGGCTGGGTGTATGCCTATAAAGAGGGGATACTCGAATGGAAATAAAGGCGCCGATCCCGCAGATCCCGCCGCCGGTCTGGACGGAGTTCAAGGACCTCCAGGAGTGGGAGAAGTACCATCAGGAGCGGCCGGAGGGCGACAAGCACTCCGCGCTGTTCGAGAGCGTGACCGAGGGGATCCAGCACTTCCCGGGCGGCTTCCTCGTCACCACCGTCACCGACGCCTTTTTCAACTGGGCGCGCAAGTCCTCGGTGTGGCCGGTGACGTTCGGGCTGGCCTGCTGCGCGATCGAGATGATGGCCACCTTCGCGTCTCGGTTCGACGTGGAGCGCCTGGGGATGGTGCCCTGGGCCTCCCCGCGGCACTCGGACCTCATGATCGTCTCCGGCACCGTGACCATCAAGATGGCCCCGATGCTCAAGCGGATCTACGATCAGATGCCCGATCCCAAGTGGGCGGTCTCGATGGGCTCGTGCGCCAACTCGGGCGGGCCCTTCCGGCACGGCTATCACGTGGTCAAGGGCGTGGACCGGGTGATCCCGGTCGACGTCTACGTCCCGGGTTGCCCGCCCCCGCCGGAGTCGCTCCTGAACGGGCTGCTCCTGCTGCAGGACCAGATCGCGCACTTCCGCAAGACGGGCGCGCGCGCGGCGCCCACCCCCAAGATCGACTGAGCGCGTGATTCACGACCAGGCACGGGCGAGGATACAGGAGCGCTTCGGGGTGGCCGCCGAGGGGGACGGGCCCCTCCTCACGGTGACGGTGCCGCCCGATCGGTGGCAGGAGCTGGCGCGCTTCGCCAAGGAGACGCTTGGCTGCCTCTACTTCAACTTCCTGAGCGCGGTGGACTGGAAGGACCAGGGGCTGGAGGTGGTGGCGCGCGTCGAGAATCTCGACGTCGGCCTCGCCCTCATGCTGAAGAGCCGGCTCGGCGCCGGGCAGTCGGCCTGCGCGTCGCTGGTGCCGGTGTACCGCGGCGCCGAGTGGATGGAGCGCGAGTGCTTCGACATGTTCGGCATCCGCTTCGAGGGGCACCCGGACCTGCGGCGCATCCTCCTCCCCCAGGACTGGGAGGGCCACCCGCTCCTGAAGTCTTACGCGGTAGATACGCCACACCCACCGTACCGCTAGCCGGAGACCGATCATGATCTACGAGCTACGCACGTACACTCTCCTCCCCGGGAAGCAGGGCGAGTATCTCAAGCTCAACGGGGAGATCGGCCGCAAGATCCGCGGCGACAAGTACGGCAAGCTCGAGGGCTATTGGTCCACCGAGTTCGGCACGCTCAACCAGCTCGTGCATCTCTGGAGCTACGGCGACCTGAACGAGCGCGATCAGCTGCGCGCCGCGCTGGCCAAAGACGAGGCGTGGACCAAGGAGTACATCCCGAAGATCCGGCCGATGATGGTCGCCCAGGAGAACAAGATCCTCTCCGCGGTGGTGCCGATGACCCCGCCCGCGGACACCGGCAACGTCTACGAGCTGCGCTGGTACCGCGCGCACGTCGGCAAGGCGGGCGAGTGGCTCGGCCTCTTCAAGGAGATCCTGCCGTTCCGGGACAGGTTCACGCGCCGGGTGGGCCTCTGGCAGACGGAAGTGGCCCAGCTCAACGAGGTCGTGCACATGTGGGTATACCGGGACCTCAACGATCGCGCGGCGGCCCGGGCGAAGATGGCCCAGGAGCCGGAGTGGCAGGCCTTCCTCGGCAAGTCCACCCCGCTGCTGGCCAGCATGCAGGCCATCGTGCTCAACCCCGCGGCCTTTTCTCCCATGCGCTAGCCCGTTTCACATGGACCCCGAAGCAAGAAAAGTCATCGAGCTGGGCTACGGCGGCAGCGAGCGCCTCACGATGAACATGGGGCCGCAGCACCCGTCCGCCCACGGTGTCTTCCGCGCGATCCTCACGCTCGAGGGCGAGACGGTGGTGGCGGTGGACGCGGTCATCGGCTACCTCCACCGCTGCCACGAGAAGCTGGGCGAGTCCCTCACCTACACCCAGTATCCGTCGATCGCGTCGAAGACCGACTACGTGGCGGCGATGACCAGCGAGCTGGCCTACGTGCGCGCGGCCGAGATGGTGGGCAAGGTCGAGGTGCCGCGGCGCGCCCAGTACCTGCGCGTGATCGTGGCCGAGCTGCAGCGCATCGCCTCCCACTGCCTGTGGCTGGGCACCTGGTGCATGGACATGGGCGGCGCGCTGGGAGGCGGTGCCACCGTGTTCCTCTACTGCATCCGTGAGCGCGAATGGGTCCTCGACCTCTTCGAGGCCCTGGTGGGGGCGCGGCTGCTCTACGGCTTCCATCAGGTGGGCGGGACCCGCTACGACATCCCGGCCGGCTGGGCGCAGAAGTGCCGGGAGACGATCGCGCTGATCGAGAAGCGCCTCGACGAGTACGAGGACATGCTCGAGGGCAACGCCTTCTTCCAGGCGCGCACCCAGGGGGTGGGCACGATCTCGCGCGAGCTGGCCCAGACCGTCGGCATCTCCGGCCCGCTGATCCGGGGCTCCGGGGTGAGCTACGACATCCGGCGCCTCGAGCCGTACTCCTCCTACGAAGACTTCGACTTCAAGGTGCCGGTGGAGACGGCGGGCGATTGCTACGCCCGGTACCGCGTGCGGATGGTCGAGTTCCGCGAGTCGATCAACATCGTGCGGCAGGCCCTCGACGGGCTGCCGGAGGGACCGATCTCCTCCCGTCCCGGCGTCAAGTCGGTGGGCCAGGTTCGCGTCGCCAAGGGCGAAGGCTACGCGCGCGTGGAAGGCGCGCGCGGGGAGGTGGGCTGCTACCTGATCTCCGACGGGGGAGCCAAGCCCTACCGCATGAAGTGGCGCGGGGCCTCCTTCTCCAATCTCTCGATACTGCCGCACATCCTGATCGGCACCCGGGTGGCCGACGTGGTGGCGATCATGGGCTCGGTCGACCCCGTGTTCGGCGAGGTCGACCGCTAGCATGCCCGCGCTGCCGCCGATGGTGATGGATGCGGTCAACGCGTTCATCGTCGGGTTCATCGTCCTGAACGTCATCGTCGGCATGGTCACCTACGTCACCCTGCTCGAGCGCAAGTTCGCGGCGCGCATGCAGTCGCGGATCGGCCCCTACCGGGTGGGTCCGCACGGGCTGCTGCAGCCCATCGCGGACGCGCTCAAGCTCATGATGAAGGAAGACGTGGTCCCGCGGCAGGCCGACCGGTCCGTCTACAACCTGGCCCCGATCGTCTTCCTCGTGCCCTGCATGCTGATCTTCGCCACGCTCCCGTTCGCGCCGGGCCTGGGGATCGCGGATCTCAACATCGGCATCCTCTTCTTTCTGGCGATCTCCGCCATGGAGATCGTCGGGCTCTTCATGGGGGGCTGGGGCTCCAACAACAAGTACGCGCTGCTCTCGGTGATGCGGGCGGTCAACCAGATCATCTCCTACGACCTGCCCTTCATCTTCGTGGCCCTGGTGCCCGTACTGCTGGCCGGCTCGCTCCGGCTCTCCGACATCGCGGCGGCCCAGGCGGGCCTCTGGAACGTGGCGTGGTTCCCGCTGGGCACGATCGCCTTCCTCTTCTACATCGTGGCCACCCTGGCCGCCGAGAACCGCGTGCCCTTCGACATCCTGGAGGCCGAGTCCGAGCTGGTCGCGGGCTTCCGCGTGGAGTACTCGGGCATGAAGTTCGCGCTGATCCAGCTCGGCGAGTACGCCCACATGATCGGCACCTCGTTCCTCGGCGCGCTTCTCTTCCTGGGCGCGTGGGCGGGACCGTGGGCGGACGGCTCGCCGTGGTGGGGGGCCCTGTGGTTCACGCTCAAGGCGATGTTCGTGTTCCTGGTCGTGACCTGGATCCGCTGGAGCTTCGTGCGCATCCGGGCGGACCAGATCCTCGCGATCTCCTGGAAGCTGCTGCTGCCCGCGAGCCTCCTCCTCCTCATGGCGACCGCGCTGGTGGTCGCGCTGCAGGGCGGCGCCGGTGGCTAGGCGGCTCGGCGAGAGCTTCTGGGGCGACCTCGGCGGCCTGGGCGGCGCGGTGGCGCGGGCCATGAAGGTCACCCTGATCAATCTGATCCGGCGGCCGGTGACGGTG
>DATHSW010000170.1:0-8748 GCA_035463855.1 Candidatus Deferrimicrobiaceae bacterium | reverse complement strand
ATCGGAAACGGGGGTTTACATGAGCCCGATCCCCGGCCGGGCGGCGCCCGGCCCAGGAGGCAGGCCCGACCGCGGGCCGTCGTCACACCCTCGGGCCGGCTGTGGTACCCTAACCGCCGCCCGCCGAACGCGCGAGCGGGGGGCCGCGCTCAAACCACCCTCGAGGAGGAGACACTCATGGCGATCAAAGTTGGTGATCGCGTGCCGGATGGCACGCTCACGGAGTTCATCGAGCAGGAGACCCCGGGCTGCACCGTCGGCCCCAACGCCTTCCAGGTGGCGGACCTGACCAAGGGCAAGAAGATCGTGGTCTTCGGCCTGCCGGGCGCCTTCACCCCCACCTGCTCGGCCAAGCACGTGCCGAGCTACGTGGCCAACATCGACAAGCTCAGGAGCAAGGGCGTCGACGAGGTCTGGTGCGTGTCCGTCAACGACGCCTTCGTCATGGGCGCGTGGGCCAAGGACCAGAAGAGCACCGGCAAGGTGCGCATGATGGCCGACGGCAGCGCCGCGCTGACCAAGGCGATGGGCCTCGAGATGGACCTCACCGCCCGCGGCATGGGCGTGCGCTCGCAGCGCTATTCGATGCTGCTGGACAACGGCGTGGTCAAGGCGCTGAACGTCGAGCAGCCCGGCAAGTTCGAGGTGAGCGACGCCGACTCGATGCTGAAGCAGCTCTAGGCCGCGACCCGACGCATGGCGGACGTCCAGGACGTCCTGATCGTGGGCGGCGGGGCCGCCGGCTACACCGCCGGCATCTTCGCCGCCCGCGATCGCTGCCGCGCGCTGCTGCTCGAGAAGTTCTCGGCGGGAGGCCAGGTCCTCAACTGCGAGCACATCACCAACTTCCCCGGCTTCCCCCAGGGCGTGGCCGGCTACACCCTGGGCCCGCTGCTCCAGGAGCAGGCCACCGCGGCCGGACTCCAGGTCGCGATGAACGAGGTGACCGGCGTCCGTCGGAACGGCGAGCTGCTCGTGGTGGAGACGGACGGCGGCGCCCACGCCACCCGCACGCTGATCGTCGCCTCCGGCTCGCGCTTCACCACCCTCGGCGTCCCCGGTGAGGAGGAGTTCGTCGGCCGCGGGCTCTCGCACTGCGCCTCCTGCGACGGGTCCTTCTTCATGCAGAAGCCGGTGGTGGTGGTGGGCGGCGGCGACGCGGCGGTGGACGAGGCGATCCACCTCACCCAGTACGCCTCCTCGGTGACGGTGGTGCACCGCCGGGACACCCTGCGCGCCTGCGCGAGCCTGCAGGAGCGGGCGCGGGCGGAGCGCAAGCTCACGTTCAAGTGGAACGCGGCGCTGCGCGCCATCGAGGGCGCCGACGGCGTCGAGCGGGTGCAGGTCGAAGACCTGACCACCGGCGCGACGGCCGCGATGCCGGCCAGCGGCGTGTTCATCTACGTGGGGCTCACCCCCAACACCGAGTTCCTGGGCGGTCTGGTGCCGCGCGACGCGCGCGGGCAGATCGTGACCGACCTCCGCATGCGCACCCGCGTCCCGGGCCTCCTCGCCGCGGGCGACGTGCGCGCCGAGTCCGCGCGCCAGCTCGTGACCTCGGCGGGCGACGGGGCCACCGCCGCGCTCGCCGCGATCCAGTACCTGCGCGACGGGCGCTGGCCCGCCTAGTGGATGACGCGGTGAGCCGGGCGGTCACCGAGTGGGACGCCGGCGACCTGGGCTGCGGGGAGCTGGTCCTCGAGCTGCGCGCCCGGCTCGACACCCTGGAGCCGGGGCAGATCATGAAGGTGACGGCCCGCGATCCCGGTGCACCGGCCGACGTCCCGGCCTGGTGCCGGATGACCGGAAACCCGCTGGTCGGTGGAGCACCGCCCGTCTACCTCATCCGGCGCAAGGAGGACTGAACCATGGCCGCCAAGTTCTGCGTGAACCTCACCTGTGCCAAGGACAACCCCGACCGGGCCACCGTGGCCTTCGTCATCGCCAACGCCGCGATCGGCTCCGGCAAGGAGACCCTCGTCTTTCTCAGCATCGAGGGGGTCCGCCTCGCGCAGAAGGGGTACGCGGACGACGTGCGGGAAGAGGGCTTCGCGCCGCTCAAGGAGCTGATGGCGAGCTTCACGAAGGCCGGAGGGGCGATCCTGGTCTGCTCGCCCTGCTTCAAGAAGCGCAAGCTGGACGAGGGCGAGCTGGTGACCGGCGCCACCATCGCGGGCGGCGCCAAGCTCGTCGAGTTTCTCTCCGACGGCAGCCCCTGCGTGAGCTACTGAGGCGTCAGCACGCGGCCGGCCGGCACCGCGTGGTAGCGGGCGCCGTCCACCACCACCCGGCCGTTGACGATCACGTAGGGAATCCCGACCGGATGCCGGTGCGGGTCGGGGAACGTGGCCTCGTCGCGCACGGTGGCCGGATCGAACAGCGTGAGGTCGGCGGCGCGGCCGCCCTGCACCAGCCCGCGGTCCTTGAGCCCGAGCTTGGCGGCCGGCATGCCGGTCATCTTGTGCACCGCGGTCTCCCACGAGAAGAGCCGCTTCTCGCGGCAGTAGACCCCGAGCACGCGCGGGAAGGTCCCGTAGCTGCGCGGGTGCGGCTTCCCGGGATGCGGGCCCGTCCCGGCGTGGAGCGACAGCGAGTCGGAGCCCACCATCGTGTGGGCGTACCCGAGCGCGGTGCCCACGTTCTCCTCGCTCTGGGAGAACACCACCATCGAGACCCCCGCGCGCTCCCCCAGCACCAAGTCCATCATGGCCTGGGCCGGCTCTCGGCCGGTGCGCCGGGCCAGCTCCGCGATGTGGATACCGGCCAGCTCGGGCTTGGAGCAGGTCGCGATCATGATCTCGTCCCAGCCCATGCCGCCCGAGCCGGTGCGCCAGCGCTCACCGTCCACCAGACAGTCGGCGATCGCGCGCTGCCGCGCCTTGGGATCGGTGAGGCGCTCGAGCAGCTTCGAGATGCCGCCGTCGTGCATCCAGGCCGGGAGGAGGTTGTCCATCTTGGTGCTGCCCGCCGGATAGGGATAGACGTCGCCGGTCACGTCCACCCCGCGGGCGCGCGCGGCGTCGATCAGGCGCAGGACACGGTCCATCTTGCCCCAGTTCTCGCGCCCCGAGGCCTTCACGTGGGCGATCTGCACGGGCACCCCGCCCTGCTCGCCGATGCGGATGGCCTCCTCGGCGGCCTGCTCGAGCGTGGCCGCCTCGCCCCGGATGTGGGAGAAGTAGAGCCCACGCCGGCGCGCCATGCTGCGGGCCAGCGCGACCAGCTCCTCCGTATTGCCGTAGACGCTGGGCGCGTAGACGAGGCCGGTGGAGAAGCCGAAGGCGCCCGCGTCGAGGGCCTCGGCCAGGAGCCGCTCCATGCCCTGCTGCTCCTCCGGCGTCACCGGCCGCGCCGCCGGCCCGACCGCGGCCAGGCGCAGGGCCCCGTGCCCCACGAACTGCACGATGTTCACCGAGGGACCGAGCCCGCGCAGGTGGTCGAGATACTCGCCGAAGGTGTTCCAGGTGATGGGCAGCTTGCCGCCGATGCCGCCCGCCCATTCCTGCACCAGATCGGCGCGGCCCGGGGCGACCGGCGCCGGGGAGAAGCTGCACATCCCGACCACCTCGGTGGTCACGCCCTGGCGCACCTTGGACTCGGCCGACGGGCACTTGTCGTAGACCAGGTCGGAGTGCGAGTGAATGTCGATGAAGCCCGGGGCGACCATCAGGCCCGTGGCGTCGATCACCCGGGCGGCCTCGCCGGCCAGGTTGGGGCCCACCGCGGCGATGCGATCGCCCTCCACCGCGACGTCGGCGGCGCGCGCGGGCGCGCGGCTGCCGTCCACCACCGTGCCGTTCCGGATCAGGAGCGACCAGGCCATGGCGCTACTGGGCGACTTCCGTGATCTTCACCGACTTCATCTTGTCGCCCACCTTGATCTTGTCCACCACCTCCATGCCCGAGGTGACCCGGCCGAAGACGGTGTACTGGCCGTCCAGGAAGTGGGCGGGGGCCAGCGTGATGTAGAACTGGCTGCCCGCCGAGTTCGGGGCCTGGGTGCGCGCCATCGCCAGCACGCCGCGGACGTGCTTCTGCTTGTTGAACTCGTCCTTGATGGTGTAACCCGGCCCGCCGGTGCCGTTGCCCTTGGGGTCGCCGCCCTGGACCACGAAGTTCGGCTCCACGCGGTGGAAGGTCACCCCGTCGTAGAAGCCCTTCTTGGCCAGCGTCACGAAGTTCTCCACCGTCTTGGGGGCGTCCTCCGGAAAGAACTCGAGGACGATCTCGCCGCCCTTCTCCATGGTGATGACGGCCGTCTGTTTCACCTTCTTGCCTCCTTTGGGTGCCGCCTTGGGTGCGGGTGGGGTCGGCTGCTGCGCGGCGGCCGGCCCGATCGGGCCGGGGACGGGCAGCACGAGCGCGGCGAGCACCGCGACGACCGCGATGAGGGCGATGCGAGCCTTCACGAATGAGCCTCCTTCACGTGGAACACAGGGTTGGACGCGTCATTATGCCCCAGCGCGCCGCTGGCCGCTACTCATCCGTGGTACAGTGAGACCATGCCGCAGCGCCCCGATATCAGACCCGACATCAGACCCGACATCAGAAATGTCGCCATCATCGCCCACGTCGACCACGGCAAGACCACGCTCGTGGACGCCATGCTCTGGCAGTCCGGCATCTTCCGCGCCAACGAGCACGTGGCCGAGCGGGTGATGGACTCGATCGACCTGGAGCGGGAGAAGGGCATCACGATCATGGCCAAGAACACGGCCATCCACTACAAGGGCGTCAAGATCAACATCGTGGACACGCCCGGCCACGCCGACTTCGGCGGGGAGGTGGAGCGCACGCTCACCCTGGTGGACGGGGTGCTCCTGCTGGTGGACGCGGCGGAGGGGCCGCTGCCCCAGACCCGCTTCGTGCTCAAGAAGGCGCTCGAGGCCGGCCTCACGCCGGTGGTGGTGATCAACAAGATCGACCGGCAGGACGCGCGGGCGCCCCAGGTGCTGGACGAGGTCTACGACCTCTTCATCGACCTCGACGCGGCCGAGGATCAGCTCGACTTCCCGGTGCTCTACACCGACGCGCGCAAGGGCATCGCCAAGCTGGCCCTGGACGACGACTCCAAGACCCTGGCGCCGCTCTTCGACACCCTGCTGCAGACGATCCCGGCGCCCCGGTTCGAGGAGGGCCACGGGCTCCAGCTCCGGGCCGCCTCGCTCGACTGGGACGACTACGTGGGCCGCCTCATCATCGGCCGCATCGTCAACGGCCGGGTGCGGCAGTACGACCGGGTGGCGGTCGTCCACCGCGACGGCTCGGTCGAGCACGCCAAGATCACCGTGCTCTACGGCTACGAGGGCCTCAAGCGCGTGGAGGTGCCCGAGGCCTCCGCGGGCGACATCGTGGCGGTGGCCGGCATCGAGGCCATGGAGATCGGCGAGACCATCGCGGATCCCGACAAGCCGGTGGCCCTGCCCGTCATGCACATCGACGAGCCCACCGTGTCCATGCTCTTCTCCTCCAACGTCTCGCCGTTCGCGGGCAAGGAGGGCAAGTTCGTCACCTCCACCCAGCTCCGCGAGCGGCTCTGGCGGGAGAAGCGGAGCAACGTGGCGCTGCGGGTGGAGGAGACCGAGTCGCCCGACACCTTCAAGGTCTCGGGGCGCGGCGAGCTGCAGCTCGCGATCCTCATCGAGATGATGCGGCGCGAGGGCTACGAGATGGAGGTCTCCAAGCCCCAGATCATCACCCACGAGGAGGCCGGCAAGACGCTGGAGCCCATGGAGCACCTGGTGGTGGACGTGCCCGACGACTTCATCGGCGCGGTCACCCAGAAGCTGGGGCCGCGCAAGGGCCAGATGGTGAAGATGGTCAACCACGGCACCGGCCGGGTGCGGCTCGAATACCGCATACCCGCTCGCGGGTTGATCGGCTACCGCTCGGAGTTCCTCACCGATACCCGCGGCACCGGGCTGCTGAACCATCTCTTCGACGGTTGGGCCGAGTGGCAGGGCGACATCCCGCACCGGGCCAACGGCGCGATGGTGGCCGACCGCGCGGGCAAGACCACCTCCTACGCGATCGACCACCTGCAGCCGCGCGGCGTGCTCTTTCTGGGCCCCGGCGAGCCGGTCTACGAGGGTCAGGTAGTGGGCGAGAACGCGCGCGACAACGACCTCGACGTCAACATCACCAAGGAGAAGAAGCTCACCAACGTGCGCTCGTCCACCTCGGACGAGGCGGTGCGCCTCACGCCCCCGCGCCTCATGAACCTCGAGCAGTCGCTCGAGTGGATCCGTGAGGACGAGCTGCTCGAGATCACCCCGAAGTCGATCCGCCTCCGCAAGAAATCCCTCGGCGGCCGCCGCCGCTTCTAGCCCGGGGTCAGGTCTTACATTCCGACATTTTTCACTGGGACGGCACTCCGTCCGCGTGCGACAGGGCGCGGCTCACCGTGATGTAGTGCAGGCCGAGGAACTCTGCGACCTCCCGCATCGTGTAGCCGTGATCGCGAACCGCCACGGCCGCACGGGCATTGCGGTCGGCCTTGGAAGCAAGGCCCGTGAAGAGGCGCGCGAGCGGCGGTCTTGAGGCGAAACGCTGGGCGCGGGGGAACTCGGTGCACTCCGCTGCCGCGCGACACTGATCGCCGAGCTGCCCGGTCACGGGGTCATCGCTCATCACCGGCTTCGATCTGAAGGGGTCCACCGCGCTCTCAGGCGCTCCGATCCCTGCCTCGACGAACGACACGAAGCGTCGGACCGCCTCGGGCTGAGTCCTCGCCCCGCTGAGGCGTCGCACCCAGTCGACGGTGAGGAACCCCGGGGCCTCCGTCCCGCCGGCGGTCGCGCAGAAGCTGCTCCATCTCCAATCGCGGGGATGGGTGACGAGACCTGCCCGTACCGGGTTGAGCACGATGTAGCGGCACACTTCCCGCAGGTACGCGTCGCCATCAACGAGCTGGGCGCCGAACCGGCCCTGCAGCACGTGGCCGCACCGCTCGTGTCGGCGATTGAATCGCTGCGTGTACACGCCGTTCAGGTGTCGCATCGCCCCCGAGAGGTTCGCCTCGGGCGTCTGCACCAGCAAATGGTAGTGATTGCCCATGAGGCAATAGGCATGGCAGAGCACGCGATGGCGGGCGACCGTGGACGCCAGCACGGCCAGGAAGCGAGCGCAATCCTCATCGTCTTCGAAGATCGGGCGCCGGTCATTGCCACGTGCGGTGACGTGATAGACCCCGCCAGAAAGCTGGAGCCGGAGCGGTCGGGACATGGGTCCACGCTACCGCTCCGGCGTCCGCGTGCTCAAGTGTGACGGTTAGGGCACACCCCCAACTGGGGAAATGTCGGAATGTAAGACCTGACCCCTACTTCTTCATCGCCGCCATCCGGCGGTTCAGCTCGGCCGCGCTGACGTCCTCCTTGTGGGTGTGGATGTGCCAGGTGTGGCCGAAGGGATCCCGGAGGGTGCCCGCGCGGTCGCCGTAGAACTGGTCCGTCACCGGCCGCACCTCGGTGCCGCCGGCGGCGAGCGCCTGCTTGAACTGCCGGTCCGCGTCCGTCACGTAGAGCAGCAGGCTGACCGGGGACCCGCCGTAGTGTTTGGGCCCGCGCGCGTCCATCTCGGGGTGCTCGTCGGCCATCATGATCACGGAATCGCCGACCTTGATCTCGGCGTGGCCGATCCGATCGACGCCCGCCGGGATGCGCAGGATCTCCTTCGCGCCGAAGGCCCGCTTGTAGAAGTCGATGGCGCGGGCGGCGCCGTCGACGATCACGTACGGCGTGGTCGAATGGTACCCGTCGGGGATCGGCTTCACCTTGGCCGGCTTGCTCGACATGCGCTTTCGCGACACGGGCTTCTTCGCCGCGGTCCTGGTCACCATGGTTCCCTCCTTGTCACGGGGGTATCTCGCGGACGATCTCGGGCCACCCTACACCGCCTCGGGCAGCCGTGCCAGCGCGGCCCTTCCACATCGTGCCCCCTCGCCTTGCCCTCGCCCCCCGGAGGGGGCGGTCAGACGGGGAGCAGCTCCACCGTGACGTCGAGGTCGCCGGGCCATTCGCCGTAGCCGAGCAGGTCGCGCGCGGTGACGCCGGGGATCGGCGGAGCGCCAGGGTCGAGGAGCGCGCGGAACAGGCCGGGGAATGGAAGGAAGAGCACGGTCTCGGACGGCTCGGCGCCGGCCAGCAGGAGGCACGCCCCGCCGTCGGCGTCCGTGAGCACGGCCCCACGGTCCGCCTCCCAGGCCCCGTCCCGACCGCGCCCCCGCTCCCGAAGGAGGCGCAGGCCGGTGACCCGGCCGAGCCGGGAGGCCAGGGCCGGCCCCTCGTAGTACCACTCCGGCCGCTCGGGGGCGCGCGCGGCCGCCGCCGAGCGGTCGGGCGTCAGGGCGTAGACACGGCCGGTGCGCGTGGGCTCGAAGAAGGAGCCGAAGGTCTCGGCGCGGTAGTCCTCGAGCGCCTCGAGACGGAGGCGACACAGGTCGCCACCGAAGGCGGGCACGACGAGGGACGACAGGCGGACGGCGGGGCCATGGGTGGGGACGACCACGAAGCTCGACCGGTGGACGCCGGGATCGAGCGGTGATGTGAAGCCGGGACCGGGAGCGTAGAGGAAGTCGCGCCACGCGGTGGTCAGCGCGCCGGCGAGACGGCGCTCCGGATCGGGAAGGCGAAGGTCGATCGCGCGCCCCGTCACCTCACGGCCCCCTCACCCTGCCCTCTCCCCGGTGGGGAGAGGGACATCATGGGGGCTAGCGGCGCGGGCCGCGCCCCGAGCCGCGCGCGTCGCGCC
>DATHSW010000169.1:0-11607 GCA_035463855.1 Candidatus Deferrimicrobiaceae bacterium | reverse complement strand
TACCCATCACCTTCGTATCGCCGGTGACGATCACGGCCCCGGCCTCCCGGCAGGTCTCGCGGATCGAGGCCTGGATGCGCTCCAAGTCGGAGCGGGCGAAGCCCTCCTCGAGGATCACCGCGCACGTGAGAGCCAAGACCTCGGTGGCGCCCATCATCGCCAGATCGTTGACCGTCCCCGCGATGGCCAGGCGGCCGATGTCGCCGCCGGGGAAGAAGACCGGATGGACGACATGGGAGTCGGTGGTGATGACGAGCCAGCGATCGCCGATCCGGAGCGCGGCGCCGTCGTCCATGGCGGCGAGCCCGATGCCGCCCTCGGGCGCGTCGGCGGAGCCGTCCACGAAGAGAGACTCGATGAGCGCGCGCATCGCCCGCCCCCCGGCCCCGTGCTTGAGACCGATCCGCTGGTCGAGCAGGAGCTGCCGCGGTCTCACGGCGCGCCTCCCAGATCCGGATGGCCCCCGTACTGGTGCCAGATCTTGCACGTCCCCTCGCTCGACACCATGCAGGCGCCGACGGGCGTCTCGGGCAGGCACTCGTGACCGTAGAGGGCGCAGTCGGTCGGCGAGGCGATCCCCGCCATGATGTCACCACAGAGGCAATCCTGGACCAGCGCGGAGGGCGCGGAATCCCAGAGGCCGGTCACGTCGATGCGGAAGCGCCGCCGGGCATCCACGCCCGCCCACTCGTCCCGGAGGCGCAGGTTGCCGTTGGGCACGTGCGCGATGCCCCGCCACCGGCCGCCCACGGGCCGGAACACCTTCCAGAGCTGCTCCTGCGCGCGCAGGTTTCCCTCGCGCGTCACACAGCGCGGGTACATGTTCTCCACCCGGGGCCGACCGTCGTGGATCACCTCCAGCAGCTTCACCAGCCCCGCCAGGATGTCGAGGGGCTCGAAGCCCGCCACGACCACCGGGACGCGGTGGCGCTCGACGAACCGCTCGAAGATGCCCCAGCCGGTGATCGTGGCCGCATGCCCCGCGGCCAGAAATCCCTCGACACGAGTCTCCGGCATCTCGGCCACGATCTCCATCACGGGCGGGATGTACTTGTGGGCCGAGAGGACCGAGAAATTCCGAGGTAGCCCGCGCAAGATCACGGCGGCCGTGGCGACGGCGGTCGTCTCGAAGCCCGAGGCGAAGAAGACCACCTCGTCGTCGGTCTCGCGGGCCAATTCCACCGCCTGGGTGATGCTGTAGACCACGTGGACGCGGCCGCCCTCCGCCTGGGCGTCGGCGAGCGACCGCACGGTGCCGGGCACCTTGACCATGTCGCCATAGGTCGCGATGCGCACTCCCTGTGTCGCCAGGACAATGGCCTCGTCCACCTCCGGGACATCGGTGACGCAGACGGGGCAGCCGGGCCCCATGATGACGTTCAGATTCCTGGGGAAGCTCGCGCGCAGGCCGAACTTGGCGATGGCCTGCTCGTGGCTGCCGCAGACGTGCATGACCGAGACCGGCGCGCGCCCGATCTGTCGCGTCAGGCGCGCGAGGGAGCCGGCCATGGCTCGCGCCTGGGTCGGATCCCGAAACTTGAGCTGGGTGGCCGACGGCCGAGGGCTCAGCGTTGTCACGGCTCGCCCCCGCCGCCGGTGGCGCGAATCTCGCTCCTGACGTCGGCCGCCATCATGTCCTCGCCGGACTCGCGGAGGAGCTGCTCGTAGAGCAGGAGCGTCTCGCCGATCTCCTCGGGGGGGATCCGGCGGATGGCGAAGCCCACGTGGTTGAGGATGTAGTCGCCCGGGCTCACCGGCTGATCCACGCTATCGAGCAGGATGGGCCGGCGCAGCCCCCAGAAATCCACGATGGCGACGAGCCCGTCGACCTCGAGCACCTTTCCCGGGACGCCGAGACACATCGGGCAGCCTCCTCAGCGGCGCGCGAGCCGGGCGCGGGCCACCGCGGCCTGGCCGAGGGCGAGCCCCCCGTCGTTGGGCGGAACCAGGTGGTGGGTGGCGACGTCGAAGCCGGCCGCGCCGAGGCCGCGGCACGCCGCGGTGAGCAGGGTCACGTTCTGGAACACGCCGCCGCTCAGGACGACGCGGCGGAGGCCGGTCGCTCGGCGCAGGCGCCCGCACACCTGGACGATGGCCTGGGCCACCGTGGCGTGAAACCGGGCGGCGATCACCGGCGGCGGCGTCCCGGCCGCGTGGTCACGCACGACGGCCGTGACGATCGGACCGGGCTCGATGACGAGCGCCGCTCCACCCGTGATCGTCAGCGGATACGGGACGTCAGCGGTGACGCCGTCGGCGAGCGCCTCCAGCTCCATGGCCGCCTGCGCCTCGTAGCGGGCGCGGTGGCGCACGCCCACGAGAGACGCGACGGCGTCGAAGAGACGACCCACGCTCGAGGTGAGCGGAGCATTGACGTCGCGCTCGATCTGCCAGCGGATCATCCGCCGCTCCGTCTCGCTGGCCGCCTGGACGGGGAGCCAGCGCGGATCCCAATCGCCGAAGGCCCGGAGGAGATGGGCCAACGCCATGCGGTAGGGTTCGCGCGCCGCGCGGTCCCCGCCGGGCATCGGCACGTAGCCCCAGTGGGCCGCGCGCTCGAACCCGGCATAGTCGGCCACGAGGAACTCCCCGCCCCAGATCGCCCCGTCGGGGCCGTACCCAGTGCCGTCGAAGGCCACGCCGATGACCGGGCCACTGAGCCCGTGCTCGGCCATGCACGCCGCGACGTGGGCGTGGTGGTGCTGAACCGCCACCCGCGGCACGGCCGGGGCCAGCGAAAGGGCATAGCGCGTCGAGACATAGTCGGGATGGAGATCGTGCGCCACCGCGTCCGGGCGCACCCGGAAGAGCTGCGCCATCCGTTCCACCATCCCAGCGTAGGAGAGATAGGTGTCGTGGGTTTCCAGATCGCCGATGTGGGGGCTCATGAACGCGTAGGGCCCGCGCGTCAGGCACACCGTGTTTTTGAGGTCGGTGCCAAGGGCCAGCACGGCCGGCCCCTCGGAGGGCAGCCGCACCGGGAAGGGCGCGTACCCCCGCGATCGGCGCATCGGCAGCTCGTCGCGTCCCGCAACCCGGGTCACGGAGTCGTCGCACCGGACGTGGATCGGGCGGTCGTGGAGGAGGAATGCGTCGGCGATGGTCGAGAGCCGGCGGAGCGCGTCGCCGTTCTCGGTAGCGATGGGCTCGTCGCTCCGGTTCCCGCTCGTCATCACCAGCGCCCGGGACCCCGCCCCGTCTCTCCGCAGCAGCAGATGGTGCAGCGGAGCGTACGGGAGCATGAGGCCGAGCCAGCCGAGCCCGGGCGCCACCGATGGCGCGATCCCCGAGGAGGAGCGCGCCCGGAGCAGGACGATGGGCCGCGCCGGCGATCCGAGCAGCCTTTGCTCCGCTGGTGAGATCTCGCACAGGCGCGCGGCCGCGGCCAGGTCGGTGACCATCACCGCCAGGGGCTTCGCCTCGCGGCCTTTCCGTTCCCGGAGCCGGCGCACCGCCGCCTCGTCGGTCGCGTCGCAGGCCAGATGGAACCCACCGATGCCCTTGATGGCCACGATCCGTCCGGCTGACAGGAGGCAGCGGGTCTCGTCCAGCGGATCTCCGGGCAGAGGCGCGCCCCCGGCGTCCAGGAGGCTCAGGCGCGGCCCGCACTCCGCGCAGGCGTTCGGCTGGGCGTGGAAGCGACGGTCGCGTGGATCCTGGTATTCGGCTCGGCAGCGGCCGCACATGACGAAGCCGGCCATGGTGGTGTTGGGCCGGTCGTACGGCACGGCACGGATGATGGTGAAGCGCGGGCCGCAGTGGGTGCAGTTGGTGAACGGGTAGCCGAAGCGGCGGTCCGCCGGATCCATCACTTCGCTCAGGCAGTCCGGACACGTCCCCACGTCGGGTGATACCGGCTGAAATCCATCCCCGTCGAGCGAGCGCTGGATCTCGAAGCCGCCGCGGCCCCGCGGCTCCAGCTCCTCCTCCCGCAGCCGGTCGATGTGCGCGAGCGGCGGCCGTTCGGCGCTCAGCTCGTCGACAAAGGCGTCGACGGCCTCCGGGGGCCCCTCGACTTCGATCTCGACGCCCGAGGCCGTATTGCGCACCCAGCCTCGAAGCCCGCGGCGCGTGGCCAGGCCGTGCACGAACGGACGAAAGCCCACTCCCTGCACCACGCCTTCGACGAGAATGCGGCGGGCGGTGAGGACCGTCATCACCGCCTCCCCACGGCCGGCTCTTCCCACCACGGAGGCGGCGGCGCGCGGTCCACCGCCGGCTCGCCCGGTACGCCCCACCGCCGGAGCTCTTCGAGCACCTCGGCCTGAAGGCGAGGCAGCGCCGCCCGCACCGGCGGCGAGAAGCCCGTTCCCGGGTCAAGGCGCTCGGGCTCCATGCCCCAGAGCACGACCTCGGGCGGCTCGCGACCCAGCAGCCGCGCGGCAGCCAGCAGGTCCTGGACCCCGACTTGATGAGGGGAGATCTTGACGTCGAGCGCGGCGGGCACTTCCTCTCCCACCAGCCGCGCGACTTCGCCCGGCCCGCGACCGAGCTTGACCGCATCGATGAGAAGCAGGCGCCCGACGCCCTCGAGCCGCGGCAGGAGATCCAGCCCCAGGGTCCCTCCCTCGAGGACGGTGACCTCGGGCGGAAACTCGAACCCGCGGCGGAGCGCCTCGGCCACCCAGACCCCGATCCCCTCGTCGCGCAGGAGGATGTTGCCCAGGCCCAGGACGAGGATCTTCGTCGTCATGCCCGCCGCCGTCCGAACTTGTAGCCCGTGAAGATGCTGGTCAACAGGCCGTTCTTCTCCTCGAGGTCCATCAGGACGGAGCTGTAGACGTGGTGGACGGCGAAGCCCAGCAGGAGCCACATGATCATGTGGTGCACCAGGCGCACCCCCTGCAGGCTGATCAACGAAAAGATCCAGCCGAAGAGTGCCCGTCGCCACCCGCCGCCGCCCAGCGACTGGAGCGCAAAGCCCGTGAGGATCTCCGCGATCATCAGCGCCACCACCGCCGAGTAGGCCATCCCGGCCAGCGGGTTGTGGCCGAGCCCGCCGGGGGGTTGCCGCCGGAAGAAGGTGTAGTAGAGGAAGGTCCGGGCCATCTGGCGGCGCCCCTCGGCGGTCAGATACGGAAAGAGCGCGCGCCAGGAGGCCCACTCGTTCCCGGCGAACGCCCAGTAGGTCCTGAGCATGACGCCCGCGATGAAGACGTAGGCCGTGATCCGGTGTACGCCCCGCATCCACGCCATGAGCGAGACCGACCCCCCGAAGATCGGGTCGCCGATGTAGAACCCGGTGCCGGACAGGACCAGGATCGCCAGCACGGTCACCCAGTGCGTGAGCCGCACCGGGACCTCCCAGACATAGACGCGCCCGCCGTTCACCGCGCGCCTCCTAGGCCACCTGGATCCGGGTGACGGGCTCGCGCGCCGGCCCGACCACATGCACCGCGCACGCCATACACGGGTCGAAGGAGTGCACCGTGCGGAGGATCTCGACCGGGCTGTTGGGGTCGGCGACCGGTGTTCCGAGCAAGGAGGCCTCATAGGGACCGCGCTGCCCCTTGGCGTCGCGCGGCGAGGCGTTCCAGGTGCTCGGCACCACGCACTGGTAGTTGACGATGGCGCCGTCCTTGATTCGCACCCAATGCCCGAGCGCGCCCCGCGGCGCCTCGTGGAAGCCCCAGCCCTGGGCCTCCTTGGGCCAGGTCGCCGGGTCCCAGCGCTCGCCGTTGTGGATCTTGAGATCGCCGCGCTTCATGTTGGCCACCAGCTGGTCGTGCCAGGCCAGGAGCTCGGCGGCCACCACCTGCGTTTCGATGGCGCGGGCGGCGATGCGCCCGAGCGTGGAGAAGAGCGCGGCGGGGCCCACGCCAAGGGCCTTGAGCGCGCCGTCCACCGCGGGCTTCACCGCCTGGTGGCCGGAGGCGTAGGCGACCAGCATCCGGCTGAGCGGGCCCACCTCCATGGGCAGCCCGTCGTAGCGCGGCGCCTTGAGCCAGCTGTACTTCTTCTCGGTCTCGAGGAACTCGTAGGGCGGCTTGGGCCCGGTGTATTTCGGGTTGGTCTCGCCCTCCCAGGGATGCTTGGCCGTTGCGTCGCCGCCGTCGTATTCGTACCAGGAATGGGTGACGGACTCCGTGATCTGCTTGTGGTCCATGGGCTGAACGCGCGAGAGATCGCGGTTGACGATCACTCCTCGCGGCAACCAGAGTCGGGCCGGATCGCCCGTGGTGTCGATCGGGTAGTCGCCGTAGGAGAGATAGTTGCCGACGCCCGCGCCGTACCCGGCCCAGTCCTTGTAGAAGGGCGCGATCGCCAGGACGTCGGGAAGATAGACCTGATCGACAAACTGCTTGGCCGTGACGAGCAACTGGCGCTGTAGCGCCAGCTTGTCGGCATTGAGCGCGGCCGCGCTGTTGGGATCCAGCGGGATCGCCATCCCGCCCACGAGGTAGGTCTGGGGGTGCGGGTTCTTCGACCCGAGGATCGCGTGGATCTTGATCACCTCACGCTGCCAGTCGAGGGCCTCCAGATAGTGGGCCACCGCCATGAGGTTGGCGGCCGGCGGCAGCTTGTAGGCGGGATGCCCCCAGTAGCCGTTGGCGAAGAGACCGAGCTGACCGGACTCGACGAACTTCTTGAGCCGGTCCTGGACCGTCTTGAAATATGTGGCGCTGGACTTGGGCCAGGGCGAGATGGACTGGGCGAGCTTCGAGGTCTCGCCGGGGTCGGCCTTGAGCGCGCTCGTGATGTCCACCCAGTCGAGCGCGTGAAGGTGGTAGAAGTGGATCACATGGTCCTGGACGTACTGGATGCCGGAGATCAGATTCCGGATGATCCGGGCATTGTCCGGCACCTTGATTCCGAGAGCGTCTTCCACTGCTCGCACGGAGCAGGCGGCGTGAACCGTCGTTCAGACCCCTCAGATACGCTGGGCGAACAGCCAGGCGTCCCTCGGGTCGCGCCCCTTGAGCACCAGCTCCATGCCGCGGAACATGGTGCTCGAGCTCCAGGCCTCGGCGACTCTGCCGCCGTCGACCTGCGCCTCGATCCGGAGATGTCCCTCGATCCGAGTGATCGGGTCGATCGCGATCTTCGGCATCACGCATCCTCCTCTTTGGCTTTCCGCTCCTCGTCGAGCGGTCTCACCTTCGCCCGGATTGCGCTGACCACGCCGTGGGCGGCGAAGGCCACCGCGGTGCCGCCGACGATCCAGCCGCCGATTCGGTCGGCCGTCGTCTGGACCCCGGCACCGGGCACCGGCGGCAGGTGCCGGTAGAACGGCGTCATCGTGTCCCAGAAGTTCCGTTCGGAGCAGCCGATGCAACCATGCCCCGCCCCCACCGGCCAGCTCGTGCCATCGTTCCAGCGGACGACGGGGCAGTTGTGGTAGGTCGCCGGGCCCTTGCAACCCATCTTGTAGAGGCACCACCCCTTCCGGTGCCCCTCGTCGCCCCACTCCTCCACGAACTGGCCGGCGTCGAAGTGAGCCCGCCGCTCGCAGTGGTCGTGGATGCGCTCGCTGTAGGCGAACAGTGGGCGCGCCTGCTGGTCCGTGGCCGGCAGCGCCCCGAAGGTGAGGAAGTGGACCACGGTCCCGGTGATGTTGACGGCATTGGGCGGACAGCCGGGCAGGTTGATCACGGTGATGCCGGGGACGGCCTCCTGGACGCCGATGGCGCCGGTCGGATTGGGCCTGGCCGCGGGCCAGCCGCCGTAAAACGCGCAGGCGCCCACCGTGATGGTGGCCGCGGCGTTTCCGCACACCTCCCGTGCGATGTCCAGCGCCGTCCGGCCCCCGATGGTGCAATAGATCCCGCCGTCCTTGACGGGGATGGAGCCCTCGACGACGACGAGGTACTTGCCCTTCTCATTGCGGACCGTGTCCATCAGCGACTTCTCGGCGGCCTTGCCCGAGGGCGCCATGATGGTCTCGTGGTAGTTCACGGACAGGATGTCGAGGGCGATGTCGCCCACGGAGGGCCGGCTCGCCCGCAGGAAGGACTCGGTGCAGCCGGCGCAGTCCTGGAACTCCAGCCACACCAGAGCCGGCCGCTTCACCGTCTCGAGCGCCGCGGCGACCCGCGGCATGTAGCGGTCCGGGAGCGCCAGGACCGCGGTCATGGCGGTGCAGAACTTGAGGAAGCTGCGACGCGAGACGCCCCGCTCCGCCCAGCGCGTGGGCGGCCGCCCGTGCCAGCCTCTCGGGGTCGCCGTCTTCGGGATGATCGAGCCGTTCAGATCCCCCCACATCGCGCCCTCCCCGTCGCGGTCGCCGCGACTTCCCGCAGAAGCCAGTCGATCCATGCCTCGAACCCCTGCCCGGTCCGCGCCGACAACTCGATGATGGGCAGCATGGGGTTCGCGCGGGCTGCGTTGGCCCTGAAGTCAGGCAAGTCGAAGTCCAGGTGCTCCAGCAGGTCCGTCTTGTTCAGCAGCAGCAGGTCGGAAACCCGGAACATCAGCGGGTACTTGAGCGGCTTGTCCTCCCCCTCGGCGACGCTCAGGACCATCACCTTGCGATCCTCACCCACCGAGAACTCGGCGGGACAGACGAGATTGCCCACATTCTCGATGAAGACCACGTCGACGCCCTCGAGCGGGAGCGCGGCGAGCGCGTTGCGGATCATTCGCGCGTCGAGGTGGCACTCCCCGCCGAAGTGCGGGTCCGTGTTGATCTGGATGACCGGGGCGCCGAATGGGATCAAACGATCGGCGTCCAGGGTGCCCAGCACGTCCCCCTCGATCACCGCCGCGTGCAGCCGGCCGTCCAGGGCCCTCAGCGTCCGCTCGAGAATGGCGGTCTTCCCGCTGCCCGGGGCCGACATGAGGTTGATGACAAAACACCCATGGGCGTCGAACTCTTTCCGGTTCTCCTTGGCGATCAAGTCGTTGGCGTCCAGTACGCCGCGGAGCACGCTAACTTGCACAGGACACCTCCTCAGCGGTGTCGAGGGAGACGACCTCGAGCTCGCGACCGGAGAGCAGCTCGACCAGTCCGGATCCGCATCGCGGGCACGTGAAGGACAAGGTGTCGATCTCGAATCGCCCGGCGCAGTCCCCGCAGCGCCCCCGGATGGGAACCTCGTCAATGACCAAGGCTGCTCCCTCGAGGGCGGTGCCGGGGGTCAGGAGGCCGAAGTAGTGGCGCAGGGTGTCCGGCACGACGGCGGTGAGTCGCCCGATCCGCACGCTGACCCGCTCCACGCGCGGGAGCGGGCGCGGCAGCGCCTCCAGGGCCCCCGCGGCCACCTCCAGGATCCCGTGGCAAATCGACAACTCGTGCACAGCCTTCCTTCCCTCGCGACGCGGTCAGTGGTGCATCGGCCCTCGCGAGGCCACCTGCGCCAGGGTGGTCTCCTCCATGACCGCCAGCAGCCTCGCGGCGATCGGGGCCCATTCTCCGCGGAGCCGGCAGCAATTCGGCTCGCCGGATCGGCGGGCCGAGCAGATGCATCGCCGGAACACCGTCGGGCCCTCGATAGCCTCGAAGATCTCGCGCAGGGTGATCTGGTGAGCCGGCCTGGCGAGCGCATAGCCGCGGATGGCTCCACGATGAGAGGCCACCAGGTTGTGCCGCCTGAGCTTCTGGAGGGTGCGGGCCAGGAAACCCGCCGGCAAATGCCCGGCTTGGGCAACCTGCCGGAGAAGCATGACGCTGCCGCTGGGTTGTTTGGCCAACACGATCAACCCCTCCAACCCGTACTGGCTCTCGCGACTGAGGATCACAGGAGTCAAGAAACCTCACGAGTCCTCCAGCGAATCCTGAAGCGGTTGGCCGGGCGAGGCCATAGGGTCATCGACTCATTTTTCTGGTGAGCTCGTCCCGGTACGGCACATGTTGCCGACTGGAACTCGTTGCGGAGTACCAGCGGTCCGCGTCCGGCGGCGCCTCGCGTCCGGCTGATTCAGGTCTTGACACCGCCCACGCCGGCGCTACAGTGGCGGCGGAAAATCCTGGGTGGGCAGAGGGCCGCGGAGTGCTCCTCTCCCGACACCACCACCCCGTCACAGCTCGTACACCGTGGCTCGATGGAGCGCCACGCACCGGGAGGCCCCCTCCAAGAACCTGGAGCGTGGCCTCCCATGACAAGGAGGTCGGCGTATGGCTGAGCAACGCGTGAATCGTCGCCAGTTCATCAAGGCCACGGGCGCTGGAGCGCTCGCGACCGGCATCGGCGCCAACATCATCGTCCCCGGGCGGGCCCGCGCCGCCAAGAAGACGCTCAAGATCCTCCAATGGGTGCACTTCGTCCCCGCCTACGACGAGTGGTTCAACAAGAAGCTGGTCAAGGAGTGGGGGGAGAAGAACGACACCGAGGTGACCGTGGACAATATCGGCATCGCCGGCATCGGTCCCCGGGCGACGGCCGAAGTGGCGGCCCAGAAGGGCCACGATCTCTTCCTGATCAACTGGCCGCCGCCCTCCTTCGAGGAGCAGACGGTGGACATGAAGGACGTCTACCAGGAGCTCGAGAAGAAGGTCGGCAAGCCCATCGACCTGGCGGTCAAGAGCACCTACAACCCCAAGACCAAGAAGTACTTCGCCTTCTCGCCATCGTTCACGCCCGATCCGGTGAACTACCGCCAGGACCTCTTCGGCCAGGTGGGCATGCCCAACGGCCCCAAGAGCTGGGACGAGGTGCGCACGGCGGGCGCCAAGATCAAGAAGCAGACCGGTCATCCGGTCGGCGTCGGGCTGGCCAACGAGATCGACACCGCCATGGCCATGCGGACGATCATGTACGCCCACGGCTCCCACGAGCAGGACGCCGCCGGCAACCTCACGCTGAACTCGAAGCAGACGCTGGAGACCATCAAGTTCGTCAAGGCGCTCTTCCAGGAAACCATGACCGACGAGGTCTTCACCTGGGACGCCTCCTCCAACAACCGGGCCATGATCGCCGGCAAGATCTCGCTCGCCCTCAACGCCATCTCGATCACCCGCACCGCCGAGAAGCAGGACCCGGAGATCTCGAAGAAGATCCAGCTCACCAAGGCGCTCCGGGGGTCGGTGCGGGCCATCGGCCTCGAGCACGTCATGCAGTGCTACGTGATCTGGAAGTTCGCCGAGAACATCGAGGGAGCCAAGAAGTTCCTCATCGACTACACCACCGACTTCCGGCAGGCCTTCGTGGCCGGCGAGTTCTACGACTTCCCGTGCTGGCCCAAGACCGTGCCGGACATCAGCAAGCTCATCGCCAGCGACCCCAAGGCCCACCCGTCCGACAAGTACAAGGTGCTCGACGACGTGCTCAACTGGGCCACCAACGTCGGCTACCCCGGCTACGCCAACGCGGCCATCGACGAGATCTACAACACCTGGGTGCTCAACGTCATGTTCGCCAAGGCCGCCAGCGGCGCCGCCACACCCGAGGACGCCCTCAAGGAGGCCGATGCCCAGTGTCGGCGCATCTTCGGCAAGTGGAAGGAGAAGGGGATGGTGTAGCCGGTCCGGGTCCACGCGGGCCGGACGCAGGGGAGGCTCCGGGGATCCGGAGCCTCCCGCCGTGTTGACGGCGGACCGCGGCCGATCATGGCGACGATATGAGCGATGACACCGTGAGGAGCGAGGCGCACGCGCCGGCGCCCGCCCGGACCCGCCGGCTCGCCTTCCTCATCGACCGGCCGCGATGGCTCGGCCCGATCATGATCGCG
>DATHSW010000168.1:0-3724 GCA_035463855.1 Candidatus Deferrimicrobiaceae bacterium | reverse complement strand
CTCTGCCGAGCTTCGACGAGCTGCACCTGCGCTGGTTCGACCGCTGGCTCCGTGGCGTGGACAACGGCCTCGAAGCAGAGGCCCCGCTGCGGATCTTCGTGATGGGCGGCGGCTCGGGCCGGCGCTCGGGCGCGGGCCGGCTCGTGCACGGCGGCCGCTGGCGCGACGAGCACGAGTGGCCGCTGGCCCGCACGCGGTTCACCAGCTTCTACCTGCACGGCGACGGGTCCTTGACGACGGACCCGCCGCGCGAGGCGAGCTCCGCCACCACCTACCGGTTCGACCCGGTCCGCCCCGTGCCGTCCATCGGTGGCAACGTGTCATCGCTGCGCGACGTGCTGCCGCTGCCCCCCGGCATCGCGGACCCGAGCTACGCCGGCCGCGGCGAGCGCACCGCCGACATCATGCGCCCGGGCGGCTTCGACCAGCGCGAGGCCCCCGGCTTCCACGGCTGCCGCCCGCCCTACCTGCCGCTGGGCGCCCGGCCCGACGTGCTCGTGTTCCAGACCGAGTCCCTGCGCGAGCCCGCCGAGGTGACCGGCCCCATCGAGGTGCACCTGTGGGTGGCGACCTCCGGAGTGGACACCGACTTCACCGCCAAGCTGATCGACGTTTACCCGCCGAGTGCGTGGTACCCGCAGGGCTATGCCCTGAACCTCACCGACAGCATCGCGCGGCTCCGCTACCGCAACGGCCGCGAGCGGGGCGAGCCCGCCACGCCGGGCGTGCCCATGCAGGTGACGCTCACGCTCTACCCGACGAGCAACCTGTTCATGCCGGGGCACCGGATCCGGCTGGACGTGTCGAGCTCGAACTTCCCGCGGTTCGACGTGAATCCCAACACGGGGGAGCCGATCGGGCGGGAGCGGCGGCGGGTGGTGGCGGACAACACCGTGTTCCACGAGCGGGGGCGGCAGTCGCGGGTGGTGGTGCCGATCATTCCGCCCCGCTGAAGCCCGAAGCGCTGCAGCACCGCGTTGCCGTACATTGTATTCGCCTGTCTTACAGGGTAAGCTCGGTGCGAGATGGCCGCCAAGCCTCCCCGAGACAGGCAGACCCGCAAGCCCCGGCCCCGGCGCTACCCCGAGGCGACGGTCTCCACCACCATGCGCCTCCGCCAGTCCGTGCGCGAGCACCTCGAGGCCTGGGCCGCGCGCGGCCGCCGGTCGGTGTCCGAAGTAGCCCAGGAGCTGATCGAGGAGGGGATCCGGATGCGCGAGTGCCCCGGGATCTATTTCGCCTCGGAGCCCGCGGGCCGCACCGCGAAGATCGCCGGCACGGGCCTGGCCGTCTGGGAAGTGCTGCGCGACTACGTCCAGGACCAGGACCTCGAGCGCGTCCGCCGGGCCTTCGGCCAGCTCTCCCAGGCCCAGATCACCGCAGCGGTGATGTACGGCAGCCGCTACCCGGGAGAGATCCGCCGGGAGGTCGAGGCCAACGCGGCGCTCACCCCGGAGGCGCTCGCCCGCCGCCATCCCGGCCTTGTGCGCGTCGTCCCGCTCGGGTGAAGCTCTACCTGGACGAGAACCTCTCGCCCCGGATCGCGGAGCTGCTGCGAGCGCGCGGGCTCGACGCCACCAGCGCTCATGAGGCCGGCAACACGCAGCTGAGCGATGCCGCGCAGCTCCGGTACGCCACCGATCAGGCTCGTGCCATCGTCACCTGCGACGTGGCCGACTTCGTCGCCCTGGCGACCGAGATGATCGCCGCGAACGTCGACCACGCCGGGATCGTGCTCGTCTCGTCCCGGTTCCGGACGGATGACTTCCACGGCATCGCCGACGCGATCGAGCAGGCCACCCGCCGCTACCCGGACGGATTGCCCGGCGCGGTGCTCTACCTCGCGCGCCCGGCGTGACCTCGCTCACTCATCCGGCCCCCGGTGCGCGGTGGCATCCTTGTCGACCCAGTCCGCCTCTTCCCAGGTCACGCCCTTGCGTCCGGGCACCTTCCGCCGGGGCCCGGCCCGATAGAGCGGGCAGGACTTCGGCCCGTAGCAGAACGTCTCGAAGCGGTACCGGACATCGTCGCGGGGCTTCCACGGGTCCACGATCATGTCCACCGGCATGCGGCACCCCCAGAGGCACGTGCGGCACTTCGACTCGTAGGTCTGCGCCTCGAGCCGCCGGTGGCCGCGCTCCCGGTACACCGGCAGCTCGGGAGGCACGCCGAGCCAGGGCGGGGGCGGCGGCGGTGTCTCGGGCCCGCGGGCCAGCAGCTCGAGCCGCACCGTCTTGTAGTAGTCCACCGGCTCGCTGCGCGGGTCCGCCACGGGCTGCGACTGGCCCTGCAGGACGTCACCCGCTCTGAGGCGATGCTTGGCCTGGGTCCCCGTACCGATGCCGACCAGGAGCTCGCCGTGCTGCCCGCCGACCGTGCCGTCGAGCCGGAGCGCGTAGCCGAGATAGGTGTGCGTGCGCTCGTCGAACGACCGCGTGAGGCGGATCCGCGGCTGGACTGCGAGGATGGTGCCCTGCCAGGAGATCGTCGGCATCGGTCCGAGAAGCGTGCGTTCCTGGAGTATCTGACAGGTCTCGCGCCCAGAGAGGACGCGGAGCCTACCCATGCGCGGCCTGGAACTGCGTCACGAAGAGGTGCCCTGGCTGGCAACGTCCAGCTCCGGGCACAGAGCCACGTACAGGTTGCCCTCCCGCTCGATGATTGCGGTGAATACTGGCCCAGCCGTGGGGTTCATCGCATCGACAGTCTACACGAGGCATCTGGCACGTTCCCTGTCACGCATCCGATACAAAGGACGTAGCCCCGGCCTGCACCGCTCGGGCGACCTCATCCACGATCCAAGACGGCTGGGCGGACGAGACGCACAGTTCGTCCCGGGCGCGCGTCATGGCGATGTAGAGCAGACGGCGGGCCTCCTCCTCTTCGAGCCCGTCCAGCTCGTGGACGTTCAGGATCAGCACATGCCCCGCATCCAGACCCTTCGAGCTGTGGATGGTCGAGACACCCACGGTCTCGTTCGCCCGATGGTCCGGCAAGAAGGAGGCCGCGATCCCCTCTGTGCACAGCCACGCGGCGGTATCCTTCATACCGGGCCGGCTGTAGCCGATGATCAGAATCTCCGAGGGCGCGACGCCGCGTTCAAGCCGGGCCATGGTCCAGTCCCGCGCGTGTCGCCGCACAGCCTCGACCGAGTCGAGGCAAGCCACCTCGGGTGCCGGGCCCGAGCGCAGAGCCTGGTCCGGGACGACGAGGGCAGAGGTAAGCTCGCTGGGGTCTGCCTGGGCTGCGTCCAGCTCACGGATCATGTGATAGGCGGCCGAGAGAATCGGCACGGTGTTTCGATAGTTGCGCCTCAGCACTCGGGTGTGTCCGACGATCTGGACGCCGAGCGTGCGCCAGCTGACGCGGCGCTGGTAGATGTTCTGCGAGGAATCGAAAGCGATGAACAGCCGGTTGGCCTCCGGGTCGAGCGCCCGGAGCAGGAGCCGGTACCACTCGTCGGCAAAGTCCTGGCCTTCGTCGATCAGGATGGCCTGATACCCGCCCGCTGGCACGCGGGCGGTGTCGAAGGCCTCCGACAGGAGCCGCGGAATCTTCTCGACCCAATAGGTATCCCACTGCTTTCCGCGGCCGGGGGGCCGGGGAACGTCGCGCAGGGCTATGCGCTGAACCTGACCGACAGCATCGCGCGGCTCCGCTACCGCAACGGCCGCAAGCGGGGCGAGCCCGCCACGCCGCGCGTGCCCGTGCAGGTCACGATCAC
>DATHSW010000167.1:0-1503 GCA_035463855.1 Candidatus Deferrimicrobiaceae bacterium | reverse complement strand
TCGGGCCCCTCACCCCGGCCCTCTCCCCTCCGGGGAGAGGGAGACGGGGAGCGGGAGGGGTTGACGGCGGGGCCGGCGGCGCGACTGCTGGCGCGGGCGCAGGCGACGTGGGGGCGGCAGACGTATGCGGCGGCGCTGGGGCGGCTGATCGACAGCTTCCAGACGCGCGCGGACGATCCCGAGCGCGGCGACGAGGAGCGGGCGCGCTACCGCGAGCGGCAGGCGCACGCGGAGCGCCTCAAGGCGTGGACCGACGAGCTGCTGGCGCTCGTGCCGGAGGCGAGCCCGGCGCCGCTCGGGCAGTGGCTCGACGCGGCCGTCGCGTTCGTGAAGGTCTTCGCGCGGAAGACCAGTGAGCTGGACGGCGAGGCCGCCGTGGCGCTGACGGAGGCGCTGGCCGACCTGCGCGCTCTCGGCGACCTGGCGCGCCCGGCCTCCGACGCCCTCGCGCTGATCCGCGGGCGCTTCGACGGCGTCCGGGTCGGCGGGGACCGCGCGCGGCCCGGGCACCTGCACGTGACCACGCTGGCCGACGCCGGCCACGCGGGGCGGCCCCGCACCTTCGTGATCGCGCTGGAGGAGGGCGGCGTGTTCCCGGCGCTGGTGGAGGATCCGGTGCTCCTCGACGCCGAGCGCGCGCGCATCGACCCCGTCCTGCGCACCTCCGAGGACCGCGTGGGCGAGGCGCTCTACCGCATCGTCTCGCGCCTGGGCAGCCTGGGCGGCCGCGTCTGCCTGAGCTACTCCTGCCGCGACCTGCGGCAGGCCCGCGCGACGTTCCCCTCGTGGGTGCTGCTGCAGGCGGTGCGCGTGCTGAAGCCCGGGGAGGAGTGGACGTACGACCGGCTGCTGGAGGAGCTGGGCGAGCCCGTCTCCGCGGTGCCGGCCGAGCCGGGCCAGGCGCTGAGCGACGCGGGCTGGTGGCTCGCCGGCCTCCGCCGGGCCGACGCCTCGGCGCTGCCCGCGGTGCGCGCGGGCTTCCCGGCCCTGGCCCAGGGCGAGGCGGCCGAGGCCGCGCGCGCCTCGGAGGCGTTCACCGCCTACGACGGGCTCGTGCCCGAGGCGGGGCCGCGCCTGGATCCGCGCGTGTCCGGCGCGGTCGTGTCGCCGACCAGCCTCGAGGACCTGGCCAAGTGCCCGTTCCGCTACTTTCTCCAGCGCGGGCTCGGGCTCTACCCGATCGACGACTCGGAGCCCGATCCGGACGTGTGGCTCGATCCGATGACGCGCGGCTCGATCCTGCACGATCTCTACGCGACGATCATGCGGGAGATCCGCGACAGGCAGGAGACCCCGGATCCGGCGCGGCACGGGGCCCGGCTGCGCGCGCTGGGCGAGCGGGCCCTCGCCGAGCACCGGGCCCTGGTGCCGCCGCCGTCCGAGGGCGTCTTCGAGCGCGAGGCGCGCGAGCTTCAGACCGACCTGGCGCTCTTCCTCAAGTTCGAGGCCGAGGACCATGGCCGGCGCCGGCCGCTCGGCTTCGAGGTGGCCTTCGGCGGCGCG
>DATHSW010000166.1:0-3075 GCA_035463855.1 Candidatus Deferrimicrobiaceae bacterium | reverse complement strand
ACCGCCTTGCCGTCGAGCACCCCGTTGACGATCTCGTCCACGTCGATGGCGTGGGCGATGGCCTGGCGCACGCGCTTGTCCGCGGTCACGCCCTTGTACGGCCCGACCAGCTTGTGCTGGGCGTCGTACTCGTGGGTGACGAACATGAGCTGCAGGGTCCGGATCGAAGGCGCGGTGGACAGGAAGACCTTCGGGTGCTTGGCGATGATGCCGGCCAGGTGCGGCGGGATGTTCACCGCCACGTCGATCTCGCCGTTCTGCAGGGCGGCCACCCGCACCGCGTCGTCGGGGATCGGGCGAAACACCACCGTCTTGATCCGCGGGGCGCCCCGCCAGTACTGCTCGTTGGCCTCCAGCACGATCTCCTCGTCCTTGCTCCAGCGGACGAACCGGTACGGCCCGGTCCCGATCGGGTTCCGCGAGATGAAGGCGGTGTCCTTGCCCGCGTAGGCCTTCGGGGGGTACATCGAGGCCTGGCGGAAGGCCATGATCGACACGAAGGTCGGCCACGGCTTGCTGGTCTGCACCCGCACCGTGTAGGGATCCACGATGTCGACCTTCTCGATGGGCCGGAAGTTCGAGCTGGCCCGGAGGCCGGACTTCACCCGCTCGAGGCTGAACTTCACCGACTCGGCGTCGAAATCCTCGCCGTTGTGGAACTTGACGCCGCGGCGCAGCTTCACCTCCCACGTCGTCGGAGCCACCAGCTTCGGCAGCTCCGCGGCCAGCGCGGGCACGATCTTGAGGTTCGCGTCGCGCTCCACCAGCGTATCGAACAGATGGCTCGCCACCACGGATGCGGGCGTCTCCTGCTGGTTCTGGGTGTCGAGCGTCGTCGGATCCACACCCTGCGCGATGACGATCTTGCCTTGCGGGGCCGCCCATCCCAGAGCCGGGACCACGAGCAGGGCGACCACGAGCGAACAGAGACGTCTCAGCACCATCTCAAGCCTCCTTGGAAGCGGGGGGATTTGCGGGGAAAGTGACCACACTCTAGGCAACCCCCCGGCGGGGTGTCAAGTTCCGCCCCCGCTGATCTCGCGCAGATGCGCGAGCGCCTCCTCGCGCGTGGCGACGACTCCGAGCGCCTGCGCCTCCCGGACCAGGGCCAGGAGCCGCCCGACCTCCGGGCCCGGAGACAGGCCGAAAGCCGCCATCACGTCCTCGCCTCGCAGGAGGGCCGGCGCGGCGGCGGCGGCGGCCTCCTCCTCGGCGCCGGCCATCAGGACCCGCGCCACGTCCCCGCCGGGGCCCACCCACACCGCCAGCGGAGAGGCGCCGGTGAGCGCGGCCGCGTCGGCCAGCGCCAGCAGCAGCAGATCGTGCGCCTCGTCACGGAGCGCCCGGTAGAAGCGGAACCGGGCGCGGCGCGTGATCAGGCCAGCCTGCGCCAGGTGCATGGGCCGCAGATGCTCGGCCACCAGCCGCTCGATCACCTGGCTCGCGCGCCGCGAGAGACGGAAGCGGCGGGCGATGTCGGCGGCGCGCTGCGCCCCCACCGTGTCGTGGCCGATGAAGCGGATGCGCCCGCCGTCGTCGATCCGCGTCTCGGGCTTGGCCACGTCGTGGAGGAGCGCGGCCAGCTTGAGCGCCTCGCGCCGGGTCAACCCGTCGCCCAGGTCCGAGGCCAGATGGGCGCGGAGGGCCGGGCCCCAGGGTGCGAGCGAGTCGAGGTCGGCGAGCAGGACGTCCACTCCCTCGACCGCGCGCAGCGAGTGCTCCCAGACGTCGAAGTGATGAGGCAGGGGCTGGGCGGTCGCCCGCATCGCCACGCTCTCCGGCAGCAGGACCGCCAGGACACCCAGCCGGTCCAGGAGGCGCAGGCCCGCCCCCGCGGCCGGCTCGGCGAGAATGCCCACCAGTTCCTCGCGGATCCGCTCGCCCGCCACGCCCGCGAGCAGGGGCGCCGCCGCGGCGATGGCCGCCTCGGTGCCGGCGTCGAGCCGCCAGCCCGGCCGCAGGGCCAGCCGGACCCCGCGCAGCGACCGCTGCGCGTCGTCGGTGATCGCGGCGGGGCCGCAGGCGCGCACCACGCGCGCGCGCAGATCATCGAGTCCCCCGGTCGGATCGACGACGGGGGCGACGCCCTCGCGCAGCAGATCGCCCACCGCGATCGCGAGGGCGTTGACCGTGAAGTCCCGGGCGCGGAGATCGCGCTCGAGCGTCGGGGCGCGCAGATCCACCAGATCGATCGAAGCGCCGGCGCCCCGTGGCACGATCCGCCCGGCCCCGCGGGCTTCATCCAGCACCACGAAGCGCGCGTCGAGCCGGTCGGCCAGGCGGCGACCGATGTCGAGGGCCCCGCCCGCGACCGCCAGGTCGAGGTCGGCGACGGCGCCGCCCGACAGGAGCTCCCGGATGGCGCCGCCCACCACCCACGCCGGCCTCGCGGGCCCGGCCACCTCGGCGAGCGCCGCGAGCGCGTGGCGCCTCGCCTCCGGGATCTGATCCAGCCTGACGCGCACTAGAGACCGAACAGGCGCCGCGCGTTGTCGTGGAAGATCTTGCGGTGGACGGCCTCCGGCACCGGCCGCTCCCAGATCGGCCGCCGCTCCTCGTCGTAGGCGTGGGGCGTGTTCGGGAAATCGCTGCCGAAGAGGATGCGGTCCTGCCACCGCACGAGATCGGCGTCGGTCACGTCGGCCGGGCTCGCCCCGGGCCCTTCCCGGTAGATCGGGCTCTGCGCGGCCATGGCCGCGGTGGTGTCGAGGTACATGTTCGGGCACCGCGCCATCAGCTCGAGATGCCGCCGGGTCTCGAACTGCCCCATGTGGGCCACGATCACCTGGAGCTCCGGGAACATCGTCATGACCCGCTCGAACCGCGGGAAGCCGTCGTACTCGTTGGGCCAGGGCGCGCTGCCCACGTGGATCAGGAGCACCCCGCCCCGGGCCAGGAGCCGCTCGTACACCGGCCAGAGCCGCCGATCGTCCGGGTAGAAGCGCTGCACGTTGATGTGGAACTTGAAGCCCCGGAACCCGTAACGGGCGAGCGCCTCCTCGGCCACGTCCACCACGTCGGGGTCGCCCGGGTGCAGCGTGCCGAGCGGCAGGCCCGCGGGCAGCCGCCGGGCGG